>CAVYXS010000266.1:0-5646 GCA_963772205.1 uncultured cyanobacterium
GTTTTAAAAGCATATCGCCTCACAATTTCAATTCGCATTATACCTTGTAGTGGCGCTTCTCAATTGAATGATGTACAAGAACCCCACCCCCAACCCCCTCCCCGCAAGCGAGGAGGGGGGTATGATGTACCTCACTAGACTGGAAAACGCTATAGCGCTTCACTGGAAACGCTTCTCTTAGAGAAGCTACGCCAACGCTAATAGCGCTGAAGCGCTACTACAAACTTTACAACAAATCTGGATTTTCACCCAGTTCTCTTAATTTAGCCGCTAACCTTTCGGCTCGTGCTTTTGCTTCCTCCTCCCGCACTTTTGCTTCCTCCTCTCGTGCTTTTGCTTCCTCCTCCCGTGTAACGGCAGCTTCTGCTTTTGCAGCTTCTTCTGGTAACAAAACCAAATTTCCAGCTACATCATAAAACCGCAACCATATTGCAGTTTCTCTATCTATAGTTCCTTCCCAAGTTCCCAACCAAAAATTTAAACGTCTACACCATAGCCAATTGCGCTCATTTGGGGTCAAAGGCTGGTATTGTTGATTATCATCTAAATGCCATCCCTGCAAAGAATTAGGGTCAAAGGGATCATAGACAAAATAATCTGAGGTATGAAAAGTTTGTTCGTAAAGATTTTTCTTAATGCCTTTATCTATTGCTGCAGTAGATGGTAACATTAATTCTACAATGACATCAGGATAACGACCATTTTCTTCCCACACTACCCAACCTTGTCTTGGGTTATTACCGTCAACATTTAACACAGCAAAAAAATCCGGCCCGCGAAAGTCACGGTTACGAACTTGGGTGCTGCTATAGTAAATAAACATATTTCCCCCAGTAAAATAATCATTGCGCTCAGTCCAAGCCTGCTGCAATGACCGAATGAGGACATTCATCGCAATCCGGTGACGATTTGATTCCAAGGGTTCACCATCATCAAATATTAAATCTGTAGGTGGCATGGGTGGTTCCCAGTCCACAACGGCTGTTGGTTGCAATATCGCTGCAGTTTGATTTTCAGTAGTCATGAGCGATCGCCTTTCTCTTTAAGCCCTAAAATTCCATCTTAATTGGGGACTGGGGATTGGGGAGCCATGCCCCATGCCCCATTTTCCCTAAAAACCCCGAAATCCTGACGAAGATTTCCGGTAAAATTAAGGCAGGACACTGGATAGGGAGAAATAGGGGTGCCTACACTCGGCGTAAATATTGACCATATCGCTACGATTCGCCAAGCGCGGCGCACGGTAGAACCAGATCCGGTAGCGGCGGCGGTTTTAGCAGAATTAGCGGGTGCAGATGGAATTACGGTGCATCTGCGGGAAGATAGACGGCATATCCAAGACAGGGATGTGCGAATCTTAAGACAAACGGTGCGAACTCACTTAAATCTAGAAATGGCTGCTACAGATGAAATGGTAGCGATCGCTCTTGATATTAAACCCGATTATGTGACTTTAGTCCCGGAAAAACGTGAAGAAGTCACTACAGAAGGCGGTTTAGATATCGTTGGGCAAGTTGCTAGAATAGGTGACATCGTGGCTAAATTGCAGGGTGCTGCCATTCCAGTTAGTCTGTTTATCGATGCCGAACCATCACAAATTGAGGCATCTGTCAAGGTGCAGGCAAAATTTATTGAATTGCACACTGGGCAGTATGCTGAGGCTAAAGATGAAACAACTCAAAAGCATGAATTAGCTATCTTGGCTAAAGGCTGTGAGCAGGCGATTAAAGCTGGATTGCGCGTCAACGCCGGTCATGGACTCACCTACTGGAATGTTTACCCCGTAGCTAGTCTTCCAGGCATGGAAGAACTGAATATTGGTCATACTATCATCAGTCGGGCTGCTTTGGTAGGTATAGAAAGAGCAGTGCGAGAGATGAAGCAAGCTATAGGGGGGCATGGGGCATAGGGTATGGGGTATGGGGCATGGGGGAGCCACTGCGTTAGAGTCGCCTTGCGTCGGAAAGCATGTGGCGTCATGGGGATTGAGGAGATCAGGGGTTGTCGCTGCGTAATCTAGAAAATTGGCAATCTTCAGTAAAGACTACTATGAGCGCAACACAATCTAACAACCTTCCGCTTTGGGTACAGGATCGCGATCGCGTGATTGCTGAAAGCACTGACGCCCAATGGCGCTATCAGACAGCACCAGATTATACCCGTTCCAAAGAGAATCTGGCGGCTGAGAGTACCAAAAATCATCTTGAAGGTACACTAGAAGCGATCGTCCAAAACTTAGTGCGAACCTTCGAGATGGAGGTATCTTTTAAAACTAACCCGCAGCAGTGGTTGTCGGTTGTCAATGACAAGTTTCGCGTTAGTACCAATGGTGGAGTTGAGTACACAGCCGCAGATGTATCCGCCCAAGGTACTTACAATTTATTTATGGCTGATTCTCAAAATTACAAGGCTTCTGAAGAAACCTTTGAAACATCAGCAAAACTCTTTCAGAGTACATTTCCCCAAGGTTTTCCCTGGGAAGTATTGGAGGTCTACTCAGGTCCACCGACTGTAACATTTAAATGGCGACACTGGGGACATTTTAACGGTGCCTACAAAGATTATGCACCCACTGGCGAGACTGTAGAAATTATCGGGATGAGCGTAGCCAGAGTCACCGATGATTTGAAGATGATTTCTGTGGAACACTACTTTGACAATACCCTGTTTCTTGATAAACTAACATCACAGGGTAAACAAAGCAGTAGTGACAGTCAGGGAAGTGCTTGTCCCTTCGGTTCTTGGTTTAAAAAAGCCAAGAAGATTTAACCTAATTGCGTAATTTCCCGGACTCAGCCCTTGGCAGTCCGGGTATTTAACCCATTCACAAATTAAGAAAGCAACCTTTGAACATCGACTTGAATTTGAGAGATTTGGATTAAGCCACTATAAAAAGTTTGTTCTAAAGTATAAACGCCATTTACAGGCTGGGAGTAATGAATCACCTGAGAACTTTTGAGGTCTGCTACAATGTAATCAGGAATACCATGCCCCGCGTAAATATCTCGTTTAACACCTGTGTCCTTCGCCTGGGTGCTGAAAGCATATTCTATAATCAAACAAATATCTTCAGGGTAGGGATGCTGTTGGCTATAATCTCGCTGTTTCACAACAGCAATATCTGGTTCTGGCTCTGAGTCTGATAGGGTGATGGGTTTACCTTGACGCGCCCACCAACCATCACCAAATAACCGCTCCAAGTAACGGGCAGATGTTTCACATCGGTGTGCATGTGCTGGACTTTCAGGTGCCATATCAACTATTTCTCCTCGGATTAATTCGCACCTGTGTTCTGCCAATATTCCCGATGCAACAATACAATGATAATCATCGACAGTCCAGCGATGGGGTAGCAGAGTCGTCATTGTACACTCATCCAATGGTTATTGATATCTTTAGCATACAAGATAGACTGCAATTTGAGCTGGAGGCGACATCAAGTAGGGAATGAAGATTCAAATAGTCACCCATAACATTATAGGAATTTATGGTAATAGTTGATATTATTCTTGAGGAAGCAAGGAATAGAAAATGCAAACATACTATTACGTTTTAGCAAGTCAAAAATTTCTGGTACAAGAAGAACCAATACATGAGGTTCTCAAAGAACGTACCCGTCACTACCACGAACAAGAAAAAGAAATTGATTTTTGGTTGATTAAGCAACCAGCATTCTTGGAAGCACCTGAATTAGCTCAGGTAAAACCAAAAATTCCCCAACCAGCAGCAGCGATTATTTCTACCAATCCCCAATTTATTACCTGGCTCAAACTCCGATTAGAATACGTCAGCACCGGCTCATTTCAGGCTCCTTCACAGACGATACCTCATCCTTTAGCATCCTTAGCCACTGTTTCCTGATGACAATAGGAGTGGGTAGGGGAAGAATAAATAAAATTCTCCCCATATCCCATTCCCAACCGGGGAACAAAAAGTATTTTGATGAAATCTTTCGAGAAAATACAATTATTTATGTGTGAGAGTGTTGTGCAGAGATTTCAAAATCTACCAAGTGTTGTAGTATTAGCGATCGCTGGTTTGATGGGTGGGATGAATTCTGTTACCGCTCAACAAGCTATTCCCGTTTGTAAACCTCCCAGTGCTGGGGAGTATCTTTTATTGGTAATTAGTCCCACAGGTGAAAATCAGCGCCAGCTGCGTAATGCTTTACCATCTGAGATTAAGACTACCACTTGTCAATATCTCAAAGATACAGTGACGCGGATTGGTGGGTTTAACAAAATTGACGATGCTAATCGTTGGGCGAGATATATTAACAATATTGTCGGACTATCTGGTATCATCACCACTCGACCTACAGAAACGCCACCTTCTCAGACAGTCAGCTATAATCCGCAGGCTTTGGGAGAGGGTTATGCTGTATTGGTAGATTATTTTCATCGCCCGGAATTAGTCAATACTGTGCAACAAGTGGTGGGTGGTGATGTGGGTTTTGCTGCTTACGGACAACGTCCTTATTTATTGGCAGTTTACACCACCAACCAAAAAGAAGCATACAGCACATTACAGAAGTTAAACGATCGCGGTTTTGTTGCGTATCTAGTAGATAGTCGCAAGGTAATGCTATTGAAGTCCATTATACGTTTGTAGTCAATCTAGGGTCTAGGGTCTATATTCAAACTCTGGACTCTTGATTCTTGACTATGGACTAGTTAACATCGTCGCTAACCAAGATATAGTCGCGCCCAAAGCCGCCCCAGCTATTACCTGAACTGGTGTATGTCCCAGCAATTCCTTGAGACGATCTTGGCTAAAGTCATGCTTTTCATCAAATAATTCATCAATCATTTGATTGAGAATGCGGGCTTGTTTACCAGCCGCTTGCCTAACTCCAGCTGCATCGTACATAACTATAATAGCAAAAACCGTAGCCAGAGCAAAGTCCGGCGAAGCCCAACCGAGAGTTTCTCCTACGCCAGCAGCCAGGGATGTCACCAGAGCCTGAATGGGCACTAGGCATACCTCCGGTTGTCACTAAAACACGTACATTCAATTTACGATTTTTGACTAGCTCGATTACGAGCTTCAAACCTTGAGCAATAAAACATGCTGCTAGAGCAACCATCAGCACGCGGTTGTCTATGATGTCGCCTATGTCCTGCATGGTATTTTGGTGAGGTTATTGACACTCCCAGTCCTAAAAGGGGATGGGATTCTTGCTTGATAGGGAGACCGAAAATACCCCAAGGATTAGTACCTCCAGCAATATTTTAGATTATTTTACCGCGCATAAAAATCTAGTTTCAGCTAGACATTTACGTTTGTTATCTTATTCCCTAGTCCTAACGGTTATTTGCGCGTTACCGCTATCAACATTTTACCATTCATGACTACACGATGCATGTATCAATCATTCATTTATGCTAGGCTGTAGTCTGGACTCTACTCCTCGTATTTTTCAGGACTAAAGTCCAGACTAGAAACAAATCATAACAAATTCTTCTCTCGTTGGGTTGCAAACTACTAGTTTGTCATGTTTTGTAGTCAGCACAAAGAGTCCTAGTCCTCTGTTTGAACGTGAGTGCGTGTCGTAGACAGACGCTGCACGGTTCTATTGCTTAAGAGGAGGGTTAAACTACGAATTTGCTGACTTACCATCAATTTAAACTTGACAGACTACTACTA
>CAVYXS010000267.1:0-11506 GCA_963772205.1 uncultured cyanobacterium
CAGCCAAAATCAGAAGTGAACGGTTACGAATACAAACTTTATCATTGTCAATAGAGTTGTAGGGAACAATGCCCATAGGTGTCAACTTAAACCGGAAGCATTCAAAAATCAACGTTTTGCCCCAAAGATTAAAACGTGAAATCCTTGTCCAGATGCGATCGCTCATTTACCATCACGATCCGCGTTACCCCACCCCGGCTTTGCTGACGCAAAACCTCCCCTCCCCTTGGTAAGGGGAGGGGTAAAACGTATGTCGGATAAGCGTTAGAAGCTCAATTTGACACCAATGGGGAGACTCCGCCCCTACGGGATTTATAACATTTCGGCGCTCGCATTTGCTATTTCGGCGCTCGCATTTGTTATTTCGGCGCTCGCATTTGTTATTTCAGCGCTCGCATTTGTTATTTCGGCGATCGCATTTGTTATTTCGGCGCTCGCATTTGTTATTTCGGCGCTCGCATTTGTTATTTCGGCGCTCGCATTTGCTATTTCGGCGATACCTACAGTGGGAAACCATAGCAATACAGTTTTCTGCAATGGGGCGATGTCTGACGACAAGCCTTACGGCTACACATTCCTGCATTCTCCAGGTATAAATGCTGCTACCGCTTATTTGGGAGTTTTGAAAATTGGTGCGATCGCAGTTTCGCTGAATGTGATGAATGAATCAAAAAGGACTTATATAGCACAACACATTCAAATGAAGTACAAAATTGTATCACGCGGTGTAGGGGCACGGCAGTGCCGTGCCCCTACGGGTGTACCTAACTAGGGCGAGAAACGCTATAATTGATTCCGCGCTTTGAGTCGCAAATATCGTTCAACTAACTGATCGGTAATTTGATTCGCTGGTGCATCGAGTATCAATACACCTTTTTGTTTCAACTTAGCAAAGGCAACTTGTCTTTGTGCTAATAAATCTAAAGCTACCGCACGGGTATAAGCTGCTGTCACATCTTGGTTAAAGGTGTGTGCTAAATGATCAACTTGGGGATCGCGCAGAGTGACGGAAAACGGTAGATAACGAGGTGCTAATCGCGACAGTGCGGCGAGGAGTTCGGCGGAGGCGGTGACATCAACTATATCGGTAATTAATACTACTAGTGCCCGGCGAGTTTGCCGCTGGACTAGACTGGTTACAGCACCTAAATAGTCAGATTCTAGCAATACTGGTTGAATGGGAGTCAGACGATCAATTAACTGACTCAGGTGATGTTGACCGCGTTCTGGGGGAATCCACGTATGCATTTGGCGATCAAATACACCGACACCGACGCGATCGCCTCGATGTAATCCCGCCAAAGCTAAGGATAATGTCGCATTCAAACCCCAGTCAAATCGCTGTAAACCATGGACTTTCGCCGTCATCAACCGTCCGCGATCTAGCAAAATCAGCAAAGTTTGCTCCTGTTCTGGTTCGAGAACCCTTACCAGTGGCGGTGTATTGCTATACGTCCCCACACGCCGGGCGGTAGCTTTCCAATCAATAAACCGCAAATCATCCCCACTGCGATAGTTTCGCAGTTCCGCAAACTCTGTACCGATACCCATTTGGCGAGATTGGCGAATTGCTCCGGATGATTGTAGTGTGAGTCGAATTGAGAGCGATCGCAACCCCAATAAATCAGGATAAACCAAGACATGCAGACTTTGCAAAATCTGCCAATCATCCCAAGCCAATCCCCAAAATCCCAACTGTCGTACCTGAATATTCCCCCAAGGAAACTCTCCCCGCTGTGTGGGTTTAACAGTGTACTTCAATTCCTGTGTGCTATTGATGGGAATATTCGCGTTGAGTGTGGGTACAGACACAACAAATCCCGTTGGGTAATAATCGCGGATTTGAATCACAGCATTGGCGTTCGCCGATGTTACCATGAGCCGCACCGGGTTATCTTGACCAATAGACAAGCGCGACGGTAATTCGCGAATAATTTGCACCCGGTAGCGCCTTACCCGCAAACCATCCACAACCATCAATCCCAAAACTACAACATCAAATAGTAAAGCGATCGCAATACTCAAAGGAATACCGAAAAATAGCGATAAAATGGGAGCGATCGCTATTCCCAATATCAATAATAAATAAACTCGTTTTGCAGGAATCATTTTTTATCTCACGCATTCGACGGAGTCGTTCTCGTTGGCGTAGCCTCTCGTAGAGAAGAGTAGGCGCAAAGGCGCATTCGCGTAGCGTCTCGTAGAGAAGGAAGAAAGGAATACAAAAATCAGAGTGTGGTCTAAATACATGAAAATTGCTGTAATTATGATACAAATACGTTGGTAGGGGCACGGCAATGCCGTGCCCTTACGCGCAATCTATATGTATCAGCGTTTTGGTGAAATGGTATAACTCCTAACTAACTCCTAACTATCTTGGCACCGCCACTTGATTAATTACCGAAGCAATCACCGCATCAATTTGTAAACCATCCAGCATCGCTTCTGGTTTCAAAAGTAGACGATGACGCAACAATGGCGATGCGACAGATTTAACATCATCTGGAGTCACAAAATTTCTCCCAGCTAACCAGGCTGCAGCCTGTGATGTCTGCAACCAAGCACCAGCAGCGCGAGGTGATGCACCCAAAGCTAAATCGGGATATTGACGTGAGGCTCTCACTAACCCTAGAATATAATCAATAATCGCCTCAGATACCTTAACTTCTTTGACTGCTTGTCGTGCGTGCAAAATTTCGGATACCGTTGCTATTGGTTTGAGGCGGGTAATATCCCAGCATCGTGCTGCAAAACCATGCTGACGATTGAGTAACATTTGTTTTTCGGCGGCTTGGTCAGGATAATCTACTATTAGTTTAAATAAAAACCTGTCTAGCTGGGCTTCTGGTAAGGGATAAGTACCTTCAAATTCTAGGGGATTTTGTGTCGCAATCACCCAAAATAAGTCAGGTAAAGGTAAACTTTCCCCATCCAAAGTTACCTGCATTTCTTCCATTGCTTCTAGCAACGCCGCTTGTGTTTTCGGGGGAGTGCGGTTAATTTCATCCGCCAGTAATACTTCTGTAAATACAGGCCCTTTTTTGAGGGTGAAACTGCGACTATTCAAGTCAAAAATATTTGTACCCGTGATATCTGAGGGTAATACATCTGGCGTTAGCTGAATCCGGCGAAATTCCGATTTGATCAACTGTGCCAACACTTTGACTAAAAGTGTTTTACCAGTCCCCGGTACACCTTCCAAAATTATATGTCCACCAGATAACAGCCCCACTAGCATCTGTTGTACAAGCTTGGATTGTCCGACAATTACTTGATTAAGTCCTTGACCAAGGCTAATTAAAATAGAATGGGTTTCGCTCATAATTATATGATTAATTTATATACATACAACAAAGTCAAATTTGAATTGATGGGGAAATAATTTCGTAGTCAGCACTTTAGTGCTTCTAAAATCAGCACTAAAGTGCTGACTACAGACAAAATAAACGCCGAGAGGATCTGTGCAACATTCAACTACTAATTTTGAATTGAGCGAATAGTCCGCCATTTCCCCAACCAGCTTATCAGGTCTCGTTCACTTATGAGTTCTTTTCGCGATCGCACCTTGAGTACTGCATCCAATTCGGCAGGATTTGCGCCTGTTTTTTCTACCCAAGCATTAATCAACGTCTGGGGTTCTAGTATGACTGTCCCTAACCCCAAGGCTGTTTGTAATTGCATTTGTTCTTCTTTACTTACCATCTCCACCACAAAATCTGTAGATTTAGCTTTTTGCAATACTCCTGCTAAGGCTTGAATATATGCTTCGCTGTTGTCTACGACTGGTGTCTCTAAAGCTACCACCTTGCCAAAGCGGCGATTTTGTGACCAAATTAGCACCAATAGTAATACACTTGCCTGTAATAATATCGGCAAGATAGGTGTTTTAGTTAAATAACTTAATAAGTCTCCTTTGCCTTCGCGTTCCCTGATATCAGCGTCTTTGTAGCCGTGGATGTATTCATCAACAAAAATTCGGTGATTTTTTTCGCTAACTAAATCAGCTAAATACTTGAAATTACTTAAATTATCTTGGTAGGCATTGGCGGCTAAATAGGGTGTGGTACAATAGATTAATTTTCCTTTACCATAGTTTTCTGACCAGACAATAGCACCGAAGCGATCGCCTAAAGCAACTTGTGTTTTGTCAGCTTTGCTATAACGTCTTCGGGTGTCAATTTTGACATCACCCAAGGGAGATTTTTGCATGGTGCTAAAATTAGCCGCTGTTACCTGGTGACGCACGCCCAAAATCACCCAGGTATTGCCTTTTTCTAGCCATTCTCGTTCTTGACTATCCAGTGTTGGCGATCGCCAGGTACTGTAAATCTGTAGCCAGGTGACGGGGCTTTTTTGGGCTTTAATATCACTCTCAGGCTTTTGCCAGCGTTGGATAGAAATACCCTGTTGTTGCAAAAAAGCATACCAAGCACCATAACCATCAGCAGCGCTGCTATAGGTAGAGCCACGAGTGATTTTACTATTACTGGGAGCAGCTATTAGGCTCAGTAATATTATCACCGCTAGAGCGATCGCTCCTAACCAAGCTAGCCGATTTGAGCGTCTCATATTGTATAAAAATTAATATTTAATTGCTTTGTATTATAAAGCCATCCCCATACCCCATCACTCCGGGAAAATCTCTCGATAGGCTTGCTGACACTGTTCATAATTTTCGCTGAATATCTCAGCATTGCCAAAACATAATTGTTCGTGAGTAGTAATCAAAGTTTCATAAGGCTGTATGAAATTCACAGACAATTTTAGCAATTGCAGATATTCGCCATCGGTGCGGCTAGGTTGCAATTGTGCTATTGCTTTCTCATGCAACTGCTGTAACATTGCTAAATAAATACAACGACAAGCCTCACGGTAGTTACCCTGACGATAAAATTCTTGCGATCGCGTCAACCAACGAACGCTAGATAATTCACTAGAGCTGATTTTTGTCCCAGCACCATCAAAATTAGCTCTTTGAGCCAACCAAGAATATACATAAGGATTAAACAATCGCCACAATTGCCAAGCCACCCAGGCTAAAAATAAGCCTAATACAACCCAAAACAACAAATTCAGCAACTGAGCCAACCCAGGACTAATAGACCAGTTGGGTATATCCAAGGCAACTTGAGAAAACTGGTATTCTACCCATTCTCCCACTTTTTGTTGCAACTGAGAAAGCTGCCAACTCCAGCTAGTTTTTTCAAAAGCATCTGTGGACATAGGCGGAATGGGGGAATGGGGAGCTTGCTACTTTTGCACTTTGGTATTTGTAACATGATCCGCAGCTACTCAGCAATCACGACTCATCACATAATAGAAATTGATATAAAAGAGCAATTTTGAAATGACTATTTACTTTTACAAGGTTTGGCAACCTTATGGCTGTTTTTCTAACTTTTCTCCCCACGGCATCCAAATCCGGGGTACTTACTGGCCAACGGTTGAGCATTATTATCAAGCACAAAAGTTTGTCACTAGCATAGATGCAGTTATTATACCTGTAATTCATTCAGCCCCAACTCCAGAAGAGGCTGCTGCTTTAGGACGCTGTAGTACTCGCCAACTCCGTCGAGACTGGGAGGTGGTGAAAACTCAGGTGATGAAAGAAGCTGTTCTCAAAAAGTTTCTGACTCACACTGACATCAGAGAAATTCTCTTGACTACAGGTAACGAGATTCTAGTAGAAAACTCTCCCAATGATTATTTCTGGGGCTGTGGTGTAGATAAAACTGGGCAAAACCATCTGGGTAAAATTCTCATGGATGTGCGTGAGCAAATTCTCAAATTAATGACACAAACAGCAATTTCTGATAAATACTGATAAATATTTGTAAACAGCATGGTGTATATAGGACTACTATTTGATTTTTGAACAAAATTAGGTATCGTAGGGTGCGTTAGCGACAGCGTAACGCACCATCATCAATGATTTGGTGCGTTACGGATTTCATCCTAACGCACCCTACAATACTTGTGGGGCGGGCATCTTGCCCGCCAATTAGGACGGGCGAGACGCCCATCCCACGGATTCCTATATGGCTTTTAATTATTGATTGATTTGATTGATTTGATTATTTAGAAAAACATCATAGTTATACTAAAAATTTGATGATATTCAAACTACAATAATTATCGTGTTTAACTCAACTAATCCACGTAATTTTACCGAATACAGGTTGAAGGTAAAAAGGATAAACTTAAATCATTATTAAGAAAATAATATATGCTTGGATGCATATAAACTACTGATTTTGGCAATTCTCATCAGATTTTGATCAAAATCTCAGATTTGGATGTAGGTATATACAGATAATGACATTTATCGTTAGAGCCAGTGAATTGTATCAAACTTACGACCAAGAAGATTTAATCCTCTGGATCACCAACCAAATTAGGCGATCGCTAGAATTAAGAGACATCTTAGACGCTACTGTTGCAGAGGTGCGTTCGTTTTTGGGTACAGATCGGGTAATGGTCTATCGGTTTAATGTTGATCAAAGTGGTGAAGTCGTTGCTGAATCGATACATGAGCAGCGTTTACCGTCTTTATTGGGGTTAAACTTCCCCACAGATGATATCCCACTACACGCCAGACAGATGTTTGTGTCGGTGGGGCAACGTTCAATTGTGGATGTGGCTAATTGTCAAATTGGACTATCACCACTCTATTCTATAGACACTAATCAACCATACCAAACAGATAATAATATTAAGTATCGTCAGGTAGACCCTTGCCATCTTCAATATTTAACGGCAATGGGAGTACAATCTTCCCTGGTGGTACCCATTTTACATTCCGACCTCAAAGAGCAATCCGCACAGCCTCAACTGTGGGGATTATTAGTATCCCATCACAGTCAACCGCGAACTATTTTACCAAGGGAACTGAAAGTATTACAAGAAGTTGCCGATCAGGTAGCGATCGCGATCGCCCAAAGCAACCTACTCAATGAATCTCGCGCCCAGCAACAACGAGAAGGTGTCATTAATCAAGTCAGCACCCTGTTGCATAACTTGCCCACTATCCAATTACAAGAAGCCCTAGAAACAACGATAGCAGCTTTTGGTGGCATAGGTGGCAGACTGTACATTCAGCAATCTACAGAACTATATACATGGGGTGAGCAACCCACACTACCTTACGACTTAGAAAACAGTATCATCGAACAACATCCCATATGGCAAAACTGGATAGCTCAGTGCAATCCAGGTAATATTTGGGCAATTTCCGACCTTTATAAAGAATCATCTTTGCGAGTTTTAGCGATCGCCTATAAATTTACTAAAATTCGGGGAATGTTGATTATTCCTCTACATTACCGCCAAAATTTTATCGGTCTTATCAGCATTTTTCGCCCCGAAGTTGACACCGAAATTTTATGGGCGGGACGGTGCGATCAAAATCAAAGACAACGCCTACCGCAACTTTCTTTTGAAGTTTGGCGAGAGCAAAAAAAAGGGCAAGCTGCTGAGTGGAAACCTGAAGAAATTTCACTAGGACAAGCTTTTTGTTATCACTTTTCTATGGCAATTCAGCAGCAGCAAATGTACCAACAAGTGCAGACATTGAATGCTAATCTAGAAAATCGGGTGCTGGAGAAAACTGCAAAACTGGAAAAATCATTACAGCTTACCAAAGCAATCAAGCAAGTCACCGAACAGATCCGCAGTACATTAGATTATAACATCACTTTGCAAACCATCGTGCGCGAAGTCCGTTCCCTGATCAACTGCAACCGAGTACTAATTTACCATATGGAAGATGAATGTCATGGTCAGGTAGTTGTGGAACAAATTTATGGAAATTGGCAATCACTTTTGGGGTTAAAACTGTCACTAAAATGCTTTCCTCATGAGTATGCAAGTCTTTATTTTCAGGGAAGAGTGCGAACAATTCATGATGTATCAAAGGATGTTTTAAGTAGTTGTCATCGTGAGTTTTTGCAGAGTTTGGAAGTCCAAGCCAATTTAATAGTTCCCATCAAAATGGGTATGCGACTATGGGGGTTACTCATTGCCCATCAGTGTGATGCTCCCAGAATATGGGATGATGGGGAAATTAATTTATTACAACAGTTAGCAGATCAGGCGGGAATCGCTATTCAGCAAGCACAACTCTACGAAAAAACCTATGTTGCTGAAACTCAAGCCAGAGCTAAAGCTCAAAAGTTAGAGCATACCCTGCATGAACTACAAGAAACACAAGCAAAATTGATTCAAACTGAGAAAATGTCCAGCTTAGGACAGTTAGTGGCGGGTGTGGCACACGAAATCAACAATCCCGTTAACTTTATCCACGGCAACTTACACTATACCAGTAACTACACCCAAGAACTGCTGCAACTTTTACGCCTTTACCAATTTTACTATCCCTATCCCAATAATGAAATTTGCGTAGTCCAAAAAGAAATTGATTTGGATTTTATCGCCCAAGACTTACCAAAAATTATATCTTCAATGCAAGTAGGTGCTGAACGCATTCGATCAATAGTTCTATCGTTACGCAATTTCTCTCGCCTAGATGAGGCTGAATACAAGTCCGTTGATCTGCATGAAGGTATTGACAACACTTTATTGATTTTGCAACATCGGCTAAAATCAAATGGTAATTTTCCTGGCATTGAAATTATCAAAGATTATAGCAAGTTGCCATTAATAGAATGCTATGCTGCGGAAATAAATCAGGTATTTATGAATATTCTTAACAATGCTATTGATGTTCTACAAATGGAAAGCGGAAATTCATCCCTCATCCCTACTATTGGTATTTCCACTAGAGTTTCTGCAGACAACACTTATGTATTAATTCGCATTAGGGACAATGGATCAGGAATGACAGAAGACGTGAAAAAGCGCATTTTTGATCCATTTTTTACGACTAAACCTGTGGGACAAGGAATAGGTATGGGACTAGCTATCAGCTACCAGATTATTGTCAAAAAGCATGGTGGAGTTCTAGAGTGTGTCTCCGAACCTGGTAAAGGTACAGAATTCTGGATGGAAATTCCTATCAAGCCTCTGTCCAAAATTAATCCTTCATCCTCCATCACCAATGTTTCTACTTTAGATGGATGGACTCTTGAAGATGGAAGATAAGCATAGGGCTGTAGTAAGCACTTTAGTGCTTTAATGAGCGATAAATCGCTCACTACGTAAGCATCATAATTAACGTAAAGTTTAGTAAAAATAAAATTCAACCGGATTTCCCCGTGCTATTCTCATAATAGAAGCTACAAAGCTTCCCTGGCAGATATAACAGCTGCAATGGAAATTAACTCAGAGGTAAAAACGCTGTTTAACTTACGTCTGTCTCGACAAAACACAGCAACACCCAACGCGAAAACTAATATTTCCTCAAATACTGAAAATTAGAGGGTATTTGTAACTGCTTTTCATGACTTTTTTGTAAAAGTAATGGAATTTAGTACATCCCTGACTTGAAGAAACACAGAGAGGGAATGATTAAGCGAGTAGAAGTTTGGGTGTTGTTGCGTTTAAGGGTACACCAGTAGTAAGCTGGTGACAAAGTTAAATAACAAGATAGACTTGAAATAGCGCCTTATGTCAATTATTGCGCTCAGAGCATGGTATATTCAGGATTATCAGCCGATTCGAGAACTGGAAAAACGTCCGCCAGATATTCGCTTGAGTAAAAAAAGCCTCCTGAAAACAGGATTAAGAGCGGATTTTTTAGAAGAGAGCGACGAAGTAAAGAAATCAACTTGGTTTGGGCGTTATCTCGATGGGGAAAATATTGAATTTTATATTGAAGGTAGTGGTGGCTATTGCGTAGCCAATATTGACTTGATTAGTCATGAAATATATTTTACCAAGCAGGCGGTGTTAGCTCAGTTAGAGCCAACAATTTTTTTATCCTCTCAAACTGATTATGCTCCAGCTAGGGATGGACTGCGAGAAGAACTGCAAAAAAGTTTGGACACATTGAATTTGCGATCGCGCCTCCCCCTATCATTAGTAGAATCCTATCGCCCTGGTAATGGTCCGCTACGGTCTGAACCTCGCTATGATGCGAAAAATCCGTAAAAGCTTATTGTTTATTGCTGACACCACCGCCATTGCTACCATCGACAGTCAAGAAACCCCCCAATTAATTCCCAGTCCCAACGTTTGTATTGAAATTGGCTACGCCTTTCAAAGTAAGCGTTCCGAACAAATTTTACTAGCCCAAATGCAACGCCATGACCTAGAGGGAGAAATTTCCTTCGATTTACCCAAGCAGCAAATATTACAATTCCAAGACAGCACAGAACTCAATCAAATTTTAACCGGAGCGATTACAGCCCAGTTAGCCCGATTTAAATTGTTTTCTTAACCAAACAGGCGATGGGGAGAAAAATTAACTCTCCCCAGTCCCTACCTAATAGCCAGAATCGCGAACCAATTTTGATTCTTGAATGACGACTTGTGATTGTTGCGGATTCGCTCTTGAACCACCTGTGCGGGCGATTTGTTGTTGAGAAAACATTTCCCGTAGCACCATTGCCGGGTCTACATAGTTATTACCATACTTTAATCCCCAGTGGAGATGAGGCCCCGTGGTGCGTCCACTCATTCCTACTCTACCAATTCTCGCTCCTGTTGGTATTTGTTGACCTTCCGCAATTTGAATACCAGCTACACGATCAATAAAATAACGGCGCCCAGATACGGTTTCAACATTTCCTTCCATATGGCAATAGGTATGTTCCCATTCCCCCGATTTAATTACTATATGAGTGCCACAGGCATTGCGATCGCCAACTTTAATTACAGTACCTACCCACCAATTACGTATATAACTACCTTGTGGAGCCGCAATGTCTAATCCTCCATGAAATTCCCAATTATTACCGCCAGTAGCAGAAGGGCGATAACCAAAGGGGGATGTGTAAGCTTGAAAGTTTTCTACAGGAAAAGAAGCGGCTAGCCAACTGTTAGCAGTCGCTACTTTGTTTGGTTGTACTTGTCTAGCTCTGGCGATTTCTTGCTTAGGCAATAGAGTGATTAAACTTACAAGACCGAATCCTAATATCAATAAGGTAGATCCAGAAATTACTCTTTGTTTCAGCCTACTCATTTTTCTTATTCCTCAAATCAATATAAATATCCGTAAATGCCTAGAGAATATCCGTGTAATTTTGCGGAAATATTGAGCATGAAAGCCAAGTTATTGATCTGTTTAGGGAGTACCAAAAAATAAATTACCAATCTTTGATATCCTATGGGGCATCAGTTCTAGATATTTAGACTGGTGCAGTTGTATTATTTTCTGACTCACCCTACAAATTTGGTCTTATTGCCAATGTAAGTCTCTTCTTTTGCGGAAATCGCTACAACTTACCTGAGGAGATAGTAATTGTAAAATATGTAGTATAAAATACATTTTTTGTCACATATTTTTGTTAATTATTGAAATTAAACGTTATACAGTTAGACAAAATCAAGCAAATTTAATACATTCATGTAGATAAATGTCATGTAAAATTTTCTTTCGTCTTCACTT
>CAVYXS010000268.1:0-25677 GCA_963772205.1 uncultured cyanobacterium
CAATATTGACAAAATTCTTTAGATGTGTTTCTTTCGCACAAGGGACAATGGGATTGGAGAAACAGGTTAAGTAAGCCTGTGAGATGTTTAATCCAAGGTGGCATTTACGGCTAATGGAGGTATTTAAGATAGACGCGATCGCAGCGTGTTGTTTTTACTCCCGTTGCTGGTATATAGCCGTTGCTTTCATAGAGTTTGACTGCTGCGGCTAAAATGCTGGCGGTTTCAATCCAAATTTGCTGATAACCACGAGATGCGATCGCTACTTCTAATTGTTGTAACAAATATTTCCCTAATCCCAATCCTCTGACGTTGGGTAATAAATACATTTTGCGGATTTCTACAGCTCTTTGACCGCGATGTTCTGGGTAATATGCTGCAGTACCGACCAAATTGCTTTGGTGTTCAATTACCCAGAACTCACCCCCAGTGGCTAAGTAATATGCTTCTACTTCCAGTACATCTCTGTCTGCGCCTTGCGGTTCCCAACCTAGACCGTATTCTAATAATACAGAATGGATGAGTTGAGATGCTGTGGTGCGAGCGCTTTGGTGCCAATCTCGAATCAAAAAGTCTTTGTAAGTAGATTTCATGAATTAACGATAGGCAGATTGGTATATATTTCAATCAAATTACCATCGGGATCGCAAAAATGAGCAGTACGGATTCCCCAGTTTGGGCGGTCTTGAGGTACAGTTATAACTATGACATTATGTTCTTTGAGTTGCTGATATACTTCATCGACATCATCGACTGCAAAAATTAACATGATTTTGTTTTGGTTGCCGATAAATGAAGGCTGGGCAATATTGGGGACTACTTGCGTCATCAACTCTTTTTTGAAGATAGCTAGCTGGATAAATCCAAGATTAAACTCAGCGTAACCACTATTTTCATCACCCCAATCGACATCAAACCCTAGTAAATCGCGGTAGAACAAAAAAGAATCTTTGTAGTTGGAAACAAGCAGTCTTTGGTGTGTTAACTGAAGCTTCATCACAAAATCCTCGAAATGTTTGGAACTTGGCTTGAGACAGTGAAGAACAAACGAACGTAAGTTTTAAGCTAAGTAAGTCTCCTTAAAGATCTATTAACTATGAATTCTCGGTTCTGGGTGCAAATTTGCGAGTATATCGCTTTCGACTATAGCCAATTCATCGAGCCGTTGCATGACAATTTCACGGTCAAAATAAGTATCAGATAAAACCCAATACATACCATAATGTCGCGCCTCTGATGCCATTAAACTGCGATAAAATTTCGCTAATTCTGGCTCAGGACAGTGTGTAGCTAATAATCCCAGACGTTCGTGACTGCGAGCTTCAATTAAACCAGTCATAAGTAAAGAATCTAAAAATCTTTCAGGTTCTTGGGGACGAACGGCGGCTTTTAAAAGAGCGCCATAGGGAGGAGGGGATAGGGCTTTTAAGGGTATATTCCGGCGTTCTAGCCATTGATTAACTAGTTCAAAGTGTTCTAGTTCTTCACGAGCGATCGCTGTTAACTCCCGTACCATTTTAGTATTAGAGGGGTAGCGAAACATAAAATTTAATGCCACACCTGCTGCTTTGCGTTCACAGTGGGAATGGTCGAGCAAAATCATGTCTAAGTTGGTGATCGCCTGTTCTATCCAAGCAGAACTGGTGGGTTGTTTGAGGGCGTTGATGGTGGAAAATGGAGAAGTAAGCACAGGGTAAGCAAATTTTTCCAGATAATCGTATTTAAAGCAACCTAATTAAGCTTATTTTTAAGTTCGCCGATTAACCAACGTGGCGCTAGCTTGATCAACAGGCATGAGAATAACTTCATTAATATTGACATGAGGCGATCGCGTGACACAGAAAAATATCACATCAGCTACATCGTCTGGAGTCAGGGGGGTAACTCCTTGATAAACTCGTTTTGCTTTTTCTGTCTCACCATGAAAGCGGACTTCGCTAAATTCCGTTTCCACCATCCCCGGATCAACGGAAGTTACACGAACAGGAGTACCTAACAAGTCTTGTTTTAAGCCTTCAGTAATTAAACTGACTGCAGCTTTTGTCCCACAATAAACATTGCCACCGGGATAGGCATGATGTCCAGCGATGGAACCCAAATTTACCACATGACCACGACCACGGCTGACCATTCCTGGTACCACATAGCGGGTAAGATAGAGTAAACCCTTAATATTAGTATCAATCATTTCTTCCCAGTCTTGAACATCGCCTGCGTATAACTTATCTAAACCGCGACTAAGCCCAGCGTTGTTAATCAGAATATCGATGTCAGACATAGAAGGCGGTAGCTTAGAGATGGCAGATTCCACAGCTAGGCGATCGCGCACATCTAACTGTAACAAAAAAATTTCATTACCAAACTCTTTACTGAGTGCATCGGCTAGCTGCTGCAAACGTTCTAGGCGTCGCGCCGCTAAAATAAGTTTGGCACCGCCACGAGCAAAAATATTGGCACAAGCACTACCAATACCACTACTTGCACCAGTGATCAAAACGATTTGATTTTGTAGGGAAATCATGGTGAAAAAGTCCAGTGTCCAGTGTTTATTGTCTAACAATTCGCAACTATTGACTATTGATTGGGGACTAGTAGTCCATCAAAGGAACAATATAGCGGTTATCGGTTGAGTCCAATACACTCGTAAGGGCACGGCAGTGCCGTGCCCCTACATGCGACGATATAATTTACTTTTTCACCACATCCAGGCGCTGAGTTACCATCGTCATCCCATCTCCCCGCAGGATCACAGCAGAAATCCATTGACTACCAGGAGTAGATGGTGCGCGTCCAACTTTAAAAATCCCGCCAGACGTTAGTGATTCCAAATTCACAGGTGTGGGGGTGAGATATTTTTCTGGATGGATGCTTTCTTCCATCGCTGTTCCCAGAAGGAAATCGTCACCCAGTGGTTCTTTAACAATCGCATCAAAATTATACTGCTGACCGACCTTCACCTGCTGTGGTAATTTGACATCAATTTGAGGTGGCTTCTTTCCAGAGGTGAGTAGGGTACGTTCCGATAAAATATCTTGGTGAAGGATTTTTGTACCTGTTACCCGCTGGCGTGATTTAATGGTGGCATTGAGCGTCAGGTTATTACTGTTAGCAGAGGGTAAGCCAGTTATATTAGTCACGGTTTCGGCAATAATGGTATTGCCTTCAGGTTTCCAAGATTGTAGCTGCGTACTGTATCTCAATTTTGGATATCGCTTCCACAGTTCAACCAAAGCTTTTTCTAGAGTTTGGCGGTTTAACCCATCCCCATTAGTAAAATTCGGACTGTAAAATTCAATTACTCCTTTGACATCACCCTGACTTGCCGCTGCATCAATTTGCGTCAACAGATTTTTGAGTTCGGGAGGTGCATTTTGAGGTGTATTAGCTTGAACACATTGCCAACTAATTGTAGTCCCCAGTGAAAGTAGGAATAAAATAATCCCGATTTTGAGAGAAAATTTACCTTGGCGTTTGAGAAATAAAGTAATAAAGTTAGTCATTGGTTAGAGTTTACTGATTTCAGTAGAGAAGGTAGGGAAATTGTTTTATCTTAATGAAACTAGGGGCTAAACGGTAGAGGTTTGATGGTAAACGCACCGGTCAGATTACTCATAGCAGCCAGTGGGACTGGTGGACACTTGTTTCCAGCGATCGCACTGGCAGAAAAATTGCCAGAATATGAAATTGAATGGTTGGGTGTCCCCAATCGCTTAGAAACTCAGCTTGTACCCAAGCAGTATCCCTTGAATACTATTGCAGTTGAAGGGTTTCAGCAAGGTTTTAGCATAACGTCTTTGAAGATTTTCGGTAGACTCATCAGTTCTATTTTCCAAGTTAGACGCATCCTCAAACAGGGTAAATTTCAAGGAGTGTTTACCACGGGGGGTTATATCGCAGGCCCTGCAGTAATTGCTGCACGTTCTTTAGGTATACCCGTAATTTTCCACGAATCGAACGCCTTACCAGGTAAAGTAACGCGCTTTTTTGGACCTTGGTGTACTGCGGTGGCATTAGGATTTGCAGTCGCCAGTAAGTATTTACCCCGCGCTAAAAATGTCTACGTGGGTACGCCAGTGCGATCGCAATTCCTCACTCAAGGAATTGATGCATCCCTTGATTTACCAATTCCCCAAGGAGTTCCCTTAATTATTGTATTTGGTGGTAGCCAAGGTGCAGTGGCTATCAATAAATTAGTCCGTCAATCTGCCACAGCTTGGTTTGATGCGGGTGCTTATGTAGTGCATTTGACGGGGGATCAAGACCCAGATGCGGACAGTTTCCAACATCCGCAGTATATAGCTTTACCATTCTATGACAACATGGCAGCATTATTGCGACGCGCCAATTTAGCAATTAGTCGTTCAGGTGCCGGAAGCTTGACAGAATTGGCAGTTTGTGGAACACCAGCAATTTTAATTCCTTATCCTTTTGCGGCTGAAGATCATCAAACCTACAATGCTCAAGAATTTACCAAAGTTGGTGCAGCTTTAACGTTTAAGCAGTCAGAGTTAACTGCTGAAGTGTTGCTTCATCAGGTGTTGAAGTTGTTAAACTCAGCCGACGAGTTAACAAAAATGGGAGAAGCAGCCAAAGCGATCGCTATTTCCGATAGTGCAGATAAATTAGCGCAGTTACTGCGTGAAGTGGTCGAGAGTTAGGGATTTCTAATTTCCAAACCAAACTAAAATATATACTACTGTAGGGTGCGTTACGGCTTTAGCCTAACGCACCTTCGCATTTGATACAACGTGGTGCATTAGGCGCTGAACAGAAATATTTTGCGTGCCCATATCGAAAATATGCGCCTAACACACCCTACAGTAATTCTATCCGGGAGTAAGAGTTTTTCCTCATTCCCAGTCCCAAATCCCCAATACAGCATGAGTTACATCAATCAAATAAATCATGTCCTGAAACCTGCATCTTCCCGCAGTCCATTGGTAGTAGACTTATTTGCTGGCTGTGGTGGTTTATCCCTGGGATTTGAAGCACAAGGTTTCGCTACCCACGGCTTTGAAATGGATGCTGATTCTTGTGCTACATATCAAAAAAACTTAAAGGGAAACTGTACTCAAATAGTTCTCACACCTGACACAGAATTACCACCAACTAAAGTAATTATAGGTGGTCCACCTTGTCAACCTTTCAGCGTTGGCGGAAACCAAAAAGGGTTACAAGATTCACGAGATGGTTTTCCCATTTTTATTAGCGCAGTCAAGAAGCTTTGTCCCGATATTTGGCTATTTGAAAATGTGCGAGGGCTGCTATATAAAAACAGATGGTACTTGGATGAAGTTATCAAATCTCTGCAAAATTTAGGTTATATTGTAGACTATAAATTATTAAATGCTGTTGATTTTGGCGTTCCTCAAAATCGTGAACGTTTGATAGTTGTTGGTCATAAAGGAAATTTTCAATTCCCCCAATTAATATCAAAAAAAATCACGGCTGGTGAAGCTTTAGGAGAACTTGCTACTTTAGCACCTCCAGCATCCAAATTCCTCACGCCAAGCATGGATGAATATGTAGCCAAGTATGAAAAAGCATCGTTTTGTAAAAATCCACGTGACCTGCATTTAGATAAACCAGCCAGAACTTTGACATGTAGAAATTTGGCTGGTGCTACAGGCGATATGCACAGAATTAAACTTCTTGATGGCAGACGGCGACGTTTATTTATTAGAGAAGCTGCTAGACTACAAAGTTTTCCTGACTGGTTTGAATTTGTGGGATCAGAAACCAGTTGTTTTAATCAAGTAGGTAATGCGGTTGCGCCATTATTTGCTTTTCATTTGGCTAGAAGCGTGAGAGATTATTTACAATGCGATTGCAGATTGTCAGCAAAGGAAATAGAACAACGTCAGCCACCAATTCAATTATCTCTACCTTTCTAGGTTTTTTATGTTTTCAATACCGCAGTATATTTCCAAATCTAGTAAACCATGGATATGGTGCGGAAGTATTATATGTAGGTGACACTGCTAATAAGTTTTTGCATTTGGAATCAGAGCGGTTGAAGGCTTTGAATTTTTTTGAATTATCAGATGGTGAATTACCTGACGTTGTAGCATATTCAAAGCAAAGAAATTGGTTATACCTCATAGAAGCTGTTCATAGTTCAGGTGTAATTTCCCCTATACGCCTTTTAGAACTGAAGAAGCTTACAGAGGAATGTCAGGCTGATATCATTTTCATAACAGCTTTTCTTGATCGCAATACTTTTCGTCACTTTGCACCAGATATTGCCTGGGAAACAGAGGTTTGGATTGCTGATGCACCCGATCATATCATCCATTTCGATGGTGAGAAATTTTTAGGACCCTATTCTCCGAAACAATCTGTATAATGCGTTTTGCAGGTATTTAATACTTTTATTTTAAATTATAAGTTTTATCGACTCTTACCTGCTATTCGGCTACAAGTTGTTACTGAAAAATTTGTACATGCACCTAAGCTCGATTTTATCCATTTTTACGAAACCAAAAACCTGACGCTGAAACCCTTGTAGGATGCTAGGTTTAGTTTTTGTAATTTTTAGCAAGTGACTTTGATAAAATACTGGAAGGTAGTATTAAAGGACAATCACCAGAAGATTTTGGTTTTAATAAAAGCGACAAACTAGCAGATGAAATTGCTACAGCTTGGGGTGATGCTAAAGCTTATTGGGCAGCTTTTCAAAGACAATTAAACAGGTTAGATGCTGATGACACCGCTACCAGTATTACCCGCGAACTGTGGGCAGTTCCTTTACTACGCAGTCTCGGCTATAATCCCATTTACACTGCCAAAGCCGAACTTGTAGATGGACAATCCTACGCCATCTCTCACCGCGCAGAACCGGGAGAAAATCAGCCACCAATTCATATGATTGGTTGTCGCCTAGAAATCGATAAACGTCCCCCCAGTGGGATACCCAGGTTATCAGCACACGCACTGGTGCAAGAGTATCTTAACAAGACAGAGCATTTGTGGGCGATCGCTACTAATGGTTTTCGTTGGCGGTTACTGCGTGATTCTTCGTTGATGACTCGTCTTACTTATATCGAATTTGACTTAGAGCAAATTCTTAACGGTGAGAATTTTGCTGAGTTTGGCTTATTTTATCGGCTATTCCATCGTTCCCGTTTGCCTGTAGCTGTGGATGATGCGGATAAGTGCCTGTTGGAATATTAGCACCAAGAAGCGCTGCAACAAGGGTTCTTGCGTACTTAGCGTGCTTAATTATTAATTAAAGTCTATAAATTTGCTTTAAAAGTAAGGCTTACAGGCGTTCATAATTTAATTTTTAGCCATATGATATAAAATATAGAAAATAATGGCTATTATCTTAGCTCTGCAAGGGTTTCAAGCTGATTATTTAATAAATTCAGCACGATCGCTCGTCGTCGAGAACGCATCACCTGTGATGAAGAAGAACGGCTCAAGTATGGTTACAACATCACTACCCATTTCCGCTATGCTAGCCAAAAGCGGGAATCTGCGATCGTGCAAACTGCTGATGGTACGCCACTGTTTAAACTAACCTATGGAGCCACAGCTACCATCTGGCGAATTAATCGCGGACTCAAGAAGAATAGAGAAGAACGAGGATTTAAGCTCAATCCGACAACGGGTGTATGGGGGGACAATAAAAACCCACAAAGTCAACAGACACCTGATAACCTGCATACAGAAGTGAATTTAATGGTCGATGATACTTGCAATATCTTGATTGTTGAACCATTAAATGTTCCTGTTGAAGATAAAGAAGCTTTGATTTCCACCCTGCAATATATGTTAGAAAATGCCATTCAAGCCGTCTACAAATTAGAAGCTGATGAACTCGACTCCGAACGATTAGGTGAAGGCAAATACCTGCTTTTTTGGGAAGCAGCCGAAGGCGGTGCAGGGGTATTATCCCAACTATTAGAAAAACCAGAAGCATTTAGAAAAATTGCTGATGCAGCTTTAGATATATGTCATTTTAAGCAACCTAAAGACAGTTGTATTCAAGCTTGCTATGAATGTTTGCTCTCTTACCGCAATCAATTTGATCATGCTTTAATAAATCGCCACCTCATCCAACCCTGGCTTAATCTATTACTAGAAAGCAGCGTTATTACTCAAGTCAAAGGACTTTCTCGTGATGAGCAATATCAACAATTGCTGCAACAAACAGACCCCAATTCTGATTTTGAGCGCGTGGTACTACAGGAGATTTATCAACGGGGGTATAAATTACCTGATGCTGCACAAAAATTGATTCCAGAGGCGAACTGTAAGCCAGATTTTGTTTATGAGGAGGAGCCTATAGCTATTTTCTGTGATGGTTCAATTCACGATAGTCCTGATAAACGCAAGCAAGACAAAATAGAGCGAGATAATCTCAAATATAACACTGCTTATACAGTCATCACCCTACGCTATGATGAAGATTGGGTGGCTAAATTACAAATTTTGGCGAGTTAAATGTCATTTTTTTTCTAAAATTTTCAATAATGCTTGTCGATAAATATTTATCCCTTCATTATTCAAATGAGCGCCATCTTCTGAACTTATACTATCTTTCAAAGCTTCGTTTTCATTTAATGATTGAACTGCTGCTGTTTCCAATGGTATGTTGTTTTTAATTGCGACTTGATTCATGACAACATTAATTTCGGTGACTCTAGGATTTGTCGCCGAAATACTTGGATCTTTACTAGCTAAAACTGTTGAATAAAAAGCGGGAATCAAAAATATTTGCTTGGTGCCAAGACTTTGTACTAAGGAAATAGATTCTTGAAGTTTGTTAGCAAAAAATTCATTGCTCAATCCATACCAAGCATCATTTCCACCAATAGCGATAATCGCTTTTTCGCATTTTATATTATGCGGAATGAGAAGTTTCAGTTGTTCAACCAGTGAAATTCCACTTAAACCATTTAAGGCGAAATTAAAAGTATTTTTACCTAGGGTATTACCAAGTTCAGCAGTAACTGAATCCCCAAACAAGCAAGCTGAGAATTGTTTACCCTCAGTAGCAAATTCCTGATATTGTACTTCAAGTTGCCATAAAGATGTAGAACTTAAGTTATCTTTAGGTGGAATCTCAGTAGGTAAAATATTTAACTTATTTGTTACTTCTAATGCTGCTGGAATGTTAATCACTAATCTTTGACTAGGATAGGCTTTAAGAAAGCTAATGATTCCTAACCCACTTTGGGAATTAGTTCCGAGAATAATCGCAGCATCTATTGCTTGCACTCCAGCTTGATCACGACGATCTATAGCTTGAGAAACAGCAGATACAACTTTTTGAGCTAGTTCTGTATTTAATAGTTTATCTAAAACTTGAAGCTCAAGAGGCATTTTTACTTGTAGTGCTTGATGAAACTCCTTTTGTTGTTCTATACTAAAAAAATTGAGTAAAGATTGTAAATCAGAAGATGGTTTTTCTCCATCAGCATACTTGCGTAAATCAGCGACAGATACTGATTCTTCTAACAAACCATAGCGGAAAATAACTTGCTCTGCGGCAAAACTAGGACGTGCAGATGTTGCCAGAG
This sequence comes from uncultured cyanobacterium, assembly GCA_963772205.1. Classification (GTDB taxonomy): domain Bacteria; phylum Cyanobacteriota; class Cyanobacteriia; order Cyanobacteriales; family Nostocaceae; genus Gloeotrichia. The sequence continues at coordinate 9,528 of CAVYXS010000268.1, forward strand.
ATACAGCACAAAAAAATATATTTAGTAATACTTGACGTAAATATTTCATAAATCCTAGAAAATTTGGATGACTGAATTTGGATAAATAGAACGGCGTGAATAATTTAAGGTTTGTAGTGGGGACTTTAGTCCTCTCTTAAGGGCTAGAGCCGCTTACTACAAGCCAATTCAATTAAATTTTACATTACTTAATGTAGTTTGGTTTTTTCTCACCGACTTACTTAATTTAAATTGTTAAAGGTCATCATTAATAACGCTTTCCGGTTTGGTTACTGTTGCTAATGTTTTTGATTATACTCAAAATCAAATGAGTGGAACATTGTTAATACCACCGAACAAAGAATAGGCTAACAAAGCGGCTTGAGTGCGATCGCGCAAATTTAACCGACTGAGAATATTGGTAACATAATTTTTCACAGTATTTTCAGAAAGAAACAACGATTCGGCAATTTCCCGATTATTAGCACCAGAAGCAATTAACCGCAATACCTCTAATTCTCTGGGTGTGAGTTCCGCCAATTCTTTGGGAAGTTCCGAAGATGAAACAGGCACATCCAAAGGCATAAGTGCTTTTTCAAACAATCCGGGACCAAGTAGGGTTTGCCCCTTGTAAACCGATTGAATTGCTAATATCAGTTCATCTGGTTCGGTATCCTTGAGCAAATAGCCCTTAGCCCCCAACCGCATCGCCTGGGAAACGTACTCACCATCATCGAAGGTAGTCAAGACCAGAACTTTAATGTGAGGATATTGTTGCACGATCGCCTCTGTTGCGGCGACTCCATCCATCACAGGCATTCGGATATCCATCAACACAATATCAGGCTGTAGTGCCGGAATCGCCTCCAGCGCCCGTTGTCCATTTTCCGCCTCACCGATTACCTGCAGCAGCGGGTTAGACTCCAGCAGACTTTTGATTCCCTGTCTAATCAGAAATTGATCATCAACTAATAAAATCCGAATCATACAACAATTTTGATAATGGGAAAGAAACAGAAATACAGCAACCTGTTGCCAATTCACTGTGAATATTTAACTGGCCACCCAGTGCGATTGCCCGTTCTCGCATTCCTTGCAACCCAAACCCGGTTGTATTTTGGGCTTTGTTAAACCCTTTTCCATTATCCTCGATGGCGAGATGAATCATTTGCGCCTGAGCAAATAGTCCAATCGTCACACTTGTGGCTTCAGCGTGTTTGCAAATATTTGTCAGCGATTCTTGCACAATCCGGTAAATAGTGGTATTAATTTCTGTAGGCAAGGATGGGGGTAAATCAATTTTGTAATCTGGTTTGATCCCTGTGGTTTGTTGAAAATCTGTCAGCAGCTTTTCAATAGCACCATTGAGAGATTGTCCTTGCAACGGATCGGAACGCAAAACAGAAAGCGATCGCCGAATTTCTAGCAGCGCCTCAGCCGCCAATTGCTTTGACTGTTTGACAAATGTCAATGCTTTGTCATTATTTGATTGCCAGAATAGCAGGGCGTTATTAATTTGAATAGTTTGGGCTGCTAGAGTATGTCCCAGTCCATCATGAATTTCACGGGCAATTCGGTTGCGTTCTTGCAAGGTTGCCTGATTTTCGATACGTAGTGCATACTGTCGCAGTTGCTGATTGGTCATTTCTAATTGCTGATGGGCAATTTCTAACTGTTCTCGACTCTGGCGTTCTGCAAGTAAGGCATTAATTAATAGTAAAGCGAATATCAGGGTTAGGATAAATAATAACATATTACTTAATCGCCAATCCGAATCTATTACTTTGACCTTGACATGTTTAAGGGGCGTGGAAAAGAGCAGCGTTCCATAAGATAATAAAGATAATGCTAAGACAACCAACTGTCCCGACATTTTAAACATCAGACAACTCCGGATCATTAACACCAGAGACAACAATAGAAAAACGGAGCGGGTAGAAGAACTGTATTGAGTTGCTGGTAGCAAAATCAACCCAAATTCTAGAGCCGTATAAAATAATTGTGTTCTCAGCTTAACCTTTGGTAGTAGGAAGCCCATGAAGCCGAAAGCAGCAATCAGCAGAACTCGCAGCAGCAAAAACCAGGACAAATGGAACGGAAGCAGAATTTCAATCAACACTGCTGTAGCTAACAATAGCCATTCCAGGTAAAGTAGTAAACTAAAAGATGGGTAAGTTAAGCGAATCATCGAACTATCCCCACTAAATGGCCTTGACGACGAAACCATATAATATATATTCCTATTTTCCCGATTTTAGATGTAAGTGGTGAATAGACCCGCACTGTAGAGGCACAGCACTAGTAGTCTGTCCCATTATTTTGATGGGTTCGTAGTTGCGCTAAAGCAGCTGGCACATATCAATGGCGCTATTCGCGCAGCGTGGCGTTAGCCAAGCGCAACTACTTTCAACCCCGCAAAATTAATGACATTAGTGGTCTATCGCATTAATTTTGATGGGTTGTAGTAAGCACTAAAGTGCTTAAAAATCCACCGACTTTAGTCCTGACTACGAACCAAGCATTGAAGACTAGCCAGACTACTAGTTAAATACGGGGTTTAGCCCATCGGCCAAATTCATTGAACTTAGCGTAATTGCTAATTCTTGTATAACGAATCTATCTGGGATCTCAATAGAGCGGTTTAGACTGATTAACTCTCCCTAAACTAGGAAAAAAGTCATGGGGTGATTAAGTACTTTTTTACTGGTAAGGTTAGGAACTTTACTTCATGCTAAAAGCTAGCGCAACTTTTAAGATTAGCTGGTGTGAATAAAGCAGCAACTTTTCCAACATCGTCTAAACAGTAAATTTATTGAGAGATAATTCATGAATCGACTTTTTCGCAAATATCATCGCTGGATGGCGATCGTGTTTTCTTTACCATTAATGACTACTGTTGTGACGGGAATGGGCTGCACTATTGCATCTGAATGGTTCCATGAGAGACAAATGTCAAGATTTCTGCTCAAAATTCACACCCTAGAAATTTTCGGATTTGCAGAAGTTTTCCCCATTATTAATGGAATTGGGTTAGTAGGTTTACTGGTAACGGGTGTTTATATGAGCGGTATATTCCGCAGTCGTCCTCATTTACCTTCAGTCAAAGACTAATTTTTGTGTTTACTTGATTCAGCAAACTCTAATTACACTTAAATGGAGATATCTAAATGATCAACAAACAGATAATTGTTCCCACCCTTCTCTTTGCAACTATCCTCCTAGGAGGAGTCACTGGTTGTAGTACTGGGTCTAAATCATCAGACGCCAGCAGTCCAGATGCTTCTGGAGCCAACGTATCCCAAACCAGCGCATCTACGAGCGACTCTGGTAAAGCGGATACACCAGAACGCGCTCAGAAGCGAGAAGAGGTTCGCAAACAAATTGAGGCGGTTCTCACCCCCGATCAGGTGAAACAGTTGCAAGCAAAAATTCAACAAGGCGAAAAAATGCGTAAAGCCATTTCGAGCCTCAATCTCACCGCCGACCAAAAAACTAAAATTGACAACATTTTGAAGACTGCTTATCCCCACCGTCAAGGAAAATCAAAAAAGAATTCTGAGTAGTTTTTTTGGGATCTAAATCTGAGTTTCCAGAAGGTTTGCTGCAATTTTCTGCACTGTTGTTTGTCAATCCATCCCTATCGGTTAAAGTATAGTATGTTAAAGCAAAAATTGATCGCCAAGATAAAACTCGCTGTTCTAGCAGTCACTCATAACAGGCACTAGTCTCTACGCTTCCAAATCTGTAGGGCAAACTCAAACTAGCCCACAAACACTGGTGGATGAAGTCTGGCAAATCTTGAATCAAAATTATGTTGACGGCAGCTTTAACCATCAGGATTGGAAAGCAATTCGACAGCAGTATCTTAGCCATAAATATAGCTCTAAGCAACAGGCATATACTGGAATTAGAGAAATGGTAGCTAAATTAGGCGATCGCTACACAAGTTTCTTTGACCCGCAGGAATTTAAAGCTCTCAATAGCGACCTTTCTGGAAACCTCAGTGGTGTAGGATTGCAACTAGCGGAGAATGAAAAAACTCAAGCCTTAACTGTTGTTGCTCCAATTGAAGGAACGCCTGCTTTTAAAGCGGGTATTCTACCAAATGATGTCATTGTGCAGATCAATAATCAACCAACCAAAGGACTGAAAATTGACGAGGCTGTCAAGCGCATTCTCGGTCCAGTAGGAACCAAAGTATTACTGACGATTCAACGAGGTCAACAAGCGCAAACTTTTAAACTTACCCGCGCAAATATTGCCATCCATCCTGTCACTTATAACACACAGACAACTTCAACAGGTAAAATTGGTTATATTCGTTTACCAGAATTCACGCAAACTGCTGCCGCCGAGATGCACCAAGCAATTCAAGCATTAGAAAAACAGCAGGTACAGGGCTACGTTTTGGATCTCCGTGCCGATCCTGGTGGGCTACTAGATGCGAGTTTGCAAATTGCTAGTATGTGGTTGAAGCAAGGGGCGATCGTCTCTTTAGTAAATCGAGACCAAGTTAAAAATAGCTACAATGCCACGGGACATCCTCTCACCAACAAACCCTTAGTTATATTGGTTAATCAAGGATCGGCTAGCGCCAGCGAAATTCTGGCGGGGGCACTCCAAGACGATAATCGCGCCAAGTTAGTAGGAACTCGCACCTTTGGCAAGGGTTTAGTTCAAGCTGTACAGCCTTTAGAGGATGGTTCAGCCCTGAAAGTGACGATCGCCAAATACTATACACCCAAAGGTCGAGATATTAATCATGTCGGCATTACACCAGATATTAAAGTGGAGTTAACCGAGGCACAACAGAAAGCTTTGCAGGAAAACCACTCCGCCGGGACATTAGCTGATCCTCAATATGCTAGCGCCGTTGCGAGCTTGAGCCAATTGATTCAAACAGGGGCGAACTCTGTTGGTTTAGAGTCGGGCAAATGAGTATATACCGATACCTTGCTGCATAAAGAGTAAATAGGAGTTCTATAGCATGAGTAAAACAACATTACTAGATCCCAAAGTTAGTAGCACAAACAAAACATATCAATCTGTAACTGATACGGTGCGTAACTATCTGCAAGAAATTGGACGCATACCTCTGTTAACCGCTGAAGAAGAGATTTTTTTAGCACAGCAAGTCCAACAAATGATGGGTTTACTCGCTGCAAAGGAAAAGCTGGTTATTAAATTAAAACGCACGCCGACATTACTAGAATGGGCTAACCAGATGCAGCTAAGTGAAGAAGAATTACTTCAACAACTAAATCAGGGAAAAAAAGCCAAGCAAAAAATGATCACGGCTAATCTGCGGCTTGTGGTGTCAATTGCTAAACAGTATTTAAAACGTAACTTAGAGTTTCTAGACTTAATTCAAGAAGGTACTTTAGGTTTGGAGCGGGGAGTTGAGAAATTCGATCCGAGTCTAGGATACAAGTTTTCTACCTACGCTTATTGGTGGATTCGTCAGGGAATTACGCGGGGAATAGCCCTACAAGGTCGCACAATTCGGCTACCCATTCATATACATGAGAAGCTCAACAAAATTAAGCACATTCAGCGAGAGTTATCTCAAAAACTAGGTCGCATTCCTAGCACTACAGAAATTGCTGATGCACTTGGTTTAGAGCCTCATCAGATTCGAGAGTATTTGCTGATAGCTCGTCAACCTATTTCTCTAGATATTCGTCTGGGAGCAGATCAAGATACACAATTGCAAGATTTAATAGAAGATACCAGTTCCTCTGCCAATAGCTATTTTACTGAAGAATTTCTCAATCAAGATATTAAAAATTTATTGTCAAAGTTGCCTCAACAACAACAAGAAGTATTAACTTTACGCTTTGGTTTAGTAGATGGAAATGAGCTTTCTTTAACAGAAATTGGTCAGTGTATGGGTATCAGTCGAGAACGAGTCCGACAGATAGAAAAACAAGCTCTCAGCCTTCTACAACGACAGTTAAGCTAATGCAGATTAAAGTTGAATAATCAGAGCGGGAAAGATGCTCAATGCCACTTGCTACCACGCTCTTAACCCTGACAAAGCAGTGGCTAACCCCCCACTAGATATTGAGAAAATTTTCAGATACAAATTAGATGTTGTTTATCTTAATTCAGTTATCAATCAAGAAAAAGAAAAATCGATTTCCCAGGATTTACGATTATGAGCAATTCCGATGATGATTCTCTGAGCGATATTGAACAATATTATGGGTTTGATTTTCCAGCTAAAAAAGCAGATAATCGCCAGCATCGAGCCACCTGGAAAAAACTAATTATTTATCTGGGATTATTCCTGGCGTTGGTCAGTATGGGAATGACGTTTATGCTCAAAGACAATTCCTTAGTGCCTCAACCACGTCAATCTCTACAAAACGATAAATATGATTCTGCCAGCAAGTCAATAAATTAAATTTTGGCAAATAATCATTTATACATAATATAATTTCTGGTATCTAACATCGTTGTTTTGTCACGATTTGAGGAAAAATTTCTGTCCGGATGCAAATGAATTAATACGTAATAATACTTGAGTAAAGCGATGGCTGACAAAACCCAACTGAGCTTTTTTTTACAATTAAACCAGATGGCTATAAGCAGATAATTCTTGGTATAATCCTTGTTTTGTCAGAATTTGTCAGCGCTAACACTTCTGTGCATACTCAAATAAAGTTAGTATAAGTGGTAATTTCAGTGGTACAGGATTTAGCTGTTTTGAATGAAAAACTCCACCTACAAGGGGACGGAGTTTCCCGCAGACTTTATTTATATAAACTAAAATCCATTGGAGGTTCTGATGAACCATGAAATCCCCAACGAGAATTTGATTGACAATAGCAGTATAGAACCAAATCCCCCACGCTCGCCAAGACGGATTAGCTTGGTGATTGTAGGCGTCATGTTACTTTTGGGGCTGGGCTTGTTTGCTATCCACACAAGTGCAGCCAAGCCAGACAAAGATGGAAAAAATGGCGGTAAGGGCAAGCAAGCAACACCAGTCACAGTGGCGATGGTGACACAAAAAACAGTGCCAGTGCAATTGCAGGCAATTGGTAATGTGTTATCGCCGTCTACAGTATCGATTACACCCCAAGCCAGTGGGCAGATCCTGGGAGTTTATTTCAAAAAAGGTCAAGAGATCAAAAAGGGACAACTTTTATTTACCCTTGATGATCGCACACAAAATGCGGCTATTCAACAAGCTCAAGGGGTAATAGCAAAAGACCAGGCGCAGATAGAACAAGCCAGAACCAACTTAGCCAAAGACCAAGGAGCGGTAGAACAAGCCAGAGCCACCTTAGCCAAAGACCAAGGAGCGGTAGAACAAGCCAGAGCCACCTTATCCAAAGACCAGGCATTCATACGACAGGCTCAGGCCACTTTAGCCAAGGATACAGCCCAAGCAAAATTCGCTGCCGGACAGAGCCAGCGTTACAACCAGTTATACAAGAGTGGGGCTATCAGCCTGGATCAAGCTCAACAATACACTGCTAATAATGGCATATCTGTGGCCACACTACAGTCAGACAAAGAAGCGATCGCTAATGCTCAAGCAGTGGTAGAGGGAGATAAAGTAGCGATCGCTAATGCTCAACAAGTCGTCAAAGGCGATATAGTGGCGATCGCCAATGCTCAACAAGTCGTCAAGGGGGATCAAGCCGCCATCCAGAATGCAGATGCGGTGAAGCGTACAGACCAAGCAGCATTGGACAGTGTCAAAGTCCAATCAACCTATACCAAAATTTACGCGCCAATTGATGGTCGCGCTGGTAATATTCTGGTGACTCAGGGTAATGTGGTTCAGGCAAATAGCACAACTCCCCTGGTGACAATCGTCAAACTTCACCCGATTCAAGTTTCTTTTTCTATCCCTGAAGGAAACCTCTCCCAGGTACAAAAGTATATGGAAAATGGCAAGCTGAAGGTTAATGTCACCTTCGCTGACGACAATACCCATCCCATACCTGGGGTTTTAACATTTATCAATAATACCATCGACAATACCACGGGGACGATTCAACTGATTGGTGACTTTGACAATGCAAATGGACGCTTATTTCCCGGTCGATTTGTGAACACAACCCTAACCCTAACCCATGAACAGAATGCAACTGTCGTTCCCGCCCAAGCAGTGCAGAATGGACCTAGTGGACAGTTTGTGTTTGTGGCGAAGCCCGATATGACGGTAGAAAATGTACCTGTTAAGGTTACTAGCACGATTGGTCAGCTAAGTGTGATTGACAAAGGCGTGCAACCAGGAGATAAAGTTGTCACCGATGGTCAAGCTAATCTCGTTACTGGTAGCAAAATCCGCGTCAAAGCAGTCTGCAGATGCAGGCGGTGGAAATGACACAGCAACTAAATCCTCAAAATCCCAAAAACATCACGACCGTAAGCCAGCAGGGGGCGACTCATGAACATTTCTGAACTGTTTGTGCGCCGTCCCATTATGACGACTTTGGTGATGGCAGGGATTTTGATTTTTGGTTTGATGAGTTATCGCTCATTGCCCATTAGCGATTTGCCCAGCGTTGATTATCCCACAATTCAGGTGAGTGCAGCCAGGCCAGGGGCTAATCCGGAAACAATGGCCGCATCCGTAGCACGTCCCCTAGAAAAACAATTTACTACCATTGCTGGACTGGATTCCCTCAGTTCTACCAGCACTTTGGGCAGAACCCAAATTACCCTGCAATTTGACTTGAGCCGGAGCATTGACGATGCTGCTCAAGATGTACAAGCAGCAATATCAGCAGTATCTGGACAAATTCCCAATGATTTACCCAATCCACCCACCTATAGCAAGGTTAACCCCGCTGATCAACCCATTCTCTACCTTTACCTCAAGTCTCCTACCTTACCGCTTTCGCAAGTAGATAACTTTGCTGAGACTTTCTTGGCGCAAAAGCTGTCTACGATTAGCGGTGTAGCCCAGGTACAACTTTACGGTTCCCAAAAGTATGCGGCTCGCATTCAACTTGATCCCCAAGCATTGGCCTTGCGCCAAATTGGGTTAGATCAGGTGCAAACAGCTGTACAACAGGGAAACGTTAACTTACCTACGGGTAGTCTGTCGGGAGACCATAAAAGCTATACTGTACAAACTAACGGTCAACTCCAGGATGCGGCTGCTTATCGGAAGCTAATTGTAACTTATAAAAATGGCGCCCCCGTCTACCTGGAACAATTGGGTCGGGTGGTTGATAGTGTAGAAAATGACAAAGTAGCCAGTTGGTATAATGATAGCCGCGCTATTATTCTCAGCATTCAAAGGCAACCTGGAACTAATACAGTGCAGGTTGTTGATACAATCAAAAAATTGCTACCTAACTTACAGAGCCAAATTCCCGCATCCGTGGAACTTGGTATTTTATTCGATGCTTCTCAGTCAATTAGAGACTCAGTAGCAGATGTGCAATTTACGCTGATTTTGACAATTTGTCTGGTTGTGGGAGTGATTTTCGTGTTTTTGCGGAATCTTTCAGCCACAGTCATTCCCAGTTTGGCGTTACCAGTGTCGCTGATTGGCACCTTTGCGGTAATGCACCAGCTGAACTACTCCCTGGATAACCTATCGTTGATGGCGTTGACGCTTTCCGTTGGGTTTGTGGTGGATGATGCGATCGTCATGCTGGAAAATATCGTCCGTCACCTAGAAATGGGTGAAAATCCTCTGGAAGCTGCTTTAAATGGTTCAGCAGAAATTGGCTTTACAATTCTCTCCATGACCCTTTCGTTAGTGGCAGTATTCATCCCCATGTTGTTCATGGGTGATTTATTAGGGCGATTATTTCATGAATTTGCCGTCACCATCGCTGTTTCAATTTTGGTATCAGGCTTTGTTTCCCTGAGTCTGACACCGATGTTATGCAGTCGCTTTTTGCGTCCTGTAGACCACGAACACCAAAGTCGATTATATCAGGCTTCCGAGGCTGTATTTGATTGGATTCTGGGTTTGTACGATTGGAGCCTAAAAAAAGTCTTAAAATTTCACCGGACTACGATGATTTTAGCTGCTGCTATGCTGATAGTCACCATTGGACTGTTTGCAGTGGTACCCAAGGGCTTTATTCCCAGCGAAGATACTGGACGAGTTACGGGAATTACCCAAGCAGCACAAGATGCTTCCTTTGACAACTTAGTGAGTCACCAGCAGGAGGTAGCTAAGTTAATCAGTCAAAACCCAGATGTGGATGCAGTCAACTCGAATATCGGGCCTGGTTCTAGTTCCACTGGTAGCGGCGCTGCAGTTCCGGGTAATTCTGGGAGTTTGTTTATTCGCTTAAAACCGCGAGATCAACGCACCTCCACTGCCGAAGAGGTGGTGCAGAATCTGCGATCGCAACTCGCTAAAATTCCCGGTATACAGGTATTTTTACAAGTTCCTCCAGCGATTCCCATTGGTGCCCAACAAACCACCGGACTCTATCAAATAGCACTCTCTAGTACCGATGTCAAGCCTTTGCAACAATACGTACCCCAACTGGTTGAACAGTTAAAAGCTTTACCGGAACTGCAGGATGTCAATAGCGATTTACAAATGACTTCCCAAGTCAAAGTCGATATTAACCGTGACAAAGCCTCAGTGCTTGGTATTACCGCCCAGCAAATCGAAGATACCCTGAGAAATGCCTACGGTGCTTATCAAGTTTCTACCATCTATGCAGCCAGTAATGAATATCAGGTAATTCTGGAATTAGCACCTGAGTACCAAGAAGACACCAATGCTCTACTGTCACTATATATTAATTCTAGTAATGGGCAGGCAGTTCCTTTAAAAACCTTAGCCACCATTGAACAGGGCGTAGCGCCGTTGATGGTTAATCATTCGGGGCGGATGAATGCGGCAACAATTTCCTATAATCTGGCTCCCGGTGTGGCATTAGGCACAGCAAATGAGAAAATTCAAAAACTGATTCAGACAATAATTCCTAACACCATCAGCACCAGTTTCCAGGGTGCGAGTCAGGTATTTCAAAGTTCATTACCGGGTTTATTAATATTACTATTAATTGCTATTTTAGTAATTTATTTAATTCTCGGTATTCTGTACGAAGATTTTATTCATCCCATCACAATTCTTTCTGGTTTGCCGACTGCAGGGTTTGGCGCGTTATTCACATTAATCATATTTAATGTAGAACTCAATGTTTATTCCTTTATTGGGATTATGTTGTTAGTGGGGATTGTGAAGAAAAACGGGATTATGATGGTGGATTTTGCCATTGAAGCGCAACAAGAAAAAGCCTTGAAACCATCTGAAGCAATTTATCAAGCTTGCTTAGTGCGGTTTCGTCCCATTATGATGACAACGATGGCGGCGCTGATGGGAACCTTACCAATCGCCATCGGTTTGGGAGCAGGTTCTGAATCTCGCCGTCCTTTGGGGATTGCAGTAGTCGGTGGGTTGGTTTTCTCGCAAATCTTGACCCTGTATTTAACGCCCGTATTCTACATATATATGGAAGCGTGGCGGAAACAACTCAGTCAGGTGAAGTTTCGTCAGATTTTCTCTTTTAGTGGAGGAAGGTGATGAGAACTAAAAATCCGGCTATGAAAGTTTTATTAACGGGTTTTGAGCCAAATGATGATAGTCTTAACGCATCAGAGATAGTAGTTAAATCTCTGCAAGATGATTTACCCCCAGAGTTGAGGAGTTACACAGACAATCTTGAATTTAAGATTATGCCTGGAAATACTAATATTCTTGGACAAATAGTTGATCAAACCCTGAAATCATCTTCTCCAGATATTTGCATTTTGATTGATCAAGCAAAAGGTTATAACAGAATCTGTTTTGAGAGAATGGCGAAGAATTTAAGGTATTTCGTCACTTTGGATCAAGCCGGAAATGCTCCTAAGGGAGAAGAAGTTGTACCAAATGCCCCTGTAGCTTACTGGAGTTGTCTACCAGAGCAAGAGCTACTAGTCTCGCTATTAGAAAGTAACCAAATTCCCGCCAAAATATCTAACGATGGGGGCACACATCTTTGTAATCAACTTTTTTATCATTTTCTGCACTGGAAGCACATTCATAATTCTGATATAAAAATTGGGTTCATTCATATTCCAGTACTGCCAGAACAGGTAATTAAGTATTGGTCAAATTCGCCATTTATGCCAATAGAAATGACTCGCAAGGCTCTATCCTTAATTATTGAACAGCAACTTCAAACTATGGAGTCGAAAATAACAAGCTAAAGTTTCAACCTAACTAACGCATCGTCCACAATTTAAGTTAAGGTGCGTTAACCTACGGCATAACACACCCTACTTCCGCAAAATTAGTTAGTCATTACACAAATTCTCTGTATTTCTTCCTTTGCGCCTCTGCGCCTTCCCTTCGGGACGCTCCGCGAATGCGTGAGATAAAAATATTTTCAATCAGCAATGCCTAAAATCTAAAATTGTATGAACCTATCAGAACTATTTATCCGTCGCCCTGTAATGACTACCCTAGTGATGCTGGGTATCCTGATTTTTGGTTTAATGAGTTATGTGCTGTTACCCATCAGCGCCCTACCCAGCGTCGAATATCCTTTTATTACTGTTTCCGCCAGTCTCCCTGGTGCAACACCGGAAACAATGGCCTCATCGGTGGCTGCACCCTTGGAACGACAATTTACCGAAATTGCTGGACTCAATTCTTTCAATTCCACCAGTTCCACCGGTAGCACCAGTATCTCCCTGCAATTCGACTTTAGCCGTAGTGTCGCCTCAGCCGCTAAAGACGTACAAGCAGCCATCTCCGCCGCCGCTGGACAATTGCCCACAGGGATGCCCAAACCGCCTACCTATCGCAAGGTCAATCCCTCTGTTTCTCCAATTATTTATTTATACCTTTATTCCGAAACTCTCCCCATTTATACTGTAGACGAATACGCAGAGGTGACAATCGGTCAGCCGATCTCTTCACTAAATGGCGTAGCTCAAGTGACAGTTTACGGACAACAGCAATATGCAGTACGTGTCCAACTTGACCCACGAGAAGTAGCAGCGCGGGGAATTGGACTAAATCAGGTGAATACGGCAATTACTTCGGGAAATGTGGACTTGCCAATAGGTAGTCTTTCTGGTAGGTATAAAAGCTATTTAATTGACGCAAATGGGCAACTTAACGAGGCCGCTGGTTATCAAAAGCTGATTGTCAGCAATACAAATGGGGCTGTAGTGCGGCTACAAGATTTGGGACAGGTAATTGACGACACGCAAAATAACAAAGTCGCTAACCGTTATAGTGATCAAAAAGTCTCAGATCGTCCGTCTATAGTTCTCGCCGTACAACCTCAACCAGGTGCTAACACGGTGGAAATTGTTGATGCGATTAAGAAACTTTTGCCCTCACTCCGCGCTCAAGTTCCCAAATCAATTGAAATGGGCATTTTATACGATCGCTCCCTCTCCATTCGAGCAGCGATTGCGGATGTCAAATTTAGCTTGGTGCTATCGGTTTGCTTGGTAGTTTTGGTGATCTTCTTGTTTCTGCGTGACCTTTCTGCCACGATAATTCCTAGTTTAGCCCTACCCGTGGCTATTATCGGCACATTTGCGGCCATGTATTTGTTGGGTTTCTCCCTGGATAACCTTTCGTTGATGGCGTTGACTCTTTCCGTCGGGTTTGTGGTGGATGATGCGATTGTCGTCCTAGAAAATATTGTCCGTCATCGGGAAATGGGAGAAGAACCCTTAGAAGCCGCCTTCAACGGTTCGAGAGAAGTCAGCTTCACAATTTTATCGATGACACTTTCCTTGGTGGCGGTGTTCATCCCCATCATCTTTATGGGTGGGTTAATCGGTAAGCTATTTCATGAATTTGCCATTACCATTAGCGTGGCAATTTTAATTTCTGGGTTTGTTTCCCTCAGTCTGACGCCGATGTTATGCAGCCGTTTTCTGCGTTCATCCCATCAACCGCCAATTTTGCAGACAAAAAAAACCTTCCTGTCTCGCCTGTATGACGTTTGCGAAAAGGCATTTGATTTACTACAGCGGGGTTATGAGTGGACGCTCAAACCTGTTTTAAAATATCACCTAATGACCTTAATTGGTTCTGGTGTGCTGCTGATACTCACCTTCTATTTGTTCACCATCGTTTCCAAAGGCTTCATCCCCACAGAAGACACCGGACAACTGATGGTAAACACGAAAGCAGCCCAGGATATTTCCTTTGATGAAATGCTGCGTCACCAGCAAAAAATTGCTGATATTCTGCGTAAAGACCCCAATATTGACGCATTAAACTCAACAGTCGGTGCAAGTGGACCAAATGCTTCGGTCAACAGTGGACGGATTACAGTGCGGTTGAAGCCTCGTGAGCAACGCAAACTCAATGCCGAGCAAATTATTGCTGAACTCACACCCAAGTTGCGGCGCACACCGGGAATTCAAGTTTTCGCACGCGCTCCCGCCGCGATTCCCATCGGGGGGCAACAAACTAATTCCCAATATCAATTTACCTTACAGAGTTTAAATTTACAAGACCTGCGCCAATATGTACCTCTACTGTTAGATAAAGTTAGAGCCATACCAGGATTACGGGGTGTTGATAGTGATTTGCAACTTAGTACTCCCCTAGTGCAAGTCAATATTGATCATGCGAAAGCCTCAAGCCTGGGTATTACAGCAGCACAAATTGAGAAAACCCTCAGTTATGCTTATGGTTCTGGTCAGGTTTCGACTATTTATACCCCCAATGATCAGTTTCAAGTCATTTTAGAAGTGAAGCCGGAGTACCAACGCGATCCCAATGCGTTATCAATGATATATTTGCAATCGTCAACAGGACAACCCATTCCCCTCAGTGCGATCGCTAACATCGTTCAAACAGTCGGTCCCCTCACCGTTGCCCACCTCTCCGCACTCCCTTCTGCAACCATCTCCTTTGATACCTTACCAGGAGTATCTTTGAGTCAGGCTACAGAGGCTATCCAAGAAGCTGCAAAGGAAGTTCTACCTGCCACAATTACGAGCAGTTTTCAGGGTTCGGCGCAGGTTTTCAGCCAGTCCTTTAATGATTTAGGAATGCTGTTACTGGTGTCCATTGTGGTGATTTATCTCATCCTGGGTATCCTCTATGAGGATTTTATTCACCCCATCACCATTCTTTCCGGTTTACCTTCGGCAGGTTTTGGTGCCTTGTTGACGCTGTACGTGTTTCAGGTGGAGCTAAATCTCTACTCTTTCATCGGGATTATTCTGTTGGTGGGTATCGTCAAGAAAAACGGGATCATGCTGGTAGATTTTGCCATTGAAGCCCAGCGAAATGAAGGGAAAAGTCCATTGGATGCCATTTATCAAGCTTGTCTGGTACGCTTCCGCCCAATTATGATGACCACAATGGCAGCATTAATTGGTACATTACCCATTGCACTAGGAACAGGTTCGGGTTCAGAAGCACGTCGTCCTTTAGGAATTGCGATCGTGGGTGGATTACTATTCTCGCAAATTTTGACCTTGTATTTAACTCCCGTATTTTTCACTTACATGGAAGCATTGCGGGAATACCTCAGTCAACGAAAGGGAAATAATCGCAGTAGTCGCTCAAAGTTAAGAGCAGCCAGTTCTAAGTAATAACTTGTAGAACACAATGACTAAAGTCATATATGCATCATGACGTTTAGTAGATGTGAGTTCTTGGTTAGACATAATAAAGTAAGTATATCGAAATTCGGAAATACAAGGAACCAACGATATATGAACCGCTTAAAATCTATTCTGCTTGGTGGCTTATTAGCATCTGTTTCAATTGCTGCTTTTTCTCAAAATGCTCATGCTGCTGAATTGAATTTTCAGCCTGATCATTTGAATAAAAATGTTGTGGCTTTTGATCATGATCATGATCGACTAATTCGTGAGCGTGAATTACGTGAACGTCAAGCTCGTGAATTACGTGAACGTCAAGCTCGCGAGTTCCGTGAACGTCAAGCTCGCGAGTTCCGTGAACGTCAAGCTCGTGAGTTCCGTGAACGTCAAGCTCGCGAATTACGTGAACGTCAAGCTCGCGAATTACGTGAACGTCAAGCTCGCGAATTACGTGAACGTCAAGCTCACCGCTTTGATCACTAAGATATAAACTACCTTTGGCTAACTTAGTTTGAACCAGGGTAATAAACTGTAACTTAAATTCTGTATAAAGCTACCCATAGCTGACTTATTGTCCACATTTATAAGCAACTGA
>CAVYXS010000269.1:0-22020 GCA_963772205.1 uncultured cyanobacterium
GATGTATTGTTCCATGGTGACAAAAGCACTGGGTATCATGTACCCAGGAAGTCTTTTTCTCAAGTAGTTGCGTAAATCTGGGATTTGGCTATCGGCAAATTGGGGTGTTAAGTAGGCGACCAATCCTAAATTACCATTCTCTTCTGCTCGTGTTTCGACTCCGCTCAACACGAGTGCAACCACTACTACGTTCTGGACATGGGGATATTGTCCTATTACTGATTCAATTTCGCCCAGTTCAATGCGGAAGCCGCGAATCTTTACCTGATGGTCAATGCGACCGAGGAATTCAATGTTACCGTCTGGTAAGTAGCGCACTAAGTCGCCAGTTTTATACAAGCGTTCGGAATTTGGGGACTGGGAATTGGGGACTGGGGAAAGGAAAGAGCTATCTGTTTGCTCTTTCTCCCTCTGCTCCCCTGCCCCCTGCCCCCTGCCTTTTAAGAAGGGATTGGGGATAAATTTTTCTTGAGTCAAGTCTGGTTGATTGAGATAGCCACGGGCTAAACCAGCACCCCCGATATACAATTCACCTGGAACACCGATCGCTACAGGTTGGAGATGGCGATCGAAGATGTAAACTACGGTGTTGCTAATCGGGCAACCAATGGTAGGAGCAGAGGTTGCACCTCGCTCTACTAGGGCAAAGGTTGAATAGGTAGTATCTTCAGAGGGGCCATAGAGATTGAATACCCGCCGGATCGTTTTCTGCTGATAGAGTTGCTGCGCTAACTCATTGGGAAATGGTTCCCCTGCTAGGTTAACGGTACAGACTCCCGGCGGAATGGCATTGATGCGGAGCAATTCGGCGATCGCTGATGGTACTGTGTTGATCAGCGTGATTTCTTGGGCTGCTGGCAGGGTTGGAAGCTGTAAGGCATTCTCTGCGAGGATGACTTTACCGCCCAGGCTTAAGGTAACGAACAGTTCAAATACAGACAAGTCAAAGCAAATGGATGTTGAGGCCAAGACACCCCGCAGTTCCTCTGGAGTAAATAGCGATCGCGCCCAGTCGATGAGAGCCACCGGGCTATGATGCTCAATTGCCACGCCTTTCGGTAAACCTGTCGAGCCGGATGTATACAGGACATAGGCTAAGGAATCAGGTGTCGCGAGATTAACCAGATTTTCGCTAGGTAATTGGGCGATCGCCTGCCAATCTCTATCTAAACAAATAATTTGGGTGTTGGAAACAGGAAGTTTTGCTGCTAACTGCTGTTGGGTTAACAAAACCGGCACATGGGTAGCAGATAGCATATATGTTAACCGTTCCTCTGGATAGGCAGGATCTAACGGCACGTAAGCACCACCTGCTTTGAGAACTCCCAGCATCCCGATTACCATTTCCAGCGAACGCTCTAGGCAAATTCCTACTAACACCTCCTTACCTACCCCTAAATCCCGGAGGTAATGAGCTAGCTGATTCGCTTTTTTGTTCAGTTCTTGGTAAGTCAGTCGCTCTCCTGCAAAAACAACCGCTACCGCATCAGGGGTGCGTTCCACCTGCTCCTCAAACAATTGATGGATTAACTTGTCTTGCGGATAATCAACTTTTGTGCTGTTCCACTGAACTAAAAGTTGGTGGCGTTCAGCCTCAGTGAGGATGGGGAGTTGAGCGATGCCTGCGGCGGGCTTTGCCAACGCTGTTTCTGGATGGGCAACAATTCCCGCCAGCAATGTCTGCAAGTGACCCATCATCCGCTCAATTGTCGGCTGCTTAAATAGATCAGTTCTGTAGATGCACCGACCAAATAAACCGCCTTCCCTCTCCCAAAAATGCATTTCTAAATCAACACGGGTTGTGTGGGTTTCCATCTCAATAGGAACCACCGTTACCCCTGTCATCTCAACCGCTGACTGAGATACACCTTGCCAGACAAAGAATACCTGAACCAGCGGATGATAGTTAAGATTGCGTTCCAGTTGGAGTTCGCCCACCAACTGTTCAAAGGGCAGGTCTTGATGGTTATATGCTGCCTGGGTTGTTGCTTTCACCTGCGCCAGGACATCCAGAAATGACAGGGGTTGTCCGTCCACCTCAGACAGGTTAGCTCGCATTGCCAGAGTATTGACAAAGAAACCAATTAGTGGTTCTATTTCTTGACGATTACGGTTGGCAATGGGCGATCCCACCACCACATCCGTTTGCCCACTGTAGCGAGACATCAGGATTTGAAACGCCGCTAGCATGGTCATGTAAAGGGTTGTGCCTTGCTGCTGGCTCAACTGACGTAACTGTTGAGTGAGGTTGGTATCAATAACCACTTCCACCGCATCCCCTGGAAAACTTTCTTGAGCAGGGCGGGGATAGTCCGTAGGGAGTTGCAGCAGTTGTGGTGCGTCAGCTAGGTGTTCTTTCCAGTAATTCAACTGTCGTGATAGTATATCCCCTTGCAAATACTGGCGCTGCCAAACTGCAAAATCAGCATACTGGATTGCTAAATTGCTCAGGGGAGAAGGTTGATCCTGGCTGAAGGCGGTGTATAAAGTAGTCAATTCCTCTAGCAACACCCCAATTGACCAACCATCAGCAGCAATGTGGTGGAGGGTGAGCAGAAGGATGTGATTTTCTGGGCGGGGACAGGGCGTAGATTCACCGAGATGCAGCAAAGTCGCTCGCAGCATCGGATCTTGACTGAGGTCAAAGGGTGCAGTAGCTTCAGTGGCAGCTAGACGCTTCACTTCTAGCCTTTGTGCTTCTAGCCCATAACCACTCAAATCAATCACAGGTAGGGCGATCGCCATCTGGGAGTGAATCACCTGATAGGGTATACCTTCATCTGCTGCAAATGTGGTACGCAGACTCTCATGGCGATGTACAATTTCCTGTAAGGTGCGGTGTAGTGCTGTTACCTGGAGTGTGCCAGTAAACGCCAAAGCTATAGGCAGATTGTAGGCAACACTACTGCCTAACTGATCTAAAAACCACAGTCGTTGCTGTGCAAAAGAGAGGGGGAGTTTATTTTCTCTGCGTACTGGCTCAATCTTCACTGATTTTATACCGGATTGCCCCTGTTGCAAGCAAGCCTCGATCAACTCTGCTAACTCTGCAATGGTTGGATGTTTAAAGATGGGCAGAATCGGTAACTCTGCTGTAAATGCTGTATTTACACGGGAAATTACCTGGGTTGCTGACAGGGAATGTCCCCCCAGCCAAAAGAAATTGTCATAGATACTAATCGGCGTTCGCCCCAATACCTCTGACCAAATCTGCGCTAACTGCTGCTCAATTGGGGTACGAGGAGCAACAAATGGCTTTTTAGACTGTTTTGAAAGGTCTGCCACTGATTGCGGCTCGTGAGTCATTAACAGCGGCAAATCTGAGAGTTGCTGATGGGGATTCTCCACCAAATCTGTTAATAACGCCTGAAAATCTGCTAATAGTTTCGTAATTGCTGAAGGCGTAAATAAATCAGTTTTATATTCTAAATATCCTTTAAGTTGATCAACAGTCCCCTCTGGGGAAATTAGAGATAAAAATAAGTCAAAATTAGCAGTACCATTTGAGAGATACTCGGATTCAACTCGTACACCCGGAAGCGTCAGCAGTTCACTCGGTGTATTTTGCAACACCAACATCACCTGAAACAACCGCTTATGAGCAAGATTTTCAGTGTCTGCCAACAGATGTAGCGGCATATCCTGGTGTTGGTATCCATCTAAAACAACCTGATGGATTCGATCAACTAAATCTAAAAAGCTGGGATTCCCGGATAGATCGGTTCGTACTGGCACAACTGTATTGAAAAAACCAATCAATCCCTGGACTTTACTAAGATTACGCCCAGCTTGGGTAGAACAAATAATAATGTCTTCTTGCTGAGTATATTGATATAGTAATAGGTTGAATGCTGCTAAGAGAACAATAAACAACGTCACCCCTTGGCGATCGCCTAGTTGTTTCAGGGCTGCTGTAAGATGGGGGGAGAATTCTACAGGCTGACGCTCACCCTTGTATGTCATGCGATCGTCTGGCTGTGCAGCTTGGGGTAGCTCAAACGGCAGACGCAGAGACGGAATCTCACCCGCTAGCTGCTGTTGCCAATAGGATCTATGCGATTGTAAAATCTCACCTGTTAGCCATTGCCTCTGCCAGTGAGCAAAGTGAGCATATTGAATTGGCAAGTCCGGTAATGAGGGTGGCTGATTTGTGGAAAAGTCCTGGTAAAGAATTGAGAGTTCTTTGGTAAACACAGTTTGAGACCATCCATCATAGATAATGTGATGAATGGTCATCAAAAGTACATATTTCTCTTCAGTAAACCGGATTAATTGAAATTGGCACAGTGGCCCTTGGGCTAAATCAAACGGTCTGCTAATCTGATCATGGCTAATGGACTGATACCGCGCTTCTTGTTCTGCTGGATCTAGCTGGCGTAAATCGGTTACTGACAAATTCAGATCGTAGGTTGGGGAAATAACTGATACAGCCAGTCCGCCAACCGAGGGAAAAGTAGTCCTGAGAATGTCGTGCCGTCGTAAAATCTCCTGTAAACTTTCTCTCAGTGCCGTGACATTGAGAGATCCATCCATCCAAAAGGCAAACGGAAAATTATAAACTGTATTATCGCCACCCAACTGGCTAAGAAACCAAAGCTGTTCTTGAGCAAAGGAAAGCGGTAGGCTTTGTGAGGGAGCGTAGACGCGGAGCGGCTTGTCGTCAGACATCGCTTGCAACTGTGAACCCTGCCGATATTTTGTCAACAGTGTTTGGACTGCTTTCCAGCGTGCTTTTTTATTGTGTTCGGAGCGATTTACCACGGAAACCTCTGTCTGCACTAGTATTTAAAATTTGGCGTTGCTGAGTTAAAGCAGTTTTCATGTATTTCTTTCTTCCTTTGCCCCTACCCTTCCCTACGGGACGCTACGCGAACGGGAACGGCTTCGCCGAATGCGCCTTCTCTACGAGACGCTACGCGAATGCGTGAGATATAAAAATGTGGTTCATTTTTGGGCTGAGTGATAAATTTCCTGGATGATTTTGACTCGTTCACGGCTTTGATTTAGGGGTAAGTTTTTTTCGCTTCCTTCCAGAACTCGCAAGAAAAATTCCAGTTGGTTGACGTAGTAATTCTGAACGGGAAATTTGATGGTTTCTGTTTCGCCAGTATCGAGGTGATGCACATCAAGGCTCATTGACTGGATACCTAATAAGGGACGAAAAAAATTCCGGATTTTGATGTGCGCTGTTTCTAATTCCAGCCAGTGATTAGCTTCAAAAGGACGCTCAAAAGAGCAGTCAAATTCAGATATTGCTCCTTGGGGATAAGTCAAACTGGCTTTGAATGTCAAATCTACACCATCGGGTTTGTTAAATATGGCTTCGGCTGCGATCGCATTTGGTTGCAATCCCAGACAAATTTGCACAAGCTGAATCCAATAAGTCCCGAAATCCCAGAAGGCTCCACCGCCTTGCTCAGGCGAAAACCGATAGTTACCTGGATTATCTACCTCGCTAAATGGAAAAGCCAAGCTGGTGCGGATAGATTTGAGATTTCCATAGATCCCTGTCTCAACGATATCTCGCAGCTTTTTTTGCCAGGGATGATGCTGAACCATCACGGCTTCCAACACGGGAACATCATCAGTTGCAACAGCGGCTGCTATAGCATTAAACTCTCCAATAGTCAAACAGATGGGCTTTTCCACTAAAACTGGCTTCTTCGCCTGGATGGACTTAATTACCCAGGGGGTATGAAGGTGATTAGTTAGGGGAATGTAAACCGCATCAATGCGATCGCTCTCAATCAGGGCATCATAGTTGGGAAATACCACTGGGATATCATAATCCTGGGCAAACTTCTGGGCTTTTGCACTGTCTCTAGCCGCCACACCAAAAACCTGAACCCCCTCCAGTTTTTTAGCCGGTTCGATAACAGCCCTCTGTGCAATATTTGCAGCCCCAAGAATACCGATACATACTGGCTTTTTCATCACTTTTTTTTGTTGAGAGCGCCATCGTTAAATGAGCATTGCTGATTAGTCGGATGAATTTGTTTCACGCATTCGCGTAGCGTCTCGAAGAGAAGGCGCAAAGATACAAAGAAAAAGAAAGGTATTTTTGCCATTTCATATCTCAATTCATCAACGCGGTTAGATGAATTAATGCTTAGTTGGATCGGCATAATATCGAGCGCAAGCCGTGCAGATAGGGAATAGGTTTTTACGTAAATGATCTCGCACTTGCTTAATCCTTTCTCCTTTCCAAATATCTAAAATATCTTCTTCATGAATATTCCCCACGGGCAGATCATAAAATGTATGGCATACTGTGACATCTCCTCTTGCAGAAATTTCATTGTATAGCCAAGGAAACGCGCAGAACGTCCGCTTATCCACCATGTTTTGCCAGTTAGCTGTAAAGAAGTTGCGGACATTATCGTGTTCGATGGTTCTAGGGTAAGCAACGAAATAGATTCCCTTCTGCTCACAAACTGCCTTAACTTTTAGCATTTGCTCGACAATATACTCAAAGTCCATATCCGCAAAGATAGCTGGATCTTGAACAGTACCCGCAGCCACAGGAGCCTGATCAATACCAAATTTAGTCTTCAAAACTTCGGCATACTTAAGATATTGCTCAGAGGTAGAATAGGTCTGAAATTCAATGCTCAAATGCTCAATTTTAGACAAATCAAGGCAAGAGAGAAAAAATTCTTCAATGTAACGATAAGTTATTGGGGTAACAATAAATGTCACACCAATTTTCGGAAACATACTGCCTTTTTCTGCCCGTACTTCATGGAGGCGATTAATACCTCGCATAACTTTCTCAAATACCCCTTGACCTCGTTGGTTATCATTAATTTCTGGGGGTCCATCTAGGGAAATCCACAGGCGATCAGGCTTGGCTTCTACGAGCATTTCGGCTTTTTTCTCTAGCAGAGTGCCGTTGGTGGGAATATCAACTTTGCAACCCCCATCTTTAATTAGCTTAATGAGTTCTCCAATATGAGGATACAGCAGAGGCTCACCACCAAATAATCCGAAAAAGGGTTTACCCGGCAGCAGGGCTTTAACTGCTCTCTCAATTACAGGATAATCAAGAGAAACCAGTTTTTCTTTACCAAAATAGGAACCGTTGTCGCCCCACTCATAGCACATTTTGCAGCGCAAGTTGCATTTTTCTTCCAGCTGAATCACAATCCATTTAGGATGGGCAATATCGGTTAATAAATTCATTGATTTACTCCTATAGTTGACGTTATGAAAATGCTTTTTGACTGATTTTCCAACTTCCTAAATATCCCAGCAACCTACCAAGAGATACGCCAGGAAAGCAAGCAGCCTCACGGGATCTCCCTTGAAAAATAAATTGGATCGTATAGATTAATGGACTGGTGATTCGCCAAAACACCTTTGACAATGGCAACTTGCATTTCCTCATTAAAAATCCAGCCCCACGAGCATGGTTATACTCTCTTTGAATTGACTGAGGAATGGAATAAAGTTTACTAGGGGTAGGATGTCGAATAATGATCTGTGGATCATAGTAAGTCTTGGCACCAGCATCAAGACAGCTATATAAGTAATCAACATCTTCCGCCCCTCCCCAAGGTGTACCTGGCCCCATGTTTTCATCAAATTGAACTGAGAGGGCAAAGTTTCCACGATAAAATAAGGCTGCAGTCATACCAACGATCCATCCCTTATCATAATCAACCACTCCAGGACTTTCAGGAAGATAGAGCATGGCTTCTTTATCTTCTTCTAAATCGAGAACGTTAATAACTAATCCGCCCCAGGCTGAATCACTATGAAAAAACTCAGACACTTTTGCTAAGAAGTCGGGAGGGTAAATACAGTCATCATCAGGGAAGCCGAATAACTCACCTTTGACATGTTTTAAGCCTTGATTACGGGCACGAGATAGTCCAGGTTCCGGTTGTTTAATGTGGATAACTGGAAATTTTTGACTGTAAAATTTGATTAGTTCTGCTAATCGGTCATCGGTATTTTGGTCAACCAAGATTAGCTCAAAATCATTGCAGGTTTGGGCTGCAAGGGATTTGAGAAAACACTCCAACTCTTTTACTCTATGTTTAGTTGCTAAAACGAGAGAAAACCGCATCTTTAAATTTCCTAATTATGCTAGAGACAAGAGTTCAGGATGTTTCTCAATAGCATCAATGAGTTGCCCAACATCGCCACATTTTTTGCAAGAATTATCTACTCCTAATATGTCGGGTAACTCACAGCGATCGCAGAACGATTCACGCAATTTTTCCACATGATTGTCTGTGATAGCGTAAGCACAACTACGGCAGATAAAATCTGCTGGTGCTTCTTCTTCTCCACTAATCCAGCGTCGCCACTGCTGGATGGGATCTCCTTGATAAATCTCTGTCACACTGGCATCATTAATATTGCCCATTTTATATTTAGAGAAGTAATCATGACAGCATAAAATAGCTTCACCGTCAGCATCAAAATGTAGCCATTCTTGGTCACGATGCCAAAGGCAACCTTGTAATTTTTGATGATTAGGTCTAATTGGTAACAATCCCTGGTTGGCTTTTCCTGCAAATTCAACCATCGGAATAATCAAAATATTGGAGACACCTGTATCTGCAAATCTGTCTTGAATCATTTGAAAGCTTGCCGCGTGTTGCTGATCCAAAGCCCCCACTACCACCAGCGTTACCTCGACTTCTCGCGTTTGCACAGGTGTTTGAGCTAACAGATAATCAAGATTAGACAAAACTCTCGGTAAATCTCGTGATCCCCGCGTTTGCAGATATTTCCCTTCATCCAAGGTTGAGAGGTTGAATGTGAAACTGCTTACTCCTAAATTAAGCAGTTGATCGGTTAATTCTGGCTTCAGTCCTGATCCATTACTGTAGATTGAAACTTTATACCCTGCATTCCGAATAACAGTAATCTTCTCAACTAACTCTTTATCATAAGTTGCTTCCATGAAACCACTCAGAGCGATCGCCTCAATGGGATGATCGTGAAGTCCCTCAATAATCTTTTCTATCTTTGCCACAGATAGCTCAGTTTTTTCCCGTTTATCCATCGATACAGGACAAAAGAAGCAGCGATGATTACAGACACTGGTTGTTTCAATTTGAACGTACTTCAAACTCATGGTAGTTTTCCCCTTTAAATTTCTGCATAGCCTCCCAATAGCCTAGTATTCGAGCTATTCCCATCCCCGGACAAGTCAGCGCATCCCGAAACTTTCCTGTGACTGTATATTTCATCATCAGCCAAAACGGGATGAAAAATTCTCGGATTAAGTCACGCCACGCTGCATTATGCTTCCTCATCAAATATCCACATCCACGCCCATAAGTAAACTCTCTGCGAATGAGTTGACGAAGACTATAAATATCATGTGGTCTAGGATGTCTGACAAATAAGTCAAAGTTATAGTAAATCACCGCATGATGATCGAGACAGCGCAGCAGGTAATCTGTATCTTCTCCGCCTACCCATGTCGCCCCTGGCCCCATATCTTCATCAAAAGCCACTTTCCTGGCTAGGTGGGAGCGGAAGAACATTGACGGACCAATACCAACGCTCACACCTGTTGTATAATCAACTTGGCAAGACTCTTGTAAACAGTGATCGAAGGCATCGCGATCGCCTTCTAAGTCCATCACTCTGACGGTCAAACCATCCCAAGTTGCATCAGCTGCAAAGAAATGGGCAACGTTTGTCAAAAAGCCAGGAGGATATAAACAGTCATCATCGGGGAACGCAATGATATCACCGTTAGCTAAGACAATTCCCCGGTTACGAGCGCGTGATGTGCCAGGGGTTTCTAGTTTAATGTGGGTAATGGGAAATAGCGGACTGTAGCAATTAACTACATCAGTCAAGCGATCGTCTAAATTTTGGTCAACAATAATAACTTCAAAATTATTGCCTACTTGGTTCGTGAGCGATCGCAAAAAGCGCTCAACTTCATTTACTCTATTTTTAGTGGCAACAATCAGTGAAAATCTCATGAAATTGCACCCAATATTGATTTTTTCATACCCTTACTTTGTCTTGTGACACTATCCCAATATCCTAAGGACATGCCAATAATTGACGCTGTAATATATGCAGAATAATCAAACTGACCTTTAAATAAGGTAATAAACACGTAAGGACAATTTGGTAAAATCTCCGACCACACAAATGATGACGGAAAATGGCGACCGAGTAAATATCCATTACCACGTCCATAGCTATATTCGCGCCATAGAAGTTGACGGAAGTTGTAGAGATTGAATGGGTTTGGGTGTCGCACAATCAGCGCCGAATTATAATAAATTTTGTATTTGGCGTTAATACAGCGAAACAAGTAATCCACGTCATCTCCACAACCCCAAGGTGTACCGGCTCCGGGGCCTACAGCTTCGTCGAAACATATTTCTTTAACGATATGGTTACGTAAAAATGTGGCATGGGTGATGCCAATCCGAAATGCTCTTTCCAGATCAATTATTCCAGAGTTATCATCACCACAATATAAAAATGCATTTTCATCTTTATCTAAATCGTAAACTCTTCCTACAACACCATCCCATTGCTGATCTTTTTGGAAAAAATCAGCAACTTGAGTCAGAATTTCTGATGGATAAACACTATCATCATCGGGAAAAGTAATCACATCACCTTTGGCGTGTAAGCGTCCCAGATTTCGCGCCCGTGATGCGCCACTTTGGGACTGTTTCAGATGAATAATCGGAAATTTCTGACCATAGGATTTTACCAATTCCAGCAGGCGATCGTCTGGATTTTGATCAACAAGAACTAACTCAAAGTTTTCATGGGTTTGAGTTGTGAGCGATCGCAGAAACCGCTCAACCTCATTAACTCTATTTTTAGTGGCTAAAACCAGAGAAAACATCATGTGATCTTTTTCGCTTCTTGAGTAATTCTCCGCCGCTTTTTCATACCATTCCAATATCCAAATGATGTGCCGATACCCCACATCAAGAAATATCCAGCACGACGTAAGTCTCCCTTGCTAATCTCGATGATTGTATGTTGATAGCCTGAACTGGTTGCAGACTGTACAAGTGGCTTGGGTAAAATATGTTTACCCAGTAAATAGCCATTACCCAATCCATAGGCATATTCTCGTTGAATCTGTTGGCGAAAGTTATTTTTTTTCAGTGGGCTGGGATGTCTAACATTCAACTTAGAATCATAGTATAATCTGTAGCCTGCATCGAGACATTGAAATAGATAATCAACATCTTCACCTGCTCCCCAAGGTGTCCCTGAACCTACACCCATAGCTTCATCAAAAGCCATCTCTCTGACAACAGCAGCACGAAAAAACATGGCGTGAGATATGCCAACTGTATACCCTTTCCAGTAATCAACAGCGCCGGATTGATCGTCGCCGCCGCAAAACTCAAAAGCATTTTTATCGTCATTCAAGTCGAAGATTCTGGCAATTACCCCATCCCAAGTCTGATCCTGCTCGAAAAAATGAGCCACTTGAGATAAAACTGTTGGGGGGTAAACACTGTCATCATCGGGAAAAGCGATAATATCACCTTTGATGTGCGATCGCCCCAAATTTCTAGCACGAGATAAGCCCCGCTTTGTCTGCTTCAGGTGCAGGATGGGGAACTGTTGACTGTAGTCAGTCACCAACTTTTCCAAGCGATCATCTAAATTTTGATCGACAAGAATGACCTCAAAATCATCGTGATGCTGGCTGGAAAGAGACTGAAACAGCCGCTCTAACTCGTTGACTCGGTTGACGGTAGGCACAATTAGAGAAAACCGCATGATATATCTCCGACGGATGGACGGAAATTAATGGGTATGATCAACGATTTCAGACTTGGTTAGGTAAAAGTCCTCAATGACTAGCGTTTGGACATCTTCTTTAGTAGTATAAATATCCAATACCTCCTCTGGCTTGTGGACAAGGGGTTGACCTGCTACATTCAAGGAGGTATTGCAGACTAAAGGAATACCTGTTTTTTGGTAGAAGCGATCGATCAAAGACCAGTAAATGCCATCTTGATCTTTTTCCACTAAATGAGAGCGTGTGGTAAAATCAACGTGGACTACAGCCGGAATCTTAGTGCGCCATTCTGGTCGGATGGTGGCTGTTCCTAGCATATAGCGATGTAGCCCCGGATCTAACGCGCCTTCCAGAACTATCTCTGCTTTTTCACTGAGAATGCTGGGAGCCAACGGTCGCCAGGTTTCCCTGCCTTTGATATGATTGAGTCGCCCTAGAGTTTCTCTGTGTGAGGGATTGGCTAAAAAGCTGCGTCGTCCCAAAGCACGAGGCCCAAATTCGTCTTTACCTCTAAACCAAGCGACAATTTTGTCAGCGGCTAGATCCTCGGCTACCCGTTCAATCAGTTCTTCTGAAGACAGTTTTTCCGGGATAAAGCCGTAGTCTTTAATCGCCGCGATGATGGCGTCACTGGTATAGGTACTGCCAAAGGCGGGACTGGGCAATCTTTCTAACGGTGCTGTTGGTGGATCTAAAAGATGAGATAATGCTAGTGCTGCGCCAATGCTACATCCGGCATCGTTGGCAGCAGGAAAGATATAAATATGATCAAAAATCTTCTGCCGACTTAACGCCTCGTTCATCGTGCAGTTCAATGCACAACCACCACTGAGAACAAGATTCTTCTCACCGGTTAATTTCTTGAGACGTTTTACCAGATTATGACCAATGTTTTCTAGGGTGTGCTGAACGGAGGCAGCGAAGTCGGCATAATGAGCGACATGGTAAGCCTTAACCGATTCCCAACCCGATTTCCATGTCTGCCGATAGGGATAATGATAGTCCTCGAAATAGTCCAGCCACAACATGCCGATGTCAGATGCTGTAGGCGGTGTCGGGGAGTCATCAATTGCTTTTTGCAGCAATGCAGGTAGTGTGAAACGTCCTGTGTCTGAGTCGAAATGAAAATCAATGGACTCCCTCACTTGACCAAAGGGCGCTAGCCCCATCAGCTTACCAGGGCCAGAGTGCCAACCGAGTCCAGAGCGCGCGCCAGCTGCGCCGTAGAACATTCCCAATGAGGTATCCACGGGATAGGTTTCAATTAGCTCAATGGTGTTGCCTTGGGCGTGAAACAGAGAAACTGAAACCCCTTCCCCTTGTCCATCCATTACCAGCACGGCGGCGCTGTCAAAACCACTCGTAAAAAATGTTACGGCTGCATGGGCATAGTGGTGCTTGACAAAATGAATGTTAGGTGGTTCGGTATAGCCAAACTGTTCTGGCGGTAAGAGTATGGGTGTGAGTTCGTTGGATGAAACTACATAGTCAGAAACTTGAGTACCTGATTTTAGATCTTCAAGCCAGCCATAGGCAATGCAGTCTATGTCTGAGAGATGAAGACCAGCACTGTTTAAACAGGCTTTCGTGGCATCTAAACAGCCTTGACCTTCAGCATACCGTTTGCGGGTGAGGCGTTCTTGCTCAAGAGCGAATTTAATTTTGTGATCTATGATTAAGCTGGCAGAACCGTCATGGGCTAGGGGAATATCTGAACGCCCAATGAACCCTAAAATTTTCATTGATGTACTCCGATATAAGAGTTTTGCGATCGCTCAATATTGTTTTAGAGGTTGTTTGAAAAGTCTTTCAGACGCGATTTATCGCGTCTCTACATGAGGGTTTTTGGCTTAACTGAACTGTATTGGTTTATACTCGCCTAAAACTTTTCAAACATCCTCTTAAACCCCGTGCCGATAAAGCAGTACACACTTGGAACAAATCGGGGTTAAACTACCGTGGATGGTTTCTCTGACTCTTTTAAAAGCGTCGCTTTGCCAAATCTCTAAAACACCTTGTTCATAAAGGTTGCCGATGTTAAATTCGGGGAACAGTTTACATGAGCTAACGCTACCGTCGGCGAGAACATCCATTCTGTTGGAAATTGACAGACATCGGGTGCGTCTCTGTCCTGGTTCATCACTACCGCCCACAAAAGCCGAGAACTCATCGGCTTCTAGTGCTGGCTGATACCTGATCCGGATATTCCAGGAGCGATCGTTAACCTTGGCAATTTGCTGACGCAGTAGTTCCACCTTATCGGAACCAACATGATAGGTGTAAGAATGCCAACTAGCTTTGGGCTGCTCTGGTAATGTATTTAGCCAATTAAAGTTGGTTTTGAAATGCTCGTCCATTTTGTTGGCAATAGTTTCTGGAATATACCAAGGGTAGACAAGGTACAGGCTGTCAATTTCCAGGCTCTCGCAATATTCAACGAAATCATAAAGTCGAGGTGCAAGCTCACCGTTCAAGACAGCGCTCAGGGAGATTTTGCCCTTAAACTCACCCTTTTTCTGCAGGGCGCGAACGATGTCAATGTTATGCAGCACACGATCAAAAGTTCCCTTACCACGAATCGCGTCGTTGTCATCTTTAAATCCATCAACGCTAACTAAAAGCACGAGATTTGAGGAAATAGGTAGCAGCGAATCTAGTTCTTTCTCAATTAGCAGACCATTGGTACAAATAACTGTCCAGCGGGGATCTTTCTCGATCATTCGACAAAGTTCAGGCCATTCATGGTGAACCATTGGCTCACCACCCCAGAGGTATAAGTTTGACTTAGCTGACTTAGTTTCATAGAGAATTTTCTCAAAAATAGCAGCGTCCAATTCCCCCTTCAATTGAGCCTTATTCAGATGATGGAAAAAGCCTTGGTCATTCCATTGAAAACAGGTTTCGCATCTTAAATTGCATCGATAAGTCAGCTGAACACCAATTTCTTCGGGAATTTCAGTGGCAAAGCTGGGAGATTGCTGTCTCCCACGATTGGTTTTAGATAGAAGCTCAATATCCCGCTTCATTCTCTTGAACGTCTCTTGATCGAACTTAACCGCAGTTTTGGGATGCATTTTGGTAGCAGCTTTAGTCTCGTGTGTAAGTTACGGAGTGTATTTTAAGGAGGGAAGTAGGACAGAACAAACATCCCATCCCATGAAGTTAAAACGAATCTGAGAGCAGATTTTTTTTTACTTACATAAGTTATACGCCTCAATTAGAATACATGAATTTTGATTTTATTGTCCTACTTATTTGATTTTTTAATAATTATTTATTTTCGGTAGCTACAAAAACTCAAAATAAACCCATAAAAGTCTTAAAAAATACATAAAAACAAATAAATACTGTTGAACAAATAAAAGTTGTAATGCTTATCAAACAAAGATTTTTATCTCGTTATTTCTCACAAATAACTATAAGAATTATTTTTTTGATACTAGTAAAAACCGTAAAGCTCATGAGAGTATTCTTCGTGAAGTTGGCAGCCCTATCCAGGGCAACGCTAGGGTGGGATAGTTGAAAAATCCTGATACAATCAAAAACGTCCGCACCAAGCATTGGAAGATCGCACTGTAAAAATTGTGTATTGGGAGAAGCGATCGCTAGATAGGAATTCTCAGGATGAAGCAAGATCGGTTAAGGAATGCTAGCGGGAACGGGGGGAATGGAGATCCTCGGAGCGAGTCAAAACCACCAAGGTGGATTGGACTGAAGTTCTGGCGGATTGTGCGTCCCTATTGGACAAGTAAAGAGCGTTGGTTAGCTTTGGCGCTTCTAGCCGCGATAGTCGGGTTTGTTGTTGTGCAAGTTTATATCAGCGTCATGCTAAACGAAACTTCAGGGCGCTTCTTCGACGCTCTGCAAAATCGCAACAGTACAGTTTTCTATCAGACAATATCGTTCACCATCTTTCTTTTGCTGTTTCAGCTAGCGTGTCAAGTCTTACAGACATTCTGTTCCCAGTTACTCGATGCAAGATGGCGGCGTTGGCTCACCAATCACTATATAAACCGTTGGCTAACGCATCGTGCTTTCTATGAATTACGCTTCCGGGGACGTGCGGACAATCCGGATCAGCGCATCGCTGAGGATTTTCAACTACTAACTGCAAAAACAATTAATCTTGGTGTTGGCTTCATCAACATGACTCTGACAGTGGTGACTTTCGCCAGTGTCCTTTGGAATATTTCGGGAACATTTTCCTTTTCTCTAGGGAACATACAAGTCCCAATCCCAGGCTATATTTTTTGGGCTGCACTACTCTACTGGCTAGTGGGTATGTTTCTTGGCCATGCTGTGGGAAATCCACTGATTCGGCTAAATCACCGTCAACAAGGTCTTGAGGCCAATTTCCGCTTCGGTTTGATCCGCGTGCGGGAGGGTGCGGAGGGGATTGCTCTTTATGGAGCAGAGCCGCAAGAGCGATCGCGATCGCGACAGAACCTGCAGGCTGTGTACTCGAATTCTCTAAAACTTATTTACTCTAATGCAAAGCTACAGGCGTTTCAGAATTTTGTCGTAGATACTCCAGATATACTGCCTTTTTTGGCAATGGCACCTCGTTTCTTCTCAGGTGCTATGCAGCTTGGTGATCTCATGAGAATCGGGAATGGGTTTAGTCTGATTAGTCATGCTCTCTCCTGGCTGGTGAATTCATACGGAAGCTTTGCAGAGTGGCACGCTACCGTTGACCGCTTAATCGAATTCAGCAATGAACTTGACCAAGTTAATACCAGTGTATCTGGATTTGAGGCGGAAGATTCTGCTGATGGCTCAATTCGGCTGGAGCAGGCGATGGTAGCGCTTCCCGACGGACGCCCACTGATTCCATCCTTTAACTTGCGACTGAGATCAGGACAAAGTGTGCTGATCAAGGGGATCTCTGGTAGCGGGAAAAGTACTTTGTTTCGGGTCTTAGCAGGTATTTGGCCATTCGGGAGGGGTCGCCTTTATCGACCAGAACTGCAACAATCGCTATTTTTACCGCAGCAGCCATACATCCCCATCGGAACGCTACGGGATGCTCTCTATTTTCCGTCCGAGTCTAGGCTTGACGGGGATATTGAGCTGCAACATGTTCTATCGAAGGTGGGACTTGAACATTTAGGCGATCGCCTGAATGAAGAAGCTCACTGGGAACAACTTTTGTCTCCAGGTGAACAGCAGCGTTTGGCTATTGCTCAGGCGATACTACTTAAGCCTGAATGGTTGTTCCTAGACGAAGCAACTTCGGCGATCGATGAAGAGCAAGAAGCGTTAGTATACAAAGCTATGGGAATGCTATTGCCAGATACTACAATTATCAGCATTGGCCATCGGCAAACCTTAGAGCAATTTCACGACCGGGTGATTCTCTTGGAACAAAACCAGTCCGGTATAGAGCTTGCTGATGTGATTCCCCAAGGAAGCTAGTGGTTTGTCTCATTAATTTTGCGCGGTATGTAGTAAGCACTAAAGTGCTTTAATGAGCGATTTATCGCTCACTACGTAACCATCATAATTTAGGATAATAAGTAGAACGGCATGAATAATTCAAGGTTTGTAGTGGGGACTTTAGTCCTCTCTTAAGGGCTAGAGCCGCTTACTAAAAGCCAATTTAATTAAATTTTACATTACTTAATGTAGTTTGGTTTTTTCTCACCGACTTACTTATTAGCAGGCAAATTATATATGGAAGATATGGAAGATAAATCTTTAAGAGCCAGCTTTAGCTCTACTTTCAATTTTGCTTGGCATTACTGGTCTGAGGATCGATATGCGATTTTCTTTGTGCTAGTTTTGATAGCATTGCAAACTTTTTTAGAAGTTTTAATACCAGTTTGGAATGGGAAGTTAGTTAATAGCTTTAGCGATCCCACAAGAGCATGGATTACTCCAGCATGGATATGTGTTTATCTTTCTGGAGCTAGCCTAACATCATATATTTGCCGACTATGGGCAATTTCTCTATGGAGTAAGACAACTACACAGGTATTGAAAAAAATCGTGGCTGAAGCTTTCGAGAAAATACAATATTTGAGTACAGAATGGCACATTAACAATTTCTCTGGAAGTATAGTTACAAATATCAATCGTGGCAAATCAGGTTTTGACTCATTTAGCGATACGCTATATATGTCAATTTATCCAAACATATTGACAAGTATTTCTTTGATAATCATCCTTTTTTTCAACAGCTTCTGGTTGGGAATTACTAGTATTCTAGGTTTTATAATTTTCTTTTACTCAACTAATAGATTTTCCAAAAACTACCTAACACCTGCTTATGAAGAAGTTAATCAAATAGATACTCACATGAATGGCATTTTGTCTGATGCAATTACCTGCAATAGTCTAGTTAAAACCTTTGCAGCCGAAGAAAATGAGAACAATAAATTTAGGAAAATAGCAGATAACTGGAGTTTAAAAAATCAAATTGTTTGGTGGCGAATGGAAACATCTCTTTTCATTCAAAACGTCTTGTTTTGGGTAACTGGATCGGTAATTCTCGGCATATCAATTTGGCTGTGGTTTGAAGGAATTCGCACAACTGGTGATGTCATTACAATTTTAATTAGTTATCAAATGGCACAATACAAAATGGCGGAATTGAGTCACAACATCCGCCGCCTCAGGAAGTCGATAACTGATCTAAAAGAAATTGTTGATTTAGACAATGTAGATGCAAAAATTGCCGAAACTCCAGCATGCAGTATCTCTAGAAGTAAAGTTAGGTAAAATTAGTTTTAATCAGGTAGATTTTGGTTATAATAATCAGGCTAAACCACTATATGAAAATTTTTCTGTAACTATATCCGGAGGTGAAAAAATTGCTCTTGTTGGGCGTTCGGGTAGTGGTAAAAGTACCTTTACAAAGCTGATTCAACGCTTATATGATGTGCAGAAAGGTGATATTATGATAGATAGTCAGAATATCCGCAATGTCACCAAACAAAGTTTACGGAGAAACATTGCAGTAGTTTCTCAAGACCCGATTCTTTTCCATCGCTCTATTGCTGAAAATATCGGCTATGCCAAGCCTGATGCAACGCAGTCAGAAATTGAACAGGCTGCTCGTCAAGCTTATGCCCACGACTTTATTATAAATTTGCCGGATGGCTATGACACAAAGGTTGGTGAGCTTGGTGTTAAACTTTCAGGTGGTGAACGCCAACGGGTAGCTATCGCCCGTGCTATCCTTGCGGATCGCCCAATTCTCGTCCTGGATGAAGCAACAAGTAGCCTGGATTCTGTTTCAGAAGCATTGATTCAAAAGGCATTAGATAACCTCATAATGGGCAGAACAACAATTATTATTGCTCATAGACTATCGACTATTAAAGAAGTTGACCGAATTCTAGTTTTTGATCAAGGGCGGATTGCTGAGTCAGGAACCCACGAAAGTCTAATTGCTAATTTAGACAGTCATTACTATGCCCTTTATTCACTACAGTCTGATGGTTTTCTGCAAGAAACAACAACAGAAGAAATCAACGCGGTTTTACGCGGACAATCAGTATTATTATATTAAAGAGGCAAAGCTTCTATGTTTCTTGATGGAGAACGGGCTGGTTTGTACAAAGTTAAATAGTAGCTATAGGGCTACTATTTTATTTTTGGGCGTTGCTGAGTGAAAGTATAATTTTTTTCACGCAGAGTCGCAGTACCGCTCAGGCGGAACTCGCAGAGTGGCGCAGATAGTAAGAGTTTGAGAGAATGTAGATTGATGGATTTAAAGATGATAAGCACTTCAGTCGCAGGAAATATTAAAGAAACTCTACATCAAAATTTAGCGAAGATAGGCCGATTTTCAGAGTGCGTTCTACTCAATTATCCTAATTATTGTAATGTTGGCGATCACTTAATTTGGTTGGGCGAGATATTTTACTTAACTGATATTTGTAGCACTAAAATTAAGTATACTGCTGCGGATTTTTCAGATTTTTCGGCGGATGAGATGGAGAAACAGGCTGGTAAATCTCCGATCATTTTTCATGGTGGCGGTAATTTAGGGGATTTGTGGGGAGTTCATCAAGAATTCCGCGAGCATATTATTTCTCAATATCGCGATCGCCCGATTGTGATCATGCCACAAAGCATTTATTTCGCAAGTGCAGAAAACTTAGATAAAGCCGCTAAAATTTTTAACTCTCATCCCGATTTAACTTTATTCGTTCGTGATCAAAGGAGCTATGAAATCGCCCTAAAGCACTTTGGAAACTGTCAGATATTTAAAGCACCCGACATAGCTTTTCAATTAGCTGATACACCATATTTAAAGTCTTATAATATTGAGCAAGAATCTTCTATATTATATCACTGCCGATATGATGCAGAGTTAAATCAGAATTTTTCAGAGGCTCCTATCTTTACATTGCCAAATATAGTTGCATACGATTGGATTCCTCTTCACTTGGACTATTGGTATTTGCGTGAATTAATGCTGAACAATTTGCCATTGTCACCTAGCGCTATGCAAATAAGTCCTGTCTCTATGCAAATGAAGGGAGCTAATTTTATGGCATGGATATTGCAGCAGCTACAGCAAACATTCCAGTCACACTCAGTAAAGCTTGATAGCTTATACAAGCCTAAGATGCATCGCACTTCCTTAGGCATGATGCACTGTGGAATATATCAATTTAAGCCACATCGGATGATTATTACCAATCGCCTACATGGCCATATCCTTTGTGTGCTTTTAGATATTCCTCACATTTTTTTAGCTAACTCCTATTATAAAAATGAGTCATTTTATGAAAGTTGGACTCATCAAGTTCCCTTTTGTAGATTTGTGAAAAACTCCTCGGATATCTTGCCTGTCGCCCAGGAATTAATGGAAAACTACTGCTAAGGTTAAAAGTGGTGCAAGATATGAGTAAGGGACTGACAAATAAAAAAATATACAACTTTTCTTGTGGGGTGGGCGTCTCGCCCGCCGTGTCCAAGGGCTGGATGTCCACCCCACAAGAGTGGATAATTTATTTGTTGGTAATCGCTAAAGCTATTTTTAGCTTAAGTTGACACCAATGGGCACTGTTCCCTACACCTGGCGATATAATGTTTTACCTCATGTGAATGTGTTGCGCTATAGTTCCAGAACAAATTAAATGTTGCTTATTGCCTGTATACCTGTATACTTACTTTGGCAAATTAACTTGCGGATAAAAAATAGGTAAATCAGTCATGGCTCGCACTCATCTTTGGCAAGAGCAGGTGGTTGAAGATAATGGCACAGCCACTGTTGGTGTCACAATCGAGACTCCAGATCAACAAAGAAATCTTTTGTGGTATCGGGTGCAAGCGGAACAGAGTTCTCTGCTCACGAAAAGCTGCGATCCATTTGTTGCGGCGACGATTTTTCTGGCTATGAGCCAAGGCACTGATATACTAGTTCATGGTGAAATTTCTCCATCTTTATTGCAAAATTTGCAAGAGTTTCAGGCAATATGGTCATGCTGGCGACCAAACCATTACCAGCAGGTGGAAATTACCGCAGATATTGAGCAAGAACACACCGTAACTAACAGGGTGGAGCGGGCAATTTCGGCTTTTTCCGGTGGGTTGGATAGCTGCTTTACCGCCTTGCGTCACAGCCAAGGAAAGTGTGGCAGAAGTCAGCGTCCTCTACAAGCAGGGTTGATGGTTCATGGGTTGGACATTCCCCTCTCTATGCCAGAAGCCTTTGATAAAGCCATGCAGAAATCCCGGTTGGCTCTCACTAGCCTGGGTTTAGAAGCTATCCCTATGGCAACTAACTTTCGCAGTTTCCCGCAAAATTGGGAGGATGCTCATGGAGTAGGTGTAGCATCCTGTCTGATGCTATTGCAAGGTGGCTATGCAATGGGGCTAATCCCTAGCTCTGATCCTTATCATGCGATCGATTTATCTTGGGGATGGGGTTCAAATCCTTTAACAGATCCCCTACTGTCCAGCAGGTCTTTTTCAATTATCCATGATGGGGGAGCCTTTTCTCGTCCGGCTAAACTGATGCAGATTGCCAAGTGGCCAGAAGCTTTACAAACACTCAGAGTTTGTTGGGAAGGGAAACAAAAAGATCGTAACTGTGGATATTGCGAAAAATGCGTTCAAGCAATTCTAACTTTTCGAGCATTGGAACTTGATTTGCCTCCATGTTTTGAGAATGATGTGACTGATCAAGAAATTGCTAGAGTTTTGAAAAGGGAACTCTTGATTGAATACGCTCCCATACTGGCTTTTGCTAGAGAACGTGCTATCTCTGATTCATGGATGACGGTTTTAGAAGAGTTTGT
>CAVYXS010000270.1:0-40354 GCA_963772205.1 uncultured cyanobacterium
CACGTTTGTTGTAAATGGAAACTCATTTGTTGTAATTGTCAACACGTTTATCGTAAACGTGAACTGGTTGACAACAAACGTGTCAGCGTTTGCAGCTATTAATGAAGTACTGTAAGCAAAAGCCTCAGCGGTATCCTATTAGAGACTGACAATTAAACACATTGTACAAGTTACAGCGATTTTCGGGTAAATGAACTACATTTTTTTATCTCACGCATTCGCGTAGCGTCTCGTAGAGAAGGAAGAAAGGAAGAAAGGAATACAAAAATCAGAGTGTGGTCTAAATACATGAAAATTGCTGTAAATGTAGAATAGCTGATAAAAACTATTTTCCAGGAAACCTCAATCTATGAAAATCTATGATGTTGTAGTGGTTGGCGCAGATGCCCATCGGGCTAGCATCTGCTATTGGTTTGCGCCAGCGTGGGATTGAAAATATTCTTGTGATCGATCAAACTCGTGCTTTTCGTCAGGTAGGTCAGGTGTTAGATTTGCTTCCCAATGGATTACAAGCTCTGAAATATTTAGATTTTCACGCTTACGAAGAAGTCAAAAAATCTGGCACTAGGTTTTTAAGTCCCAATCCATCTAGTGACGAGAATACTGTTGGTATAACTCAAGAAGCAAAACCGCTGAAAACTTCACCAAAATGGATTTATCAAAATTTGCAAGGACAGATAATTCGGTCAATTCCTATTGGGTTTGACGACTGGTTAAAAAATTATGGCGAAGGTCGAGTATCAACTTCTTGGTATGATTTACAAACAACTCTCAGACAGCTACTTCCCCAAGAGCAAGTTAAACCTAATCACCGTTGTATTAATGTTGTAGATGAACCAGAAAATGGCTGTGTTCGGATAGATTGTTTATCTGATAAGGGAATAGAAGCCAATCCCTATGCTTATTGGGAAGACGAGCAGCAAGATAATATAAAGCCAAATAATTTAGATATTACTCCTCAACAATTAGTAACTAACTCGATTCGTGCTAAAATAATTGTGGCTGCCGATGGAATTAATTCTACAATCCGCCGGGTACTTTATCAAGATACTGAGTACCATGATTTTGCCAAACCTGAATACTCTGGTTTTGCTGCCATAGGTTGTAGAAAACTAACTGAAATACCACCAAAACTGCAAATAGAACTGGAAGAAAAATTCCTTCATAACTCGCTCATTGTGACAATTGGTAATCATGAAATATCCAATTTAAGTGAGCCAAAGATGATGTTATTTCGTAGACCAACAGGTGATTTTGGATATATGATCAATCTGGCTTTGCCTTTGGAATTGTTGCAAAGTAAGTCTGGAAGTGATTTAATTGACTTAGCTCTGCCAGAGTTAGAAAAATTTGGCTTTCCCTATGCAATCAAGGAATTAGTACGTATATCGCCTTTTGCTAATATGTACCAGCGTCCTTACTACATTCACCGCGCTACAATTTCTAGTACCAGAGACTCCAGTATTAAAATTCAACCAACCTGGAATGCAGGACGAGTGGTTTTAGTTGGTGACGCAGCACACGGAATGCCTCCTTTTATGGCTCAAGGGGCTAATCAAGGGTTGGAAGATGCATTGGCAGTGGTAAGATTGATAGCTAAAATTGGTGAAGATCATCACTGGGATAATAGAGAAGCTATAACCACAGCTTTTGAGAAATATGAATGTCTGCGTCGCCCATTCATAGATTATGTTCAAGAGGCAACATTGACACGTTTTCCGCAATCATCAGACCAAAAGTGGCACGAATATAACCAAAAAATGTATCGGCGCAATTTTGAGCAAGTAATTAAGGCATTGTTCTAGTTGAAAATTTATCCGCTACAATTCAGATATTCACCAAGCGGCGTGCTGTCTACTTCCGTAAATCTAAAAAATAATCGATGAGTAATCAACTGCAAGACTATAACCCCAGCGGCGTAGCTGAAATAAATGGTAACCTTTTGGCTTTGCCATTTGATTATGAATCTGCAAACCTAATTGTCTTTGGTGTACCCTGGGAAGTCACTGTTTCCTATGGCGAAGGTACAGCTAACGGACCACAGCAGATTCTAGATGCTTCAACTCAATTGGATTTGTTCGATTTTGATAATTCTAATGGTTGGAAACAGGGAATTTTCATGGTAGAAATTTCTCAGGATATTTTAGATAAGAACAAATATTATCGTCAGCAAGCAGCCAAAATTATCGAACGACTAGCCCAAGGTAAACCACTGACAGATACACCAGATTTAACACCTGTGTTGACAGAAATTAATGATGCTTGTCAACAAGTTAATCAATGGTTATTTGAGCAGTCTCTACAAGCGATTAATGATGGTAAAAAAGTTGCCGTTATTGGTGGTGATCACAGTTCACCTTTAGGATATTTCCAAGCATTAGCAGCTAATTATGAAAATTATGGCATTTTGCACATTGATGCCCATGCAGATTTACGCGATGCTTATGAAGGATTTGAATTTTCCCATGCATCAATCATGTTTAATGCCATAAAAATACCGCAAATTTCCAAATTAGTGCAGGTAGGCTTACGCGATATTTGTCATGATGAAGTAGAAATAATTAACCAATCTCAGGGGCGAATTGTTGCTTATTACGATCCAGCCATCAAACAAACGCTTTATTCAGGAACGACTTGGATTGATTTGTGTCGAGAAATTATTAGTGGTTTACCTGAGTACGTTCATATTAGTTTTGATGTCGATGGTTTAGATCCAAAACTCTGTCCAAATACAGGTACTCCGGTTCCTGGTGGGTTGGAATTAGAGCAAACATTTTGTCTATTTCGGGAATTGGTGAATAGTGGGCGCAAAATTATTGGCTTTGATATTTGCGAAGTTGGTGATGCTGAATGGGATGGTAATGTCGGTGCGCGAATTGTTTATAAGCTGGCGAATCTGATGGATTTATCTCAGCGTTAGGACTATTCCCGCGATTTCAAACTATTTGTTTAGCCGCATAAATTTTTAGATCCCCCTAAATCCACGCAATATTATACCAGCTGTAGGGGCACGGCATTGCCGTCCCCCTACGCCCCATGTATATGTATCAGCGTTTTAGTCGAAGCGCTAAAGCGCAACTACGAACTAATCAAATTTACTGTGGTGAATTACTCTGTGAATCAGAGGGTGGTTCATCTGGTGGTGGTGGCGGTGGTGGTGGTGGTGGTGGTGGTGGCGGCGGTGCTGCTGCTCCTGCTGTATCTGATTCGTCTGGGGTAGGGGGCTGAATCTGGGACTGGAGGGCTTTACCAAGAACGTAGGAAGTGCTGCTGATACCCAATAAACCCAAAATTTGATCGGGAATAAAGTTGGGAAACTTAGGTGGGCTAGTGCCGGTAATAATTAAAACTAGGCTCATGGAAATAACAAAAGTGAAGATCAAAAGCTGAAAGCGTGCTAAACTTGCTTCACCTGTACTTTCACTGATCAACTTTTCTAGATTAATTCCTCTTTTTTGACCATTCTTCGCGTTCCAAGTGCCTCGCCAAATAAATATCAGGATAAATACTTCTAAAACGCCAACAAAAATTGTCAGAAGCAAACCAATAGCAAACGCCAGAATAGTGAACAAAGTAGTCCAGTTAAGCACGTTCTGACCTCCGCTGTTTAATTAGTGAAGTGAACTTTCCCCAAAGGTAAACAAAGTTGCTTCCTCCTAATATCGCTAGATATTCCGGTTGCACGTCTGGTAGCCTACAGAATTGTTCGTCAAGTCTGCATTGATTCAAGTTATGTCTAACTTCCATTAAGTAAACAACAACAAATCCTAAACTAAGTAACAATAGTTGCAATTTAGCTCGGTTATAAGTTCGAGTGCTTGGCTTATCAAACAATATCTCGATAATATTTATTCTCTTTTTTAAAATGAGAAAAGATATTGTAGACATTAGTCCTACAAGGAATATCCAAATTTCAACCTGAATCAGTTTAGACAGTAAATCAAATCCGTCTTTTATTCCCAAAATAAAGCCTCCAGTGCAAATGTTTTTATAGTTTCAATGACTACTAAGTTTAATCAATATAATACTAAAGGCAGGGCTTTTTTTATAAAAAAAAATATAGAAAAATTTTTGTTAATTAAAATAACTTAGTATTTCTTAAAATTTATTCACTCAATATTTCTATATCAGTAAACTATTTACAATAAAAACTAAGTACATGTCACAGCAAAGTTGGAAATA
Organism: uncultured cyanobacterium; assembly: GCA_963772205.1. Classification (GTDB taxonomy): domain Bacteria; phylum Cyanobacteriota; class Cyanobacteriia; order Cyanobacteriales; family Nostocaceae; genus Gloeotrichia. Next base: position 4,183 of record CAVYXS010000270.1, read on the forward strand.
ATAACTCTAAATTGGGTTTTGTTCCTGATCCACTGCCGTGCATAGTCTCGCAATTTGAGTTATAAGAGTATACTATTTTGCTTTAAAATTACATAAGTATATTTATTGATAATAATAGTTATCAGTGTAAATTTACAGCGATTTTCAGGTAAATGAACCACACTTTTATATCTCACGCATTCCGTGGAGCCATAGCTTCTCTAAGAGATGCACTCGCGTTCGCTTAGGACATAGCTTCTCTAAGAGAAGTTCCCTATACTCTATGTATATGTATCAATGTTGCGGTGAATGGTAACGGTTTCAGTAATTTTTGTCGGGTGGGTGCAAAATACAACGTCAAAATCAGGGTTTGTGCGAATCATAGACACTGCCCAATCTCAGGTTATTGAGAATCGCTGGTTTATGCTTTACAATACCCTTTCACGTGATCAACTCTAGCCTGAAAAACTTAAAAAGGATTAAATGTATGAACTCGCCGGAAGAATACATCAATAATAATTCCAGAGAAGCAGGGCAAGGGGCATCAAATTCGGAAATCAGTAAGTCGCAATTTAGTAGTACCAATATTACTGATCTCAATAGTTTAGATAAAGTTAGAGATATTCTTTTTGGTAATCAGATACGAGATGTTGACAAAAGATTTGCGCGGTTAGAGGAACGATTGGTTAAAGAATTTGCTAACGTGCGAGATGAAACTAGAAAGCGTTTAGATTCTTTGGAAATATATATTAAAAAAGAAGTTGAATCTTTAACAGAACGACTAAAAAATGAACAAATAGAACGTGATGATGGGGTTAAATTACTTGCACAAGAGCAGAAAAATCTTACCCTAGCGTTAGAAAAAAAGTTGGGACAATTTGATGAACAAACTGCTAATAGTCAACGGGAACTGCGGGAACAAATTCTTAACCAATCGAATAGCCTACAGGATGAGATTCAAAAAAAATACGAAGAAATTTTGAAGTTACTGGAACGAGAATCCCAGGAACTGCGTAGGGATAAAACTGATCGTTCTCACCTAGGCTCTCTGTTGACAGAATTAGCTATCCGACTGAACTCTGATCATCAATCTTAATTGCTGAGTATTAATTGTGTAAGGGGAAATTTGGTGAATGAATGACTATTCTATGAATGAAATAGCCCCAGTCTCCCCGGAAGTTTTGAGCAACGGTAGCCAACCTACCCTGGAGGAACTGGCTACAAAATCTTTGGACTTATCGCCAAATAACAATTATACAAACGTCGGCGATGAATTAAGCACAGTCCGCAGTTTGCTTCTGGGTGTTGAGCCAGATAAACTTGATCAACTTTACGAGCGATTAGACAATCCCCAGATTCAATCAGAAGATATCAGCCCGTCTGCTTCCAGAAGCGGTGATATTGCGATCGCAGCAAGATAAGCAACTAGCAGAAGCAATGGTATCAACCGTTGAAGAAGCGATTCAAGTCTCTGTTCAAAAAGACCAAAATGTGCTGTCAGAGGCATTTTTTCCGATTATTGCACCAGCAAGCCGTAAGGCTATTTCTGCAGTTCTGGAGGTGATGATTCAATCGCTCAATCAAGCTTTAGAACATAGTTTATCGCCACAAAGCTTGCAGTGGAGACTAGAAGCGCAACAAACAGGGAAATCATTTGCCGAAATTGTCCTGCTGCGGACACTGATTTACAGGGTAGAGCAGGTATTCTTGATTCACAAACAGACGGGATTATTACTGCAACATATTGTAGCACCCCAGGTGACAACTGAAGATCCAGATTTGGTCTCAGCGATGTTGACTGCTATCCAGGATTTTGTCAAAGATTCTTTTCATGTCTCCAAAGGTGATGGATTGCAAAGTTTGCAGTTTGGAGAACTCACCATTTGGATTGAAGAAGGGACACAAACGTTACTAGCAGGGATAATTCGGGGGAAACCTCCGCAAGAATTAAGGTTAGTTTTTCAACAAGCGATCGCTAAAATTCACCAAAAGCTAAATCGAGAAATTAGTGCTTTTGTCGGCGATGCTGCGCCATTTGCAGCCAGCAAGCCTGATTTGGAGGTTTGTTTGGCAGCTAGCTATAAATCTCCAACCAAAAAAAATTATACTTATGCATGGACTTTTTTAGGCATAATAGCGATCGCTTGTGGTGTATGGGGCTATTTTACTCTCAGAGAACAACAACGATGGCAAGCCTATGTCCAAAAACTCGATTCTCAGCCAGGAATTGTGGTGACTAACATCAAACAGCGCAATGGAAAATATTTTATTTCGGGAATCCGCGATCCTTTAGCAGTAGATCCCCAAACGCTAATTCAGCAAGCAAATCTCAATCCTAAAATGGTCATTAGTCAGTGGAAACCTTACCTATCATTAGAACCGCAATTTATCGCCACAAGGGCTGAGAAATTCCTGGAAGCTCCAAAAACAGTATCGCTGAAAGTTGATAACAACGGTGTTCTCAGCGCCACTGGTTATGCACCTCGTCAATGGATTTTAGCAGCACGCAATTCATGGCGTTTTCTTCCTGGTGTGACTCAATTTAATGACAAAAATCTCCAGGATATAGAACTTAAGGAACTGGAAGCATATAAACAGCAAATTGAACAAGAAATATTCTTATTTACAGAAGGAACAACAGAGTTGATTCCCCATGAAGTTGATAAACTACCGAGTTTAGCCCTAAAAATTCAAAAGCTTGTAAATGCTGCCAAATATTTGGGTAAAGATGTCCGTGTGCAAATTACAGGACACACCAATACAACTGGAACTGAGCAAAGAAACATGCTATTGAGTCAAAGCCGTGCCCAAAAAATTCTATTTTATCTAACTTCCCAAGGAATCAATACCAGCAAATTTAACGCCGTGGGTGTGGGGTCAAATTTACCTTTACAGACAGCAGCAGATCAAACAGCCAACCGCCGAGTATCTTTCCAAATATTCCTCTCCAATACTTCTAACTGAAACAGTAGCAATTTATGCTCCAAAAAAAAATTTGTATGGTAGGTGCATTCGCTACAGGTAAAACAAGTTTAGTGGCTAGATTTGTTAATAGCATGTTTTCGGAAAAATATCATACTACTGTAGGTGTAAAAATTGATAAAAAAATCATAAACATAAACGAAACAAATTTAAATCTTATTCTTTGGGATCTTTACGGTGAAGACGAATTTCAGAAATTGCAAATATCTTACTTGCGGGGTTCATCTGGTTATTTATTAGTCGCAGACGGAACGAGAAAGAATACTTTAGATAAAGCATTGAATCTGCAAACAAGAGTAGAAGAAATTCTCGGTAAAGTTCCCTTTATCTTGTTATTAAATAAATGGGATATGAAAAATGAATGGGAAATTGATAATATGGAAATAGACGCTATTGTGGAAAGAGGTTGGACTGTCATCAAAACCAGTGCTAAAACAGGTTTGGGTGTAGAAGAAGTATTTCAAACTCTTGCCGAAAAAATATGCGATATATAAGGGAGGGATAATTTACACAATCTTTAATTTGTCAGGCACGTAACAGAAGCAGACGACTGATATACTTTCAATATTTTAGATCTGATGCACCCCACTCCCACTCGGAATATTGGATAATTTATTTTTGGAAGTCCCTAAATGCTAGATTTCCCCAGTCCGGTGATTACTTATCTACTAAATTTAATCCTAGAAAACCGCTCTCTGGCCTATCTTTTAGCCCAAAAAGATGGCTGCTTGTCCGCTTGGGGCGGTAAGCTGACAGAATACGGAGTGACTAACCTCCGCAAAGGCGAAAATGTAGGAGAGCAGGTTTTTTTTCTGGAAGGTTTACTACCATTAGATGATTTTCCCCTATTTCTACCCCACATCAAAACCGATTATGGTATGTGTGCAGATATTCATATTTTCCCTACCCAAGAAGGAGATTGGGTATTACTTTTAGATGCAACCTTGGATGAAAAACGTCTCTCACTGGTTCAGCAACAAGCCAACGAATTCAGCCTTTTGCAGGAAAAATTAACTAGAATAATCAAATAATCAGTAATAAATTACACTAATTGATTCGAGATAGCAGGTAAATTAAATAGTATTAATTTCTGTAGACATCTGGCAAAAAAATATACTTTTGCCAGATGTCTACTAGTCTACCAAAGTAACAATGCTTGATTTTGTAGTTAGGACTTTAGTCCTAAAAAAGCGATAAATCGCTGACTATAGCGGTTATCGGTTGAGTTAAATACACTCGTAAGGGCACGGCAGTGCCGTGCCCCTACACGCGACGAGATAATTTTGTATTGCATCCAACTGAGAACTGCTATATATACTAAACAACAACTACAAAATGCTGGGTTTGTAGTTAGGGAGCATCCCAATTTTGCCAAAATACAAGTTGTAGTGGGAGCATCTTGCTCCCTAATATCCAGGAAGCGGGCTAGAAGCCCGCACTACAAAAAAATAAATTTACACATTTGGGATGCTCCCTGTAGTTAGGACTTTAGTCCTAAAACAGCGATAAATCGCTGACTACATACTAAACAACTGGTTTGGAGTTCCCTAATATCCGATTAGGTGTAATATGTCACGGAGAACGCTATATCCAGCTGAATCCCACAGTAAATAGGCTATAAAGCCAATCATGGCCAAGCGGCCATTCCAGATTTCTGATTGGGGAGTAAAGCCGAAAAGGAAGGCGTTTCGATCTACGCCATTATAAGCTTTAGCAACAGATGGTAAATCTCTAGATGAGCGAGTTTCCATTTTTTGACTCCAATGTTAGGCGGGTTTTTATTAAAGAGATGAGGAATATTTTGGCAAAAAGAACGCGAATTGTAGGCGAATTTATGACCTATTACTCAGTAGGCTGTCTTGAATCTTTATTACCTAATGAAGTGCAATACGTCACGGAGGACGCTATGTCCCGCTAAATCCCACAGTAAATAGGCGAGAAAACCAATCATGGCAAATCTGCTGTTCCAAATTTCGGCTTGTGGTTTCCAGCCAAATAGAAATGCGTTGCGATCCACGCCATTGTATTCTGGTGCAACTGTTGATAAATCACTGGAAGAGCGAGTTTCCATTTTTTTGTCCTGAAGTTTTGTTGCTTAACTTTAATTTAGCGACTCATCACTAAATTTATTTCCGCCTCTGGACACAATGTATAGGCACTTCTTGTGGACGATTCTCTCAAATTTTTTGCTGCTGACAAATCCACCTAAAGAGGGTGATAAAAAATAAAAGTGTAAATAAATGTAACTATCTCATCGCCAAAGGATTGTGACTGAGCAATTAAAAAGGCAGAAATCTCAGTTTAGAATTATCAAAAACTATAGCCCTACTGAATAAAAATAACCCCAATTTCTGCAATAAGTCACAACTCTAAGCCTATCGGTGGTGAAATTTAGCCTGCTTGTTGTCAAAATCTGAATAAATGCATAATTAATCGCCGACACACATCCATAAAAGAATATTAGTCCAGAGATATCATGAGAATTTCAGCTTTTAAAGAGCAAAAGTTCTATCTAGCGCTAGATTTGCTTTTCCAACTGGAGAGAGATGCTATTAGTGAGTAACTTCTATGATTCTAAAAGCTACATGAGTTGGGTATGGCTATAGTTACAGAATTTCTGCTGGTGTAATGCTTTATTTTCGCAAACAAAATTAACTTTAGAAAAAGGAAATACAATGTTTAAAAGTACGGAAATTATTCAGGGACTATACAAGCCGCTATTATGGATGGCACAGTTACTAGTAGACCCTTCAAATGTCACCCCAGCCCAGGCTTCGGTGCTGACTTCCGGTCCACGTTTTTTCGTAGCTTTAATCTCTGGTGTGATTCTCGCTTTTGCTTTCCAATTAGTATTAACTAATCTCTCCATAGCCGCTGGTATTTCCTATTTGGGGCATTCTTCTGACTCGGATACTGATATTGTCGAAACAGGAAGTTTGGGTGGCACAATTCGCAAAATTGGCACGGCGCTGGGGTTGTGGACGGTTGTCACGGTGACGATTGCTTTATTAATTGCTTGTTTTTTGGCGGTGAAACTCAGTCTGTTGCTTTTAGATCCGGGACTGGGGGCAATTCTGGGGTTAGTCATTTGGGGTGCGTACTTTTTGCTACTTGTATGGGTGAGTTCTACTACTGTGGGTTCTTTAATTGGTTCAGTGGTAAATACTGCTACCTCTGGCTTTCAGGCGATTATGGGTACAGCTACCGCTGCACTAGGGGCGAAAGCTATTAATAACCAAGTGGTAGCTACCGCTGAAGCCGCCGCCGCTGCTATGAGTCGAGGCATCGGTAATGCTATTGACCCTACTAGTATCTACGAGAACATAGAAGATTATTTAGAAAAGCTGCGACCTCCAGAAATTGATCTATCCAAGATTCGCAGTGAGTTTGAAAATTTACTCAAAGACCCGCAATTGCAAGCGATCGCCGGGAGTCCAGACCTCCGCAATATCGACCGCCAGCGATTTATCGATTTAGTTAGCAGTCGGACTGACCTTTCTCAACGAGACACCAAGCGGATTGCGGATACGTTGTATAAACTTTGGCAGCAAGTGGTGAGTAAACAAGCACCAGACCACCTGGGTGAGTTGGTTAATTATGTCAAATCCCTACCGCCAGGACAAACTGAAACCAATGAACTCAATGCTAAATTAGACCAGCTGATTTCTCAGATGGGTACTTCCCAGGAAGGAGAACCAAAGCCTGGTTTGATACAACAGGGATTGACGGCGCTGAGTGGGGTGGTGTTGGGTAGATCAGATTTGTCAGATTTGGATGTGGAAAAAATTTGGCGATCGCTGTCCACCGCTAAGGATAAAATTACAGCACCAGGATTACCCACCTCACAACCTTATAGCCCCATTCGCGCTGATGTGGAAAACTACCTGCATAATACCTATGCTTGGCAATTGAGTCCTGAGAAAATCGGTCAAGAATTTCGTGATGTGATCTACGATCCAATCGCTGATCCAGGAACTGTGCGACGGGAACTAGAACGACTTTCCCGCAACGATTTTGTAAATATCCTACAACAACGCGGACTCCTGACCCAAACCCAAATTCAGCGGATTGCAGACCGACTGGAAGCTGTTCGCCAAGATGTGCTAGTAACTGTCACCGCAGTGGAGGAAAAAGAGATTCAGCAGGACTTGCAACGTCGAGTGGAAAGTTATATACTTTTAGGAGATTTAAGCCTCGAAGGAATTGAGCAGAATTTCAAATCCTTGTTAGAAGATCCAGAAGCAGATTATGAAATTCAGTCACGCCGTCTGGCGCAATTTGACCGCCAAGAAATGCGCGAGATATTACAAGAACGCAACGATATTCAGCCGGGGGAATTAGACAGCATTCTCGACCAGTTAGAAAAACAGCGCGATCGCGTTTTGTTAGAATCCAAAGGACTGGCAGAACAGGCAAAATATCAAGCAGAAACTCTATGGCTAAATGTCGAATCATATCTGCGTAACACGGGGAAATCAGAATTAAACCCTGATGCTATCCGCGCCGACCTAAAAACACTGCTAGAAGATCCCCAAGGGGGTATGATCGCAATTCGGGCGCGATTGTCTCGCTTTGACCGCGATACTTTGGTACAATTATTAAGTCAGCGGCAAGATTTGAACCAAGACCAAGTTAATCAAATCATCAATACTGTTGAGCAGTCTTGGCATAGTATCCGCCATGTACCCCAAGTAATCGCCGATAAAGCTAAACAGGAATACGACACTGTTAGCACCACCATTGCAGATTATTTGCGTCAAACTGGCAAAGATGAACTCAACCCGGAAGGGATTCAGCGGGATTTACATAAACTGTTTGCCAACCCGCAAGCGGGAGTTATCGATTTACGCCGTCGCTTGTCACATATAGACAGGGATACCCTTGTAAAATTACTGAGTCAACGTCAAGATTTGAGTGAAGAACAAGTCAATAAAATTATTGATGAAGTACAAACGTCGATTCGCCAGATTATACGCACACCGCGTCGCCTAGCTACCCGAACACAGCAACAAGTACAGAATTTTCAAGCTTATTTGCAAGAATATTTGCGCCAGACTGGTAAAGAAGAACTCAACCCGGAAGGTATTAAGCGAGACCTGCAACTGTTGTTACATGATCCGCGAGTGGGGATGGAAAGTTTGAGCGATCGCCTCTCGCATTTTGACCGTTCCACAATTATCTCTCTGCTGAAAATTCGTGAAGATATTTCTGATGGCGAAGCAGCCAGGATTGCAGATAATATTATATCAGTGCGGGATCAATTTGTCGAGCAAGTGCGGGGTATTCAGCGCCGGATTCAAAATGTGATTGACGGGGTTTTTACCAGCATCCGCAACTATCTCAACTCCTTAGACCGCCCAGAATTGAACTATGATGGAATTAAACGGGATGTTCGCACATTTTTTGAAGATCCTCATGCAGGTTTTGAAGCTTTACGCGATCGCCTTTCAGCTTTCGACCGTGATACCCTCGTAGCCATTTTGAGTTCCCGCGAGGATATATCGCCAGAAGACGCCAATCGGATTATAGACCAAATTGAACGTGCCCGCAACACCGTATTGCAACGGGCTGAACGCCTACAGCACGAAGCCCAACGCCGCCTAGAAGATGTCAAACATCAAGCACAGCGACAAGCTGAAGAAACCCGCAAAGCCGCAGCCACAGCAGCTTGGTGGCTATTTACTACGGCGCTTGTCTCGGCTATTTTTTCGGCCATAGGCGGTGCGATCGCGGTTGTTTTGGTGTAGGTTTGTATGATGAAGCCTCCCGGTTTGGGGGGCTTTTTTTTTGTCTCACGCATTCGCGGAGCGTCTGTCTCCGACACGCTCCGCGAACGTAGAGAAGGCGCAGAGGCGCAAAGAGAAAGAGGATAAGGAGTAGTCCTAAACTAATTTTTGGATATCACCATAAGCACGGTAAAATCCGCCATTAGCGGATTCGCGGATTTCTTGCACTAGGTAACGCACACCTTCGGTACGAATATCTTTGGGAAACTGTACTTTCCAGTTGGGGTTGTATCCATCGGCAAGAACACGAACTCTCAATTTAGTTCCTTCGCGATAGCACTCCACAATCACTCCAGAACTGTTATCTGTTGTGGTTTCCAGAACTGCAGAGGGTGCGGCGCCTTCACCAATGGGGGCAAAAATCTCTGCTGCTTGGGGAATTGTACCAGTTTGAGCAGATGCGATCGCTGTTTCACTGGCATCTATGCAAGCTAAATAGCCATCTGTTGTGACAATATAAATATAATTGTCGAAAAACTGCATAGATAAAGCAGAACCGCAGCCTGTAGACAGCTTCCACAAACGCTCTCCTTGTGGAGCAAAACAGTAAATGGAGGAACTATTATCTCCCGCAAAGACATACTTCCCGTTCTCTGCGGTGGCGCAAGAATAAACAGCCGCATCACATTTGTAAACTGAATCAGCTTTTCCATCTTTACTAAAGCAGTAAACCTGATGGTCGCTTGTCCCTGCATAGACTGCTGATGCTTCTTGCCAACCAAATAGTACACTACCTTGAGTCTTTTGATGCCATAACATTTTACCTTGTTGATGATCATACATGGTCACGCCTTTGCTATGACCGTGATAAATACCAGATTCGTCACAACGTACCATCCAACCTGAATCACCTTGGCTCAAACGAGTCCACTGTGATTCATCATCATGATCTATTGTCGTGACTCCACCATTAGCATCAGAGACTGCTAATAAGCCATTTTTGATATCCAACCAAAAAATATCGACATTTTCGTCAATTTTATAGCTTACACGTGGTAGCTTGCCAGTTAAGTCATAAACATTCCCATCATCGCAACCAGCATAAATCCACATATCATCGGCTACTAAACATTTTACACCATCAGGCAGTTTAAATCGATTGATAACTTGACCCTGATGATTCAATGCAAACACTTCACCTGCTTGATTCCCCACCCAGCAACGTTTCCCATCAATGAAAATGCCAAAAGCGGCTGAATTAGAAGCAAATTTCCACAGAATTGGCGCTGGTTTGGCTGTAGAGATGGTACTGGTGACTTGACGGCGCGTCACAGAACGTTTCTGGCGCACACCCATAACAGCTACTTCGTAACCTTTATTGAGTTTTTCTTTAATTTTTTTATTCGCTTCTGCTTTCGCTTTATCTGCGGTAGGATAAGTTTTGGTTTGAGTTTGTCCAGAATCACCAATGCGTCCGTAACGGATAGTTAATTGAGTGTCTTGAACGATGACTTCATAAAACTTGTGGGAGGCTCCATTTGCTTCGGAAAGCTCTAAATATGTCTTCTCTTCTGTCATGACTTTTACTCTCAAAATTATACTATATCCACAGATATTCCTAGGGGCGCAAGACCTTGCGCCCCCACCCTATGGTTTATATTACTACTTGAGTTTTTTATCTGTTACTTACCACGCCACAAAATAACTGATTTGGAACTAATTCGCGAGCAAATAGTTCGCCATTCATCCATCAAATAATTAGTGTCGGGAATGGTGTTGTGTTGCTCCTGTTTGAGAATAGCCAGTACATGCACTCCAGATTGATAAGCTACATGCTGAATTTATGGTTGATATCCTAACTGTTGCAGTATTGCTAAAGTTTGATCAACGTTTCCCGCACTTGTCAAATCAACTGCTAAAATTACTTCTTTTGCTTTGGCTCCTGGTTTAATGTAATTCAAAACTGTCATTAATTTTTCTCCTTGTAGTTGCAATATAGTATACAGCACATTTCATCTGAGTGAGGTACAAAATGGCGGGCAAGATGCCCACCCCACAAGAGTTTTAGTATTTATGTCTGTACCTCATTTACCTGGAATTTGCTGTAGCTGGTGCGAAAGTAGTTTCATTGCGTAGATAAACTACTGTAACCAATTTTCTAACATTAAGCCTTCAACTCTCAACATATCTGAATCATCAGACACCAGAACTAAATTATGATAAATTGCTGTACTTGCAATCAAAATATCAGGTAATTGTATAGGTGTTCCTTTTGTTCTTAAGTCAGCATAAATCCTCGAAGCAATATTAATAATTTCTATCTTATGTAAAAACAAAATTTTTAGATCATCTTGGCATAATTTTTCTAGGATAGCTAACTTTATTTTGAGAATTAATTGCTAATAAACCTCCCTCACTTTCAAAATAAGTAATACAACTAATAAATAATTCTTCTCCTGTCAATTTTAAATCTTTACTTTTATCAACTATCTTTTGATTTCTTTTTATCAAAGCAGTTAAAATATTTGTGTCTAATAAATATCCCATTATTATTTATTTCTCATGGTTTTAACTGTTGCTTCATAATTGGCTATTTCTTGAGTAGTTAAATCATCAAATAAATGTGATAATACTTCTATTCCTAAAACTCGTCTGATTTTAGTGGTTAAATTCTCTTCACTCATTTCTGCTAATGCTTGTACCGAATAATTTCTCAGCAAAACATTAAGCATTTCCTCAATCATTTCATCCTGTTTTAAATTGGCTAACAAATCATCATTCGCCAAAAAATTCTCAATAATCGGTGCTACTCTCTTCATCAAATTTTCTTTAATTTGGATTTCTCCCATAGGATTTTTAATCATAAATCTTTTCCTTTTGGATGTTTATAATTTTAGCTTAAACACAAATCCTAATCAACTCACACCCTCATCATAACCTTTTCTTCAGATGGGATGTGAGCAACTAATTTCAATTAGGAAAAAAACAAAACCCGTAGTAATTGTAGGGTGCGTCAGTCCTAATTATTGAAACGATATTATTGTTCTATTTTACTGACGCACCGGAAAAATTGGATATTTTTCTTACTTCCCACCCGACAAAATTACCGTAGCATCTGCAGTCCTTCCAAATTCCTCTGGTGCATATTGTAGATGGGCTTGGGAGCCAGGCCAGAGAAATGTACCAGAAGTAACGGAACGCACTAAGTAGTTAAGGCTATATACTCCTGCTTCCAGGTGGTCGGCATAAGCTACAATGCGATCGCGGTAGATTGTTTTATATCCTAGTTCCCAACTATCTGCTTGCGCTTGTAATGCGGCGGTTGTCGTCTCAAAGCTGGCGTCTACTGCTTCTAAACCGGCAGCTACTGGGTCACTAATTACCACATGCTCTACCGCGTGGTCAACTATAAGTTCTAATTTCACATTGTACACCTCCCCTGGCTGTAATGTCAAGGGGTTATTTCCAACTTCCAAACCAAATTTTTGCAGAATTTTCCCTTCACCCACTTTTTCTAGTTCGCGGGTGATGCGTAAACCGTTAAATCTGCCTGGTTGATTCCCTTGCAGGCGATAATTGTAAGCGGCTAGATAGTGTAATTTACCTTTACCTGATTTTTTGATGGTTAAATCATGGCGCCCACGGGGTAATTTCTCCATCGGCACGTTTATTTGTAAACTGGGATGGCGGTAATCTGCAAATTTATTTTCACCGAGTTTTTGACCGGCTAATTCAACTGTGGCGATAAAATTGGGTGGAGTGGGTTGTAATTGGCTATATTCTACCAAGGCTGTGAGTGCTTGGGCATTGTTATAACTAGTTTGCCATGTGCCGTCTCTTCTTAAGGCGAGGAGGCTTTGGAATATTTTATCGATAATTTCTGGTTTGGCTTTTTGGGCGATAAATAGGCGTAAGGCTTGGGCTTGGGTTGTCGTATTGGAACTCATCCATCCCCAGCTTGGAGGTAAACTGATAATTGCGGTGCGTCCAGTTTCATATATATTCTTTTGTAACTGGATCAACATTTTTTGCGATTCGTTCTGCCATTCTGTAAATTGAGATAGATATCGCGCTAGTTTTATTTGGGTGACGATATCAAAGGTGTTCCGTTGTTGATAAATATCTGTGAGGAAGCTATTACGCTTGTCTCCTAGTTCTGCTAAAGCTATTAAAGCTTGGAGTTGGAGTTGATTTTTACAGAGTGGTTGTTTACAAAAGTCGTATTCTCCGGGGTTCGCCAAAACTTTTTGTAAGTAGTTTTTTAGGCGAGATAGGATTCCCGCATCGACTAAACCAGGAAAGACTTGATTTGTTTTCGCTAAAGATTCGGCTGCGTAGGAAGAAATCCAAGGGTCTGATTTTTTTTGTCCTGGGAAAGCTGCAAAACCACCGTCAGAAATTTGCAATTTTTGCAAAGTTTCGATTGCTTGCTTTCCTTGGTTAGTTGGATTGAATTCTGCAAATGTCTGACTATATTTTTTATCCAATGTTTGCAGATTCGCTGCTATTATCAGTTGACTGGCTGCAGGTTCAGCGAATGGTAATTCATCATCGGCGAAAACCTGTTTTGCGGGAGCTTTAATTTCGGGAATCAAGGTACTCGCCAATTGAATATCTAAACCTCCCGCTGTGGGGAAGATATTTTTCTCGACATTTAGGGGAATTTTTACTTGATTTTCGGTAACGCCTGTTTCTACGACTTGTTCTGTAATTTCCAGTGGCTTAATTTCTAAGGGAACTTCAAAGCTGTCACCTGTATTATTTAACTGAGTGGTAAAGCGAATTTTCGCGTCGCCGACACTATCAGCTAACATGGGAAAACGATAAGCTTGGGTAGCAGTTTCAGCTGTTATGGAGAGGTTGGGGTTTTGTTCTGTAAATTTGACGGTACCGCTAACTTCACCATTAATTTTTAGGGTTCCGGTATTTCCCGTGTTGTTGGTGACAGATAAACCGGCGAAGATGCGATCGCCAATCCGGGCAAATTGTGGGAGGATGGGATTAGTTACCAGTGGTTTGGTGCTGATAAAGGTGGCTTCGCTATTACCAAACCGCAAATTTCCATCTGTAGCGACAACCATCACTCGCCATGTAGTTAAGTCGTCGGGTAATTTAAAAGTTACCTGTGCTTTCCCATTGGCATCTGTGATCACAGCACCATTATAGTAAGCTAAAGCTTGGAAGTCTGTCCGAGTGCGCGTATTTGCTACACCTGCTGAGAAACCACCACCATAACCCCAACCTTTGGGTTTAGCTATATCCTGGGGTTGGATGATGACATCAGGACGATTATCGCTAAATCGGGTAGATATTGTTTGTTCAGCGTAAACCTTTTTTACCAAATCTGGTGGACGATATCCTGAAAGTTGGAGTACCGCTTCGTTTACCACCATAACTGTAAATTGTCCTTTGGTGGGGTTTCCTTGATTGTCTTTCAGTTCCAATTGGATGGTTTCTTCCCCACCTGGTGTCAGGGATGCTTGGGTGGGGATGACTTGCGGTTTTAAATATTTATCTTGTAAGTTAACTTGAAAAGGTGCAAAACCAATTTTTACCAACTTATCTAAACTTCCAGTTTCTACCTGATTTAAGGGAACACCTTGACGAACTAACACAGCTTGGATTGCTGCATTTGGTAACATTTCTGGTGTAACTTGAAACTGAATTTGTGGTGCGCCTCCCTTGACTTTGATAATCTGTTGATAGAGAGGCTTATCTTTGACAATCGCAAAATATAATTCGGCGTCTGGATAGGGAGATTGAATCAGTGCGGTTGCGGTTTCCCCTGCTTTATATTCTTTCTTATTCAGTTTAACTTCTAAAAAGTCCCGTTCTTTGGCACCCCAATACACAGGATTATCTCCTGTCGCCCAAATTTGTAAATCCGTGGCGCTAAATTCTGCTTTCGTATCGCTAAAATTAGCTCTAATACGATAAGCACCAGATTCTTTGGGTGTGAGGGTGAGAATTTGTGGTTTTTCGGCGGAGGTAATTTCTGCTTGAGCGACTGTTTGATATTCAACTTGATTTTTTGGTGTCTGACTACCTTCCACCAATTGGGTAACACTACTATATATTATATGTTGTAATTCCACCTTAACCCGTTGACCTGTAATTGGCTTTCCTGAAGGTTCTGTCACAATCAACTCAATGGGTAAAGCTTTTCCCGCATCAGCTATAAAATTACTTTTCAACCCAATCAAGCGATTACTTGGTAAAGCGATAAATTTCTGAGAACTCGCTACCGATAAATTAGAAACATCTGCGATTTGAACATCCACTTGGTACGTCATCGGATATGGTAAATCCTTGGCGACTGTCACCGTTTGACTACTTTTACCATCTCCATCTAAGAGGGTGTTTGTTTGTAAGACATCACTGGGTACATTCGGACTTTCTTCTGGCCATAACCATTGTCTACCAAAAGCAAATTCTTCCCAACCCTGAGGAATAAAATTCGCCTTCTGGCGCATGACAAAATATTTCGCTTCTCCCCCTTGTACAGGAGAACCAAATAGATAATTACTCCCAGCCTTCGCCTCAACTTTATCGTCAATCAAGGCGAATTCCTTATCTAATTTGAGTTCGACTTTAAAATTAGGCGGTTTAAATTCCGCCACGCGAAATTCTCCAGATATTTCTTGACCATTTTTCCCCTTCGCCTGAATGGTGTAATACCCTAACCGCTGATTCTTCTGGATGGGTAACTCCAGAGAAAACGTGCCAAACTCATTGGTAGGTTTCTCGCCTAAATCTGTCTTTTGTCCATCAGGATTAACCAAAGTTAATTGGTAGACGCCATTTTTATCTTGTTGGATGACGCCATTTTGTAGATAATCAGTAAAACCAGTCAACCAAGCCTTTTCCCCTGGCTGATACAACTGTCGATCCGAGAAGATTACCCCTCGTGATTCTGGCTTACCATCTTGCCAACCTGCATCAATCCCATAACCATACACACCACTATATTCCTCAGTGCGAGTAAATGCCCAATCTTGATTTTCGCGGGCAATGACTAATAATTGTGGTGACTTAACAAATCTTTGCTTCCCAGAAAAACATTGTTTTAAATTCTCAGCCTTCAAACTGAGATTTCCATTTTCATCAGTTTTCCCAGAAGCACATGGTAGAGGTTGGGGACGAGATTTCGCCTCTAATTTTGATTCGTAAATTTCCACCGTCGCTGCTTTCACAGGTGTGCCATCACTCAGATGATGAACCCGAATTAAACCCGCATCCGAAAACCATTGAGAAAACACACCCAAATTCGTCAATTCCACCAAACCATAAGTTATCGGTTCTCGCCAAAGTTCCTTACCATTTTCCTGATACTTATTCGTCCGTGCCTGCACACCATAAGCTAACATACCTGTAGACGCAGATAATTTTTCTTTCACAGCAACAGTAATATCAACTGGCTGATTTTTCTTAGTTTCTACCTGAAAGCTTTGCCAATCGGCGGGTTTAGGTAATAAATTACTACTATCATTGAAGTAAACTAAATCCGTCGGCTGAACTACACGATAAGCAGCCTTATATTTAGTCTCAGGAAGATTTAATGTATTGATATTTAACTGTAAATCCTTAACAGCAGGGAAAATATTTAAATTTGCGGGAACCCAGATATCACCCGCCAAATCGCCAGTTTCATAATTAACTGTGACAGGCTTACCTAAAGTTTGACCAAATTTATCTTTGAGATTTTCCCCCATCGTAATTATATATGTAGTAGCTGGCGCTAAAGCATAAGGATTGATCGTGACAATACTATCGCCATCGTTGACTTGAAAAACTCCCCCCTTCGCCTTTGGTGCTGGAGTAATTTTAATATTGTCCTTCACAGAATCCGCCACCAAGACATTATTAAATTCTAACTGCGGACCGCCCTGAACAAATCTACCATAGGCACCATTTCCATCTGGCTGTCCATAAAAATTAATCTTGTGAAACGCCAAAGGTGAATAAGTCGCCAATTTACTAACAAATTCCTGATCAGTTGGTAAATTACCATTAGATGAACGTATTCCCGGCGAAAATACCAAACGATAACGACTAGCTTTTTCGAGATTTTGTTTTGGTGTAAGATGATAAACCCAATTACGTGCTGAAGCGTCAAACTTTTCTAAAGGATCAGCATTTTCTTCTGGCTTCTCTGACTGCTTCAACTCAACATTGAAACCGATACCTTGCTGTTTCCCCTCCCGAAGCAACTGTAAATGTTCCCGCACCGAAGCCAAATCTAATTCGACATTTGATGTAAATTCTAATTTCTCCTGTAAATCAATCGGTTGACTCTCCGCCTTTTCCATCGGATTCACACCAGGTAAATTAGTCAATTTAATCGATTCAGTATTAAAAGTCCAAGCCAAATCCTGATTTAAACGATGATTTTTCAAATCCGCCAAACCAGCTTTAAGAGTAACTTGAAACCGCGTCGCCAGTGGTAAAGCTTTCTCCGCCTGAAAACCCACCATACGCGGAGTCAAAAAGCGAAACTCTCCAGGTAAAGGCGGTTGAAGTTGAAACTTTTGTAATAAATTTTGCTGTTGTGGATTCTCCAGACTTTCAACTGGAATTAAAGCCTCTTTAAATCGGATACGAATTTGATTTAGAGGTTTCCCATCGCCAACCGGACTAATTTGTTCAATCCAGTCTGGTAAACTTGGCGGTGGGAGTGGGGAAATCGCTGCTAGTTGTTGTTTAACTGGACTAATATTAAGGAAATGACAGCCTACTACAATAAAGAAAATTGTCAGCGCCAGGAGGAACAATTTTAATTTTCTGATAATCATATTTTTAACTGAGTAGAAATATCAATTAATCTCACGCAGAGGCGCAGAGGCGCAAAGAGGAAGAGTTAAATAAAAGAGATACACCTATGGTTATTTATATAGATAACTAATTCAGTATGATTGTTCCGAAAAACACTACAATTCTTAATTTCTCTCCTCCTCTTCCTTTGCGCCTTTGCGCCTTTGCGTGAGACACTCACCCCATAAATCCACAACGTTAAAATGAAACTAACTTCACCAAAACTAATCCAAATTACGCAAAAACCAACTATTAAAATTATCCTCAGTCTATTACTTATATGCTTCCTAATCCGCTTACTACCTTATTTTGCACCCATTCACGCTACAGATATCGTCCAAAATCAACTCGCAATGGAATTTAGCGATCGCAATGGACTACCTCTAGGAACTATACTCACCCGTGATCAAGAGCATACAGCCGTAGTTCCATTAAATCAGGTTTCGCCGCAATTTATCCACGCAATTTTAGCAGCGGAAGATAGCAGCTTTTACCATCACGGCGCTTTGGATATGAAAGCGATTATCCGCGCTGTCAAAGAAGCCTTTTACGCCAAAAAGATTGTTTCTGGTGCTTCTACAATTACCATGCAATTGGCGCGGATGTTAAATCCCATCCCCCGTAACCTCTGGGGTAAAGTCCAAGAAATTTGGTTATCTTGGCGATTAACAGCAGGGATGAATAAAGATGAAATTCTCTCTGCATATATTAATCGCTTACCAATGGGAGGGAATATATATGGTGTAGAAGCAGCATCCCGGACTTATTTTGATATCAGCGCCAGTGATTTGAATGTCGCTCAAGCCAGTCTCCTCGCTGCTATTCCTAATAATCCCACATATTTTAATCCTGATCAACATTGGGAACGTCTCAAACAACGCCAAAAATACGTCCTCAATCGGATGATACAGGATGGTTATATCACCCAATCAACAGCAGAACGTGCAAAAAGCGAAAAAGTTGTCTTTCAGTCTCGTCAACGAGGAATTTTTGCAGCAGCGCATTTTTTATTCTGGTTAGCGACACAGGGAGAAGTGGGGAAATTTTCACCCATCCGTACTACAATAGATAGACCTCTGCAAGAATTTGTCCAAGCACAGGTAAAGCAGATAATTGACAACCTAGCGGCGAATAATGTCCACGACGCAGCAGCGTTGGTAATTGACAACCACACCGGCGAAGTTTTGGCTTATGTCGGTTCACCCGATTATTTTAACGATGCCAAACTCGGACGCAATGATGGAGTGCAGGCGCTACGTCAACCAGGTTCTACCCTCAAGCCGTTTGTTTATGAATTAGCTTTAGAAAATCGTGTAATTCGCCCCAATACCATTTTAGCAGATGTCCCCGCCCACTACGCCATTCCCGGCGCAAAACTTTACAGTCCTACAGATTATACCCAAAGCTTCCTCGGTCCTGTGCGGGTGCGCGTCGCTTTAGCAAATTCTTTAAATGTACCTGCGGTGAGAGTTTTGGAAAAAGTCGGTGTGCAGACTTTTCTCGAACGCCTACAACAATTAGGCTTTCAACACCTCAACCACACCCCAGAATACTACGGTTTAGGCTTAACCCTCGGCAGTGGTGAAGTCAGCCTCTGGGAACTCGCTCATGCCTACCTAACTATAGCACGACTTGGACAATCCACGCCACTAATTACCACTATCCAATCCCCAATCCCCAATGCCCAATCCCCTCTCCCCAACCCGACAACTTGGCAATTAATCACAAATATGTTGAGCGATCGCTATGCCCGTGCGACAGCTTTTGGTGTAGAATCTGTATTAAATTTGCCCTTCCCCGCCGCTGTCAAAACAGGTACTTCCTCAAATTTCCGCGATACCTGGACTATCGGCTTTACAACCGACTACACCGTCGCTACCTGGGTAGGTAATTTCAACGGCGAACCTATGCGTCAAGTATCAGGAGTTACAGGTGCAGCGCCCTTGTGGAATCGGATTATGTTACATCTGCACGAACATCAAGAACCAGGTAATTTTCTACCTCCAGAAGGGATGATACAATTGCCGATGTGTGCAGTCTCTGGGTTAAAACCTACACCCGATTGTGCAACGGTGGTACAGGAGTATTTCTATCCAGAAGATAAAATTGCTTACGTACAACAAAATAATTTTAATTTACCATCAGAATATAACGAATGGTTAGCAAAACAGCAATCTAGTATTAGTGTTAACAAACTGAGAATTTTATCTCCCCATAATGGCGATTTATTTTTGCTGTATCCTGGTCAACAGACGCAACAAAAACTAGAATTTAAGCTAAACAACACCTCAATTCCTGTAGAGTGGTGGCTAAATGGCGAAAAACTAGCTACAGACTCAGCTAATTCCTTCTTTTGGCAGATGCGCCCTGGTAAATGGATTGTGGAAGCTAGAAATAGTGCAATTAGCGACAAGGTAAGTTTTCAAGTGCAGTTAGCGAGTATTAAACCCACACGTCGCGGTTTTACGATAGGGACTAGTCCCCCGATTTCAAAGTTTTAGTCCAATGAGTGTATAGCGTTTCTCTCTCAAGTGAGGTACAGGAACCCCACCCCCAACCCCCTCCCCGCAAGCGAGGAGGGGGCTATGATGTACGCTATAGCAGAGGGAGCATCCCAATTTTGCCAAAATACAATTTGTAATGGGAGCATCTTGCTCCCTAATGTCCAGGAAGCGGGCTAGAGAGCCATCACTACAAAAAAATAAATTTACACCATAGACCTATTTTAGTGGCTCAAGATCATGAGCGTCGTGATATTGAGATTCGCCATGATGAAAGAAGAGTATGGATTCCAGGTCATTATCAACCGGGCTTTTTAGGTATATTTCGTGTATGGGTTGATGGTCATTGGGAGCGCCGTTAAGCAATAACCTATCCTTGATAATAGCGCGTTACACTGTCGCTAACCCAAAATATGTATTTTTTATGGCATCTCCCATACTCAGTTCAAAGGACGAGTGTAGGAGATGTCACAAATTTCTGTATTGAATTTTTCAGAAATTTGCCATTTGAGAATTGATGATATACAGTGATGGTCAAGTTTTCATCACAAATTCATCTATGAATACTACACCGACTAATCCCAACACCCCAGAAAACAGATCCGCCAAGAAAAAACACCAGTCTTTTCCTAAGACGGATATTGGTACTCCGAAAGTACCTGTTCGCAAACGCAACCAGACAAAGCCAGCCCAAGAATTACTCAGTGATTGGGAAAATGCCAGTTAATTGACTAATTTAAATTCCAATTACACAGTTGAGCAGGAGGTGTCATCCGCAGGCGATTATATTGATAAAAGCCATCAATATTCAGCGTCGCTTGACGATAGAGAATCCACTGAGTTACATCATCGCCATCATGGACGGTACGAATGATACTTCCTTGAATAACTGTCAAATGTCCTTCTAAGTCCCATTTAAAAGCAGATTCGGGAATTTTATTCTGCTGATTTCCTGCCCATAATATCGCTAAAGCTTCACCTGCGATTTGATTACTATCGACTTTACCCCTAACACAGATAAAATTTTCCGAATGGGGATAGCCATAATATCCGTCAACGCGATGACGAACTTTAGCGAAATTAAAACAAACTCCGTCCCCATCTCGCCAGTCTTTGGGATCGGGTAGGCTACAAAATTGGTAGTTACCATCTGCTAAACTACTGATGTTGATTGATTTTGCCACAACCCAGAAGTCTTGATTTAAAGGCAATGGGATTTGTTTCCTGTTAACTAAAGTGTGAGAAATTACTGAGCCTGCGGATAAGACTGCAAAGATTAGACCAAAATGTGAGAAACCGCTTAGATTCAGCATAATCTCATCTCCAACTATCTGGAAGAATCGCCTGTTGATGAAATTTGAGCTTGGGTTGTCAACTAAAATCTTAGCAAGACAATATCACTTCTTCATCCCCCTAGCGGGACTATTGTCGTGCGATGAGTCAAAATATGAAGGGTGCGCCCAACTTTTTCTCTGGTTCCCAAAACGAAGCTCTATGAATTTCTGGCTCAGGCTCAAGAAGATGAAGTAGCCGCAGAACAAAGTTTACGCCAATGGGTACAAAAGTAGCAAGGCGATCGCAACTGTTAAATTTTGGGAAAAAATAGATAAAATGGTGCGTTAGGCGCAAACTACCAAATTTTCGGCGTTGCTGAATTGAGATATGAATTTATCTCACGCATTCGCGTAGCGTCTCGTAGAGAAGGCGCAGAGGCGCAAAGGAGGAGATTTATCCTATCTGCGGGTATACCGATGCTTGACGCCTATGGGGAAATATTCTGGATCACCGATGGGGGCTAATGTAATTTGCGGCTGTTGATATTCTACTGGAACGTAGTTGGCAAATTCGCTATTGAGGCGTTGAAGTTGCACCAGAATTGAGGAAGCGATCGCAAGTCTTTTGTCTTCGCTATCTTCGACCCCTGGCGCTAATTCTACAATGACAGATAAAAAGCGGTTTTTGTCTATATCTTCTTTGACTTGCAATACAAATTTACCTGTTACCCATGCTTGAATTACAGGTTGTTCTAATCCTACTGTGACATTTTCTGGGTAGATATTCGCGCCAAAGTAGGAAACTGTAAAGTTAGAGCGTCCGAAGATGTAAACGAAGGGTAGGGGATGAATCCCTCTGGTGGGGAGATGGGAAGAATTCAACTCTTTAATTGGATCAAATCCCCATTCTCTTAAAAACTGAAGCATGGTATCATAAGGAATGATGCCACCTGTATCTAAGATGTTATAACGCAGTAGGGGAATCCCATTATCTCCAGAAAATAGTAAGGTGCCACTCTCAACTTCAAAACAACGACTGATGGGATCATACTGTACGAGTGTGGGTAAACGCGATTCCCCAAATAAAGCTTTGGCTGCTTCTGGATGTGTTGCTAAAAAACGGCGAATGCAGATACTCAAAGGTGTTTCATTACCCAATACACCCGCATCTGCAGTTCCGTAGAGTGATGCAAAGTCGTAGCAGGGATTTTGGGAACCAATTCTTTCACCTACTAAACTGCGCCATTCTTCGCTGAATACTTCTCCCGCCATAACTAATTTAATTTGATATTTCTGCCACTCAACACCACGACTAATGCCAGTGTGAATCACATCTTTGAGGAATGGGGGATATCCTAATAATACCACTTGGTCGAAACTCAAACCAAGTTCTTGAACAACGCGCAAAATTTCTTCTTTGTTGTTTCCGGGTGTAATCAGAGTGATAGGATAACCTTTGCTGGCTAGATAACGACAGCAGTTAGTGGTGAACATTCCCCCTACCCATGTACCTAAGGTGAAACAAATCACCGCTAGGGTGCGTCTGGTATCTGCAAAGAAACTATCGTGAAAAATTTGCTCAAAGCGGGTGGCTATTTGCAGTTCATCGGTGAAGAAACGCGGCCAAAATGTGGGTTTCCCTGTGGAACCGGAGGAAGCAGCTATGATATCGCAGGTTGCTAATTGTCCATGACGACACAACTCACCTAAATTATAACACGATATATAGTTTTCTTTGGTAATTGTCGGTAGTTTCTGAAAGTCTTCCCAGCTTTGAATAGCTGCTGGATTTATTTCTCTTGCTGTTAAAAAAGCTTTGTAAGCTGGGACATTAGCTGCGACTTCGTGAAATAACTCTAAAATTGCTGATGCGGGTGGGGTGTGGAGATGGTTTTGGAGTAGTGTTTCTAGGGGAGTAGATAAAAAATCTTGAAATTTGCTAATTACCCGCTGTTTTTGTGATTCTGCATTCATAGCACTTGTAGCTGTAAACAATGGTGATTTCGGCTTTGTTGAATGAAAGTATGAATTTATGTCACGCAGAGACGCAGAGGCGCAGAGAGAAACAGCTATTTAATAAGTGCCTGTTGAAAAGTTTTTATGGCATCTACATGATTTACTATATTAATGCAACGTAACAACAAATCTAGATCAATGCCTTTGATTTCTTCACTACTGGAAATTCTTTCATAGTCAAGGGTGTTACCTTGCAAGCGCAGGTGATAAACCTCTAATACGCCGTCTTCCCAAAACCAAACTTCGGGAATCTTCAACCGCTTGTATGCTTCCAGCTTATTGATACCCCCACTGGTGAACACCACTTCAATCACCAAATCGGGACGCACTCTACCAGGAGCAAGTTTATAGGATTTATCTGCTTCCCGCTTGACGGCGCCGCCTTCACTTTCCAGGGTCATTGAGCCAGTTGGGGTAAAGTCAAACCCAGCCATTAGCAGGTATAATTCCAATAAAGCGGCAATTCTTTCCTTAACGGTTTCGTGTGGTTCTCCTGGCATTCTCCGGATCTCCAATATTCCATCCAGGAATGATAATCGATATCCCGGACGGTCTAACAATTGTTCAACTGCTTTAAATTCTCTCCACGTCAGTCCCTCAAAGAGAAGGGGTGATTCCTTTCTGGGTGTAGCGAGTGTTGCTGGTGTCATTTGTGTCTCCAGTCGGTTTCCAGATGAGAAATAATCTCTTGAGGATGATTTAGATTATGTTGATTGTAACATGTTTCTTGTTCGCAAATCTCTACAACTGGTCAAATTTCGGACAAATTCTGCAATGTGGAGCATCTTGCAACCCAGTACACTTGACCAGAGGAGTAATTATCAGTATTTTAGCGATTGGGGATTGGTAGGGAAAGAAAATAGCAGAATTTCTGTAAAGTAAACTGTTCATGTTGTAGCAATTGATAAAAACCCTCATTCATCCTTCTCCACCATGCAGGTCTATTGCACTAAACAACACGCAAATAATGGAACCAGTCGCTTTTGTACCCATTGCGGTGAACCATTACCTCTTCCTGTAGGGCAGGTTGTGGATAGACGCTATCGCATTATACGTCAATTAGGTCAAGGGGGTTTTGGACGCACTTATTTGGCTGAGGATCAACATAAATCTCTACAACAGTGTGTGCTGAAGGAATTTGCACCGCAAGTACAACAGGCGCAAGATTTACAGAAAGCTCAGGAGTTGTTTGAACGAGAAGCGAAGGTGCTGAAAAAACTCCAGCATTCGCAAATTCCCCGCTTTCACTCCTGGTTACAAGAAAATTTAGGCGGTAAAGATTATTTCTTTTTAGTGCAAGATTATATAGATGGTGACAATTATGACGATTTGTTAACACAGCGTCAAAGTCAGGGTCAGGTTTTTAGTGAAGCGGAAGTGCTTAATCTCTTGCAAAAGATTCTACCTGTCTTATCATACCTCCATTCACGCGATGTGGTTCACCGTGATATCTCTCCCGATAATTTGATTTTACGGCGTGGGGATGATTTGCCGGTGCTGATTGATTTTGGTGCGGTGAAACAATTACCAGCTTCTCAGGGTTTTTGGTTGACTCAGTTGGCTGTCAATCATACTTTGTTGGGTAAAACAGGTTATGCACCAGAAGAACAGTTACGCCAGGGTAAAGTATTTAAGAGTAGTGATTTATATTCTTTGGCGGTGACGGCGCTGGTGTTACTAACAGGTAAGGAACCCCAAAAACTTTACGATAGCTATCAAGGGGTTTGGCGCTGGGGAAAGGAAATCAAAGTTAGTCCGCAACTGGAAGCTATCTTCAAAAAGATGCTGGCTTATAAACCAGGCGATCGCTATCAATCTGCTGATCAAGTCCTCAAGGATTTACCATCGCAAATGCCAACCAAACCCCGCAATTCTCATATTACCAAAATTAAAACGATGATTCTTGCCCCAGGGGCAAAACGCGCCCAAGCTGTGGCGAGTAAATTACATAGCAAAACTCAATTGGTTGTGCAAAATTTACCAATACCTGTCTGGCTGCGTCCCTTTGGGGTGAGTCTGGTGGGGACTACTGTAGTTGTTTTAACTGTAGCAGGTACTTGGGCGCTAGTAAATGCGGCGTTTCGCGGCATTTCTTCGATTTCTTTACCCACAATTTCTCTGCCAAAATTACCTGATGGGGGAAATCCTTCTACTGCGCCAATGAGTGGCGATATCCAAAAAATCTTAAGTCGCCGTCAACAGCTAGAAATTCCTGACGGATTTTTTACGCGCATGGTAGATGGTTTATTTTATACAAAACATCCGGAATTAAAGGGACGCAGCTTGACATCAAAACCAGAAGATGCACCTTTACGGGATGAATGGTCTAGTGTAGCGGAAGATTTGCTGAATAAACTAGAACAGGCGCAAATAGGTGCAGCCTCCCGTCGGAAACTAGGAAACTATAGTCAAGGAGATATCGCCATCTGGAAACAGCAAGCACAAGCCGGAAAGTTAGGTAAATATACTACAATTGAACAGCTAAAAAAAGACACTTATGAAAAATTCGATCGCTTGTTTCCCGGTCAACAACGTGGGAACCTGAATCAAGCAACTTACGGTCAAATTTGGTATGCGATCGCAGCTGATCAAGTAAGTAAAGTACAATCTGACAATTGAGATGGGGAGAATGACTAATGACAACTGAACTAATGACGAATTAATATGAATTCTGTTTATTGTACCAAAGGTCACGAAAATCCTGCTGATAGTCGCTTTTGTCTCAATTGTGGTGAGAACTTGTTGGATACGCCTGTAAATTATGGTATCCAAGCAGGACAAACTTTGGGCGATCGCTATGTGGTTGTGCGACAATTAGGTCAGGGTGGTTTTGGTCGGACTTATTTAACTGAAGATATCAACCGCTTTCGAGAACTTTGTGTTTTAAAGGAATTCTCCCCCCAAGTTCAAACCGCTTACGTTTTGCAAAAAGCGGAAGAACTGTTTCAGCGAGAAGCGAGTGTTCTCTACAAGTTACAACATCCCCAAATTCCTCGTTTTCGCGAACTGTTCCGCACAAATTTGCAAGGTAAAGAATACCTATTTTTGGTGCAAGATTTTGTCGAAGGACAAACTTACAGTTCTTTGTTAAATAGCCGGAGGAAGTTTACAGAAGCGGAAGTACGTCAGCTATTACTACAAATATTGCCGGTGTTGGAGTACATCCACTCAGTCGGAGTAATTCATCGGGATATTTCTCCCGATAATTTAATGCTTCGCACTGTAGACCAATTACCAGTATTAATTGATTTTGGCGGTGTCAAACAAGTCGCTGCAGTTGTCGCTTCCCAATATTACCAAGCCGGTGAAATGAGCGCAACCCCACCCGCAACGCTCCTAGGTAAGGTGGGATTTGCACCCCCAGAACAGATGCAAACTGGGTTGGTGTCTCCCCACAGTGACTTATATGCGTTGGCGGTGACGATGTTAGTTTTACTGACAGGGAAACTTCCCCAAGAATTAATTGATACTTATAATTTGACTTGGCAATGGCAAAGAGAAATTAACCTCAGTCCCATTTTAGGACAGGTATTGAATAAAATGTTATCCCCCAGACCAGGCGATCGCTATCAATCAGCCCGTCAAGTTCAAGAAGCACTCACCCCCTCACAAATTACCTATCCCCCTACTCAACCCCCCGCACCTATTCCCACCTTCGCTGTCTCCCCCACTCCCCCTCCCCCTCCATCCCACCGTTGGACACCACCCCAAACCGTCCTCACCGTGCTGTTATCTGCTAGTATTGCAGGAGTAGGTTTGTGGGGAGTGAATAATTGGTTAAATTCCCGGTCTGGGGGAGGCGATAATGGGGGAATTACACCCACATCAAGTCCCAGCGTCACCAATACAATTGATCCTCAGGCACAATATTCACCAGCAGAACGAAAACGCAAACAAAGATTAAGCGATCGCCGCCAACAGTTGGGTATTGACTCTAATTTCTATGTAAAATTGGTGAATCAACTGTTTTACCAGAAAAATCCCAATTTACAGGGACGGACTTTGAGCGATCGCCCTGAAGATGAAAGTATACGCGCCAAATGGGATCAACTTGCCGCAGACATACTTGATAAACTGGCGTCATTGAGTATCAAAGCCCGTCAACAACTAGGTACTTACACTGCAGCCGAACGCGATCGCTGGAAGGTGGAAGTGAACCAAATCAATGTTGGTAGTCGTTCTTTATACGATTTAGGGGATGCGGCTTTTTACCAGCTATTTCCCGAACAGCGCCAACAGGATTTTATTGATCAGCCTGTGGGACAAGTTTGGTATGGGTTGGTAAGTGATAAACTGAGTGCAATCCTGGCTGGTAGTGCATTTCAAAAAGTTGTGTTTGACCAAGGTACGACGAGTAAAACAGTGAGTGGGACTTTGAAACCTGGTACTGGTAAAGTTTTCATCGCTGGATTGGCGAAAGCGCAAGATTTGCAAGTGAAGTTAAAAGCCAATCCGAAAGTTTTGTTGTCTATATATTCGCCTTCTGGGAAAATCAAATTTTTAGAAGATTCTCCGGAACGCAGTTTGTCAACTAAATTACCGGAAGATGGATTTTATGAGTTTGTTGTGGTTTCTGTAGGTTCACAATCTTTAGATTATCAACTCAGTATTATAGCGATAAGTCCCACGCCAGAACCATCACCTACGCCTACGGTGACACCGACACCTACGCCTACGGATACTGTGACGCCGACACCAACGCCTACGGTGACGCCGACGCCTACGCAGGGTAATTAGGGGGAGTTATAGCGGTTCTCAGTTGGATACCTTACAAATTATATCGTCGCGTGTAGGGGCACGGCAGTGCCGTGCCCTTACGAGTGTATTGGACTTTTTTGTCTCACGCAGAGGCGCAAAGGCGCAAAGGAAGATGCTATGAGAAGAAAGAATTCACGAATTTTTCAGTTCGTAATTATTAATTGCTTCTTCCAATTCTTGATGTACGTCAGACATCAAACTAGCTTTTTTTAAGGATGTAAATTTCTCACCAGAGACAAAGTTTAAACAGCCTAATACTCTAGATTGCCACTGGCTATTATTATTAGTATCCCATGCTTTATATACTTCTGCCTCTTCCATTCCTAATAATTGATGAAATAAATTATTTCTTTTCTTTGTGGTATCATCCTTAAATATCTTCATATCTGCATTAAACTTCCAATCTGGAAAAATCTTGGCAATTAATTCATAAAGAGGCTCGTTAGTCTGTCCCGCTTTGGCTCGAATCAAGCCTTCCACAGCACGGAAACTATGAAATAATGCCTCAACTGTGTTATCTTGCTCTAATCTCACTACAGCTAAATAAGCGGCTTCATAGCCTGTCCACCACCAATTTTGTAACCGCTGTTGTGCTTTCTTTCCTCTTGCTTGTGCAAAGGTTTTGAATTTGGCAGAATTCCATTGAATCGCCATATTTAGTAAATTAATAATTTGCTGTTCTTGAGGGGTAAGTGGTTCTTCTTGATTTTTCCAGAGGTTACTGAATAAGTCTTTGACACCTGAGTAATCAAACCGTTTTAACAAAGCTTGCGCTTTTTGAATCTGCATTCCGCGCCAATAGTTAGAACTTGCAATAGCTTCTGATTTTGATTGCTGTTGGTAATTCTCGTCAAAATATTCATTGCTAACTAAAAACTGTACTTTCTGAAATCTACCTAAGCTGACAAATTGCACTGCAGAAGATATTGCAGGTGTGCCGGCTTGATGGCTGATATAAACTGTTTTCACAGGATTATAGTCTAACTGGCGTAATGTTGTTTCTACCAAAGCCAGGGTTTCATTCCAATTATCTATACCTTTATCTGAGTTTGTTGGTGTCAGAGTAAGATATGAAAATTCTGGCTGATAGTTAAACTTATCTTGAAAATACCGCTCTAATAAATGTTTAAGTGTACAGGTATCTTGCCAATAAGGACATTTTTCGTAAATTATTTGACCTTGATTAAATATTTTAGTTTGGTCTGTCAGCAAAATTATAATTCTTTCTGGCTTGATTTTCTCTGCTTCAAAATATTGGTGATAAGTATCCAGGAGGGGAAATTTTAAATCTGAGTAACAATTAGGTTGATTACTATAGACTAAACCTAATACTCTAGCGGGTATCTTATAGCCAGCACTTTTATCATTGGGATCTAGTGGTAGAGGTGAAGAAAATTCTGTGCATTCTAAATCATATCTTATTTCACCATATAAACTTCCCCAATTTTTATCATGTTTGAGGATGATATCACTATTACCTGTAGTCACAATCCAAGTAGTCATAATTTATTCTCCCCAAAGTTTGGTAAATCCACTGGTTGGTAAAAAGGTTAAAAATTCTCGTGTTCTCTCATCTCTTTTATCGGGAAAAATCGTCAGTAACTCTACATATTCTCTGCCTTTACGCCTGATTTCTCCTGCTTGATTTTTGATATAACGCGGGTACATGCGATGCCAAATTCTACCAATTTGACTCATTTTACCTGTGAGACTAGAACCTTTAATTGATTGGACTCCTTGGTAATTACCATGAAACCATCTCACAGCTAAACTATCGTCTTCATCTTCTGCAATGCGTCCCCAAACTTGTACTTTTTGCGGATGAAATGACTCACGCCAGGAACTGATTTGATTACTTGGTGTTTTACCTTTTAATTGCAGCCAGTTTTTGACAGTTCGCTGAACATCATTGAGGATATTCGTGATATGATTAAGGTTATTGACTGGGAAGTAGTATTTATTTGATTGTGGGGTAAATTGCCAATGAGAACCTATCATTGGTTTATGATTATTGGCTAAATACTCTGGAAAAAATATCCGGTGATCGATGCGTCGCCAAGATTTACCAAAGCCACCAAGCAGCAGAGAAAATCTTAAAATTTGTGTGGCTATGGTTCTCAATTCCTTTTTGTATTCTGTTGAGATATCACCCATGCTGAGAATATTCAGAGTGCCTGCATTTAATTCATAAGTAGGCATGGTATTGTTACCATATCGATATGCATCCATCTCTAAATCAACAGCATTAAAAGCAATTCCTAATTGTCCCACAACAGCGCCATTTCTACCTGCAAAACCTCCCCAAAGTTCTCTGGTTAATTCTTCGGCTGTGTTTTCGTCGGTGACGCCGCTAAATAACCGCAAAGTATGACCGCGTAAGGCGGCTTTAAACATATTCGGTCGAAATTCGCCTGTTTTATCAATTAATTGTGAGGCTAAACCTTGTCCTTTAAGATTAACAGTAACTAATTTGGTTTCTGGGTGGTTTACTGGTTGTCCGTAACCTGCGCTAACTCTGGAACCTATACCTTTTTCTATGGCTTTGTTCCAAATATTCCAGATGTTTTCCCATTCATTATCTGTTAATTTTATGGTGCTGGAAATGCCAAATACTAAGGTAGGTTGATAAAGGGATATCTGAAGAAAAGCTGAGTGACTACCGTTATTTTTAATTTGCCAATCTTGTTGCGGATGCACTACATCAATTAATGGTTGTTCTACCCAGGTTGCATCTTTGGGATATCCACCATGAAAGCGGAGTATTCCGGGTTGGGTATCGTTACTATTGAGTTTTCCGCCGCAATATTGTTCACGTTGTTCTGGGGACAGGCGCGTAAAAATGCGCCTTTCATACTTGCGCCTGGATAATAGGGAAATCCTTTAGCGGCTATGACTGGTCGAATTATATCTTCATCTTGTCCGCTGTTAGAAATGAAGCGCCAAGTGATTTTATATTCTTTGGTATTAACATTGGCGTTAAATTGAGGAACATCGATTGCAGAACCTTCTACCCATTCATCAACCCATCTCTCTGATTGTTCGGGATTTCTGATATATTGAATTTGTCCGCGTCCGGAGATTTGGGCTTGAAACATTAACGGGACTTCGTTACTATTCATTATCACCAACTCCTGATTTTTTATAACGCTGAGTCCACCACACTAAGCTGTCACAAAATTGTGTGAGAACAGCTAAACAAATTCTTTGGTCTTCAATGGGAAGTTGCCATAATTTAGCTGCAACTTCTTGAATTGTGGCGGTGTTATTATTGCTGACATCTTCTTGGGGAAGTTTAATTCCTGCTAATAGCATGATTTTGGTAAAGCTTTTCCAGGTATCGCGCCAATATTCGCCTTTGGGTGGTTCTTTGTCTAACAGTCTTAATTGTTCTCCCCAAAATCTTTCTAAGCCGTAAGCTACGGTTATTCGCATTTTGTGAGATTGACCTATTACTCCTTTTTTGTCCCGGTGTTTGAGGACTAAGCGTTGTGCTTCTTGGTTTAAGTCGTAGGATTTCCAAGTCATAAGTAATTGAGAATAAGTGATAAAGTTCGTAGTAGCGCTTTAGCGCCAAGCTTGGTCTAATGAGTTTGTAGTCAGCACTTTAGTGCTTCAAAATCAAGCACTGAAGTGCTTACTACGAACATTAAACGCCGTTTAAGGTTAAACTGCAGTGACCAAAGCCGATGGACTCTAAGCCGCCAAGGTAAATATCTGAGGTTTGATTACCATAAAATGGTTCCCATTTTTTCCCTGATTTATCATCTTTGATGGCGATAGGGAATACTAAGATGGTTCCTTCTGGTAAGGCTTCTGTGTTGAAGAAACCGCCACCATCTACTACTTTTTGATCTGCTTTTAAACGGACGCGGCTTTGGCGATATAATGCCATGTCATGAATCATGGAAATATCACTGTCGTCTACTATTACTGATGGTTTTTCTTTTCCGGAGGGGAACCAAGGTGATAAGTCTACGGTTTTGTTGATGGTTAAGAAACCTAAGTTGAAAAATAAGGTTTTTCTCCCTTGTGATTCTCTAGCTTTTAAGTTTTTTAACCGGTGTAGGGGTCGGGTATATCTATTTCTTTGAGAGATTTACCATTAATTTTGATGCTATCGCCGGCGATTCTTTGGTAGCGTTGGAGTAGGCGCGGACTAGTTACCCAGACTATTGGTTGTCCGGGACAAAAGACTGGTATCCAGAGAATGGAAGCGTATTCAAATTTGAGGATAGATTCTTTATTATTTTCTAATTTTTCTGAACCGGCTTCATCACCATACCAATAATTTGCGCTTTGTTCTCCATCTAATAAACGCATTTCGGAACGCAAACGACCGCGAATTGAACTACCAGGAAGAATACCAGTTTGGGTAAATTGATCACGAAAAATTAAGTTTAAATTACCGCTTTCTTCTCCGGCAGTTGCACCGACGTGCAAAGGTGCTAAAGTTTCTATAATGCCATAGGCTTTTTTGTACATTTTAGGCGACTCCTTTAATTTCTGTTGGTAAACATAGACCGCAACCTACATGTTTTAAGCTGTAACCTTCTTTGGGAAACCATGCTTTGTCCCATTCCCACCAAGGTTTATTTAAAGGTTCTTCAAGCACATACACACTACCAGCCGGAACCGCGTAACGTCCTCTACCTAAGTTACCTTTGGCGCGGTAACGGTAGGGTAGTGGTTTATCTGTTAACATTTCTACGGTTTGGGGAAAGTTTTGGTGTTGGGGATGGCGATAAGATAAGCGGTTTGAACCCCAGGTAGCTGGTGTAATTAAGGCGAAGGTGCGTTGGATTGGCTGGTTTAATAGGGTTAAAAGTTTCTTGTTTTTGATTTCTTCGCACTCGATTTCTACAATGTGATTTTCACCGCCAAAGCGATACCAGCCATTTTCTAGGGGATAGGTGGAAAGATAAACTAAGCAGCTATCGTCGGAGATTTGCACCGAGTTTTCGAGAAAGAGTCCGTCAGAATCTTCTACACTACGTTCAGTTTTTTTGATTTTGGGATGGAGGAAGGAAATGTATTCCCAAGGATTTTTAGCAACAGATTTATATTGATTACCCTTGATTGCTGTGGCTGAAGTTCCCCAAGAATCTATTGTTTGCCAACGATAATCAGGTTCTAGGTTTTCACTCTTATTTGCTAAGTGCCATTTTTCATCTTTTAATTCCCACTCGTCAACTGCTTTTTTAGCAATGATTTTATTCCAAGGAATGGGAATATAAAAGTTTTGCTTGTCTTTAATTTTAGCCCAGAATGGACCAGCGACAAATAGATTAGCATTCAATTCCTGTTGCGGATATTTTGGGGTAAGTTTGTTAACGCTAAACATTAACCCGGCGAATGTGGCAGCTTCTGGGGGAAATTTTGCACCAGAACGACCAACTAAGTTTTCTGGTGATAAAAACGCGCCTGCACTTCCATACATTAATCCTAAAGGGTTTATGGTGATTAGGTATTTGAACATAAGTAAAGTCTCGTCTATAATTAAAAATTCGTATTAAGCGGCTCTAGCCCTACCTTGAGGGCTGAAGCCCTCACTACGAGGTGAATTTATTCTCATTTAGTTACATAAATGCCAGCCTACTTTAATTAAATTGCTTATCCAATCAACTGTGGCTTTGCTTCTTTCATAACTATCATCGTCATCGCTAAAACCTACAAGATGTTTAGCGCATTCATATTTGAGCAGTTTTTTACCTTCACCAGGGAAGTAAATATCAAAAAATTCAAGCGCGAATTTTTCGACAAAGGTCTTTTTGTCGAGATTAAAAGCACGGCGAGATTCTAATTGTGCTAAATCTTGATAAACATGACTCCAATTTGATTTACCTTCTCTGTCTTGATATTTGGTCAATATATCTAAATAATCCCAAGGACAAGTCCACTGGACATATTGACCACTATTAAAGACAATTCTGATGGTAACTCGTCCACGCCCTGAAGATTTGGCTAGCTTTTCTGCTTCCCGACAATGTTGTAAAATATCTCTTTGAGGAACGCTAGAACCAGCCCACACAAAGCCGACACTTAAGCCGATTTTCTGCTGATGTTGTTCCCAGATTTTGGGGAGGGTAATTAACCATGCAAAAGCCTGTTGGGCTGTAATTGGTTCTTGGTGTTTCTCGCGATAAATAGCGCCTAAAAAATCGTCGCCACCTGCATAAACTACTCGACCAATTTCTGATGGAAAGTCTCTATAAAAGTCTTTACCCCAATTACGCATGGCTTGACTAAACTTTTTCAGTTCCTCATCACCATTGGGTAACGTTGCTAGTTTCTTTAAATGTTTACCCACCTTATCGCCATCACCCATAAACCAACCTGTCCAGCGTCCTTTACCTTGGTCATTTTTGGCTTCGGGACCTCGATAAATTTCGTTGAAACTGTCTAGTTTGGACATCCCTAAATTGTGGGCAATTTCGGGGAGAGTAACTAAACGTTTGACTAATTCGGGTATGCTCAACTTCTCATTAAGAGCAAAAAATTTACCTTCTGGTTCTCCATTTGGGGGAAGATTTTCTAATACACAAGCGAGGCGTTTATAGAAGATTTTGATATCATCCTTTTCTATCGTCCACTCGCGATTTTTAGGATTTCGCCTCTCCCTACCCAAACCGGGAAAAGCAATGCCATCGGTACCTGTTAAACTAGAACTCTCGCCAATCCAGTTAACTGCAGTCCAGCTACGGGAAAGTTTGCGAGTTTCTAAATCATCCATCGCTGTTTGAATGCAGGCGCCTTCTCCCCAGAATATTTCCCAGGCGTGGTTTCCCCAGTTTGTCCACTCCCTCTCCCAGCTTTCCCAGTTGTAATCAGGTAATTTCTTTTCTATCCACATGCGACATTCCTGTAATATTCCTTTCCATGCAGATAACAGGGTGTTTTCTAATTGTGTTTGAGAAAATTCCCCCTTAAGAAGGATGCGGTTTGGCATTCCTTTTTGAACGGTAACGAGTGCTGGAGAAATGACTGTTGTGGTTTTTTCAGCTTCTTTTACTAGCTGCTGGCTGAGATACGAGAGAATCAGAGATGCACCGTACAAGTCTCGAAGTTTACGTGATTTTTCGATAAATCCTTGTACGGGAGCAAAGGTAACTGCAGTATATTTAGTCACGTTTACCATAGTTGCTTAATGCATTCTTGTCTAGGTTACAGTATTAATTTGAATTTATCTTCAGTAAATATACTTTGTAATAATTCTGGGCTTGGCATTTGCTGGCTGAGGTTATTGAATACTCAAGTGTTATTTGCAATTTTTGAGTTATGTAACAGTGGGTGAATGCCTGTGACATTTATATCTTCTCTGATAAGTCGCGGTTGTAAAGGGGAATTCATGCGAATGACGAAATTTTTTTTTGCTGTCTGATCAATAGGGGCGTTGTTCCCTTGCCCAGGGTCTGGCTTTAGAATGAGGATATGAGCTAATGATGCTTGTTGTCCGTCAACCACTAGCTGTTGGAAAATTTGATGCAATTTTTGTGGCTCAAAGCTTTATGTCATCTGCCTTTGAATGCTTTCACGACAAAATTGAGATTGACGGAAATCTTGAAAGCTTTGTCAGTTATGCTTTTGAGGTGATTGTTAATTATTAGATCTTGACTAGTCAATGACTGAAATGGTACTTTTATTCGAGGTCTACGAAAGTATGTCTGGAAACTCTTGCTCTGTCAAGGTTTCACAAGGCTGCTCTCGCTTCTCTTTTGAGAAGCGGAATTAATGGAAACTCTATTATCTCCTGCATAATGGTAATTTCACCATCTCGCTTCTCTTTTGAGAAGCGGAATTAATGGAAACTCTACAACTTTAGTGGAAAGCCCAGCTAAGGCCCACCTCGCTTCTCAAAAGAGAAGCGGAATTAATAGAAACATTACCAGCTTTGAGATCACTTTTTCCATCAAGACTCGCTTCTCTTTTGAGAAGCGACAACAAAAATATGCCATCCTAAAATAGGAATTAAAATCTCATATTCAAATTCCACCTGAACAAGAGAAAACTCAAATCCTAGAGGCAAAATTAAATATGTCCAAAAAAGAAAGGAGATTTAAAGCAGTTAGTCGCCTGGATAACGTAGAAAATATCATTCAGGAACCATGTGAGGTGCGGTGGGCAGACA
>CAVYXS010000271.1:0-10747 GCA_963772205.1 uncultured cyanobacterium
TACAAAAGTTGGCACTCCGGCAATTTTTGGCTTTAATTTCCAAGCTGTGAGCGTCGGCGAGAAAGAGACAGCCGCTCAATTTTATGGTGGGGGGATTGACTCTAACGGAAATGCTCGTCCTGACCTGATAGCGGCATTTGATCATACTGATAAGAGCATCGGTTTGATTTTGGATGAACTGAAAAAGAAAGGATTAGACAGTTCAACTTTAGTGATTTTGACCGCCAAACACGGACAAAATCCCGTCCAAGATCCAACGGTTGGTTTAAGCAGTACATTTGATAGTGTGACAGGCGCTGCTGGTGGTGATGGAAACCTAACTGCTGTGGCTGCTCTGCTAGTCAGGAACGGTATCCAGGTTGCTTCTGAACGAGGATCAGGATACTTCATCACTAATCTTCTTGAAGAATCCCGAAGATGTCCGAAAAGCAGTAAAACTGCTGAATGGCAAGGATTACTCTTTTGATAATACGATTGATCCAAATACCGGGGTGGCATTTTCAACTGAGGATGCTGCTGCTCAGGGTCAGGTATTGTATGGTGAGAGCATCATCGATGCCGGATTGGGAAATCCTAGAAAAAACGATCGCACCCCTGATATTATTGTTCCACTCAACACTGGCTATTTTTTTGGTAACGCCACCAAGAAGCGGGCAGAGCATGGTGGATTTACTGATGCTGATACCCATGTAGCCTTGATTGTTGGTAGCGCTGGATTGTCCCGCAATCAGCAAGGTACAACCAACAGTCAAAAGGTTTCTACCACCCAAATTGCGCCAACGACACTACAGGTTCTAGGTTTAGATCCTAACCAACTTGAAGGTGTCCAGAAGGATAGAACCCAGCTATTACCACTGAACTTTAGGGACTGAACACTGCTGTAATAAGCTAAAACACATCTATAGCGGTTATCGGTTGAGTCCAATACACTCCTAAGGGCACGGCATTGCCGTGCCCCTACATGCAACGATATAATTTTGTATTGCATCCAACTGATAACAGCTATAATTTGCAGATTAAATTTTATCAATCTTTTGTGGGGTGGACATCTTGTCCGCCCTGATGATGCAACTTAAATGCCGATTAGCTTACCCCCATTCTCCATCCCGCAAGTGGCGTGGAGTTTTTTATTTACCTGAAAAAGTCTATAAACGAACTAAAGCTAGAGAATAGGCTGTCAAATTAAAAGTCTTACCCAAAAGTGTTGTTTTGGAGATCGCCTCTTTTTTGACACCATTGGCATTGAGATAAACAATAGGTAACATCTCAGGGAGTTTCATCCCCGACATCCCTGTAAAAGTCAGTTTTTGCGGCTGTGCAGATTTATTGATTAAGAGTAAAGAAGCTTCCCCATTGTCATTTTTGACTGCCAATGCTTCTATGGAGGAGCGATCGCTTGTTGTCTTGACTACTGTACCAGTTAAATACTTGATTCCCCAGGAAAATACAGTTGCAGATGGTCGCAAGTGATTTTCTGGATCAATAATGCCATAAATTCCGTCTTTTAAATGCCAGGAGGTAGCCATATCTACACCTGCTTCTGCTAGATGTTTGAATACAGAAGCAAACCAAACTGCTCCAATATAGGTATTTTGCCGCTTTTCTCCAGAATCCCAAGCATAGTTGATATTGTATTCGCTTAAGAATAAAGGTATGTGACGTTGGGGAATATATTGTTGGGTGATTTTCCTAAAGTCCCGTACCTGTTGACCATAATTAGGCGTATAAGCCATGATTTGATCATTAGACTCATTAGCATTACCACTAGCGTAACGATGCCAAGATACAAAATCTACATCAGAGGCGCAGTTTTGCAGAAATGATCGCAGTCGGTTTGGTTCATCCCAAGTCAGAACAGGCCCGCCAATTTTAATTTTCGAGTCTTTGGCTTTCATCGCTTGGGCAACTTTGTTGTAGATGCGCCAAAGTTCCTCTAGCTTGCCGACTTTTTCGTAGCGCACGTCCTGTTCGTTGAGAGGTTCCCAATATTCGACATTGTAACCGAGACGTTGATTAATAATTACAACTAATTCGGCACAAAAAGCCGCATAGCGATCATACTCTGAAGGATCTAACAGACCATCGGGCGTTTGGCGCATCCATTGCGTCCAACCGGGGATATTTTGCACAATAGTCGGTTTTTGGGGATAGGATGCATCATAGCCAGCTTTGATTTTATTGATATCCCAGGTTTTAGTGGTAGCATTCGACCAGCGATCGCTCAATCCACCGTGAGAGATGCGAATTAATCTGATATTCAACTGAGATAATAATTTTTGGTAGGCAGCGTCTTGCGCCCGTTCGGGGTAGGTAATTACATCATCATTAGAACCAAAAAGGTTGACTGTAGATTTAGCTACGGATGTTTGCCAATCTACACTTACTGCTGTATTGGACTGGGCTGATATTGTCTGCTGCGGCAACCCAGGTATACAATGTCCTAGGGTTACTGCAGTGGCACTTGATACCCCCAGTTTCAAAACATCTCTTCGTTGCATAATGCTTAATGACTGATTAGAGTATCAGGTAAACGCTGCATGTAAGGTTTAGCAGCAGTTTCCAACCCATTTACCACCAAACCTAAAATTTGCGCCTGATGCTGTGCCAGTTGTTCTAAACTGTCACGCACGGAGTTACTATAACTAATACCCTGCCGCACAACAAATAACACATTGGGAATTTGGGCTGTCATCAAGACTGTAGCTGTAGTATTACTAACAGGTGCAGTATCAACTATTACGTAATCGTATTTAGCATGTGCTTCCGCATCCGCGAGCGCCTTTTGAAATTTTCCGCGCGATACCAGCTTCAAAATTTTTCCTGGCTGGGGAATTGCAGGTAATAAATCTAACTGGGGTTCTATGGCAATGGGTGTGGGAGCGCTGTGAGATTGATGGATATAACCTAACTTATTACTGAGTTCTGCTTGGAAAAAATCTCCATCAACCAGTAGCACCCGAAAACCTAAATCTACCAACGCCCTGGCTAACCCCAAGGTGACGGTTGTTTTGCCCTCACCTTCCATTGCACTAGTAATCAACAAACGGCGATTCTCCAAAGGTTGCAAGCTGACAGCCGAAGCCAGACGTTGAAACTTCACTTGTTTGTCGTCATCCAGTTCCCAGTTGGAATCCGCACTCTTGAGGCGGGGAATTGAGACAACTATTGGGAACTTCATATCCTGCAAATCTTGAGGACTTAACAGCGGGTTGCGTCTTTCTAGGAGCAATACTAAGGCGACGCTACCAACTATACCTCCTAATAAGGCATTTAATGCCATTAAAGATAACTTAGGAGAAACAGGCTTGCTATCAACTCTAGGTGTATCTAAGACTTCCACATTGGGATAAACATCAAAGACATCAATATTAGTTTGCTGCACTTGAGCAACTAAACCTTTATAAACACCTTCGGCGACATCAACACTCCGTTGCAGTTCTGCTAACTTTGCTTGTTGTGCGGGGAGATAATTTAAATTAGCTTTAAGCTGGTTGAGTTGAATTTGGATTTGTTGGGCACGTCGTTGTTGAGCGCTAGCTTCAGTTTCTGCCAAAACCAACTGTTCAATTAAACGGGCGCGTCCTTGTCCTTCGCTGCTAACTGTGGTATCTATTTGTGTACCAGCAGCAGCTTGGTTAATTTGGCTGTGTATCTGAGTTAGTAATTTCTCTCTCTGTTGTAATAGTTCTTGAATAGGAGGATAATTGTCACTAAATTTACTTCTGAGGGTAACTAAATTTGCTTCTACTTCTGATAGTTTACCTTTAAAAAACTGGTAATCTTTATTTTCTCCCAAACTCAAAGAGCGGATAGCTTTATCGGGTACCATTTTCAGCCGAGTTGACAGCGTTGCCACGCGACTTTGTCCATAGGCTACTTGGGATAATGCGTCAGCTTGAGCTTTAGTTAAAGTATCAATAGTACCTGACAATTGACTTAGTTTGTTCCTCGGCATTAACTATGCCACTAGACTTCTGAAACTGTGCTAAAGATTGTTGTCTTGACATCAAATTTTTCTGAGCTTCTTCTAGCTCTTTGGTACTAAACTGCCTGCGGGAATTACGATTTGTTTGGCGCAGTTCATTTAGTCGCTTCTGAAACAATTCTGTGAGGTGATTTGCTCGCTCTTTAGCTAATTCTGGATTGGAACCGTTAGCAGTAATGGAAAGGATAGGAGAAGGTTCTTCTACATGGACTTTAAATAGTTGTTTGTATGGACTTAATCTTTTAAAGTTAGCTTTTTCTGGATCATTGGCCAGGACTCTTTCCATTAAGGTATCGCTGATGAGAATACTTTCCTGCAATTTCAGTTGACTATCACCAGATTTAGCAATATCAGTACCACCATTTTTTAAGGAACCCAGTACACCTAAACTAGCATCCAAATTGCCTTTAGAGGCAGGAACAGTTAATTGTGTTGTCGCAGTCCATACGCGGGGTGAAAGAGCCGCAATGGTGGCAGTTGAGCCTAAAACGAGGAGATTCCAAAGTATGAGTGGTTTCCAATGTCTAATAGCGATCGCTACTATTTTATGCATGGTAATAGTATCTCCTTAGTGAATCATCAATGAAAACTATTTTGAGTATTTTAGAGTGAAAGTTGTTCCCAAGTCATCACCTTTAGTCTTTGTTGCTGTACATCAGAGAGAATTGAACCTAACCAAAGAAAAAAGAACCAAATATAAATCGCCATCCAAGTCAAATTTGTAGCTTGGCATAATAAATATAAAGCTACCAAACAAGCAAAAGCCTTTTGACAATTACGACTTCCCCGCACGGATGGTTCCCAGAAACTGCACACGGTAGAAATTAGTGCGATCGCAAAAAAGATAAAGCCAAATAATC
Organism: uncultured cyanobacterium; assembly: GCA_963772205.1. Taxonomy (GTDB): domain Bacteria; phylum Cyanobacteriota; class Cyanobacteriia; order Cyanobacteriales; family Nostocaceae; genus Gloeotrichia. Next base: position 4,846 of record CAVYXS010000271.1, read on the forward strand.
CATGAATATAAAGCACTTGGGCATAGGAAGAAAATGTTCCTAAGGGTAATTCAAAAGCTCCATTCCCCCAAGTTACTGTTCTCTCCATAATTCCCCAACCTACCCAAGGAGAATCTTTCCAAGCATCAATAGTCGCATTGACAACATATTCTCTATCTTTCGATGAGTCAGCACGCGCACTGTTAAAAGTTTGTAAGGGTGCGTTAATTAAATCTTGCAAAGCCAAACCCAAGACAGCACAAAATAAAGAAGCAAAAGACGCCACCCACAAGGAACCTTGTCGAGCTAAACCACTCCGAAAACAAGCAATAATTATAAATACCAAGGGAAAACATACCCAAGCTAGGCGACTTTGAGAAATTATCAAAGCCAGCAAGGAGCCAGTTAATGCAAAATTCCGTAGACGTTTGTTGCTTTCACCCAAGCAAATAAAGAAACATAAAAGAGCAGAAACACCCAAAATTGGCGGATCAGCAGTATAGAGATCTGTCCTAGGTAAAGGAATACCGAAAAAGGGCTGAATGACGGCAAACTTTACCATCATACTCACCTTTTCACCCGGAATTAAGCGAGCTAGGGGTGGTAATACAGGTTCTTGAGGATCGACAGCAACAAGTATTACCAGTTGAATAGCCAGCACAACTAAGAAGCTAACTGCCATCCATGATACAGCCCGCGTAATTACTTTTACTCTAATACTATGCCAAAAGGGTACAGTCATGCAAGCAAATATCATGAAATAACCTTTAAACAAGGTAAATAAAGTAGCAGATGTTTTTAAGGTATTAAAGTTTATTTGTTCTAGTCCTAAAATATTTGTCCACAGTGCAGCCAGAGTCATTGCTAACCACGCCCAGTTACAAATTGGTAGGGAGTTTTTAATTAGTTTATCCAGCTTTAAACCTGAAACTAGTAACAACAAACTCACAACTGGATAGACAATAGTTTGTACTCCCAACAACCACCAAAGAGGTGTAAGTATAATTGTCCAGTAAATTACTTTCTCAGAATATGTGAGGCTTGTTAGTTTAAATTCTACCTGTCTGTAAATTGTATCTTGAGAAATCACTGGGAACATGATTATTGGTTTTTTCTAAAGATTATTGTAATCTATTTGAGAACATATACAACTCAAGCTGCTGATTTGATTCTTGGATGATATTCTCTGACAGACTGTTAGCTCACCAGAAGTTGAAAGTTGATATTCATATGTAGACATTGCCCGGAAAAAAGTATTTTCACATTCTTGTCCATGTAATTCAATGACAATATTTTTCACACGATTTAGCCATTTTTGATAATTTTGTGAAAAAATTACAGATTCTGCTCCTTCTACATCGATTTTTAGTAAATCAATACTTTCTACATCGAATTGTTCTAACAAACTGCCAATGTCCGTAGCCAATAAATCAGGTGTTTCATCTTCTTGACATTCTTTTACCTGGGTTTCCCACTCACTACCCTCTCCATAATTATAAACCACTAAGCCTGTTTTATCAGACCAAATAGCTGAATTAATTAGAGTAACTCTTTCACTATATGGCTGAAGATTCTTCTGACAAAGTTTAAAATTTTCTGAATCAGGTTCAACAGCAATTACATGAGCTTGAGGATATTTATTCAGAAAGTATATGGAAGAATAACCTACATTAGCACCACAATCTATGATTAATTTACTTTCTGATAAGTTATCAAGTGCTGAATATTCTTCATCAATAAAAATTTGATAGAAAACATCTACATCTGAAGATTGATAACGTGCCCAAATTGGATGCTGATATTCTTTTGCTTTTAAGATGATATCTTTGTTTTTTGGATTTAAGCCTAGTTTTGACAAAATAGAAATTATTGGTTTTGGTAACTGTCTATAACGCCTATAAATTATTATTCCCCAAAGATTATCTTTCAATAACCATAAATAAAAGGGAAGTGCGTTAATTTTCATGAGATTATGCTCCTATTTAATAGAGAAGAGAAATGAAATCTTTCCTATTTGTATGCTGATAAATTACCTGCTGATACTTTTGATTGTATCCCCAGTACATTTAAATATTTAGCAGCACAAGTTTTTAAAGTAAACTGCTGTAACCAATTAGAGTCAACTTTTTTCGTATTTCCAGAAAGAACATTGAGAATAGCTTTAGCCATTGCCACAGAATCACCAACTGGGGTTAAATCACCATACTTACCATTAGCTAAAATTTCTGCTGGGCCACTTTCACAATTTGTAGATACTACTGGAGTTCCCACAGCCAATGCTTCTACAATTACATTGCCAAAACCTTCCCAAGCAGAAGATAAAACAACAACTGCTGCCTTGTCCATATAAGCATAAGGATTATCGACAAAACCTAGCAATGCCACATCCTCCTGTAAACCTAATTCAGTAATTAAAATATTCAAATTGAGTAATTCTGTACCCTCTCCTAAAATTACTAAGCGACTGCGGTGTATTTGCCGTAATTGAGCAAAGGCACGTATCAAGGTAGAATAATCTTTCTGTGGATGTAATCTGCCAACTGCTAAAATAACTGGTGGTTTTCCAGTTTGAAACCACGGGTGATTTACTGGTGCTTTTGCCTTGATAAACAACTCAGGAGTAATCACTGGGTTATAAATTAAATCAATACGTTCTTTGGGTATTTGAGTGATATTTGCTAAATCTTCAACTACTCCCTGAGAAACTGCGATAATGCCATCTGCCCAAGGATATAAAAGTCTTGCTGCTAGTGGTGTTAACTTGACTGAAAATTGTGGTGTGCGTTGCGCTTCTTGCGAAAGATGATTGTGTTCAGAAACTACCACTCGTGTGGATACCCCAGCAATTCGCTTTGCTAAAAGTGCAATTTCGCAAGGATAATGTAGTGCTGCCAGCATACTGATTGGGCGCTCTTGCTGCAAGTATTTAACTAATTTAGGCAGGATAGCAAGCTTAGATTGTACATTCAAATTTATCAGTCGAATTCCTGGTGGTAATTGTTCCTTTAAAGAACCGGCTGTGAAAGCAACTACCATATCAACGGTGAGTTCCTGTGCCAAAAAATAACGTGCCAAATTTAGCATGACTCGTTCAGCGCCACCACCATAAAGGCAACGCAAAAAAATTGTAATATCAGGTGAAGATTTAGGCATGATAAAAACTCGTAATAGTACGTTGTGACAGATGTTGCTGAGATATACTTTTCATCAAAGCCAAAATCCCCCCATAGTTGCGACGAGCATCAAAACGTTCTTCAGCTATGCGGCGGCTAGCAATAGCCATTGCGGCTATTTTTGTCTCATCACTTTTCAACGTCAGTACGGCATTCACCAAAGCAGAGGTATCTGCAGGCGGTATAATTAAGCCATTAACTCCTGGTTCTACTTGTTCACGTAATGCACCAACATCAGTGGTAATTACTGGTAAACCTGCTGCCATTGCTTCGGAAACAGCATTGGGTAAACAATCTGCTTGGGTGGGAAAGACAAAAATATCAGCTTGAGCATAAAGTTGTCTAAGTGGTTGGCTATTGGGGGTTAAACCGCAATGTACCCGGATGTTGGCGATTCCTGCCAATTCCCGCTCAATATTGGCATCTTGGGTGACAATATCTAACTGGCAATATTGGTTTAAACCATTGCGAAAAGCCTCCAGCAGAGTATAACCTCCTTTACGAGCGAAATCCCCGCCCACAAATAGCAAACGCAAGGGATTTGAAGAAAGTTTATACCCAGTTCTATTGCGAGGGAAATGCCACTGTTCTAAGTCTACGCCTGGCGGAATAACTATCACTTTCTCGGCGGGTACTTCATAGTCAGCAACTAGGGAATCTTTAGCCCACTGACAGAATGAGACTATAGCTGTAGCAGCATGATATGTACTTTTATTCCATAGAAATTTACGACGTTCAACTAAAGAATTACCACCTATCTTGTGGTTATAAGCTGTACCCACAGCATCGTAATTGAAGGGTGTAGCATCCGTAGAAATGATAGTTGGTATCTGACGCATCAAAGGAGTGGCGAACAGCGCCAACGTCTGCGTATGCAAAAATAGTGCGTCTAAAGGTTGCATAAGTGTAGCAGCTTTGATGGCGTCGCGGGCACGTAGGCTAACTTGTAATGACCAATTTTTGCGAATTACTGGTAGGTATTGCCAAATATCATTTATCTCACCGCCTATAGGCATCCAACTTGGACAAATTTGAGTATCTTCGGCTACCCAACGTTTTAAGTTTTGGTAATGGGTAACATGTCCCAGTGCCTGTTCTATAACGAAACCAAAGTTTAACACTTTTAACTCCTTAATTTGCATTTTCTGCGCTTCAGTATTCTTGATTTACTCAAGTCATCTGGTTAGAGATAGGGAAGATATTTGTTCTGATAAAATTACGTTCATAATTTTTTCTGCGACTTTTTGCCAATTTAATTGATATTCTATTTTGCGTTGAGCTTGATGAGACATAGCTACTAATAATTCAGGATTATTTAATAAACAAATAATTTTATTAGCCAAATCTTCGGCTGTTAGTCGATCAATGACAATCCCATTAATATTATTTTCAATAATTTCCGGCATTCCATCATTAGCCGATACGATACAAGGAATACCATAATTCATTGCTTCTATTAAAAATGTGGGAAAAGGATCGCAATAAGCAGGAGCAATAACTAAGTCAGTTGTTTGAAATAAATGATGGATATCTGTACGTGAAACATATCCTGGATTAATTATCCCCTTAATATCATCAGATATTTTTTTGCCAACAACTACCAATTTAGCTTCTGGTATCGCTTTTTTGACAAGTTCAAAAGCAGCTAAAACTAAATCTCCACCTTTTCTGGCAAAATCTGAACCATTAAATAATATTTGTTTACTACCAAAGGTTTTTTCTGCCGATAACGGTTCTAAGAAATCACCAGATGAACCAACCACTGTAATTTTATTACTGTCAATTCCATAGTCTTTAATTAAAGACTGTTCGCTAATCTTATTCATACAAAATACGTGCTTCGCTCTACTATAAAATAGACGTTCGCATTCAAACCAAGAATCACGGTGTCCAGGATTTAAAAAATAAGCCCATGCAGCCCAATTTTTTTCTGCTAATGCTGTTGTATAGTCTAAGTAAGCTACATAAGGAATATCAAAGTTCGTCAAAAAAGGACTGTAAGTACCGAATACTTGAAAAACTATATCTGGTGTATATCCCAAGTTCTTAATATCATTTTCTGCCTGCTGAGATTTCATCGTAAATGCAAATTTATTTTTTTGGAAGACTGCATTTGCTTTGCTACGCGAACCAGTCAGTATAGTTAAGATACCTTTGATTGCCATTTTAGGAAATTTGCTTTCATACCACTCATCATTTCTGGGGAGCAACTTAATATTATCTACATATTTAGATAACGCTTGAAAAAGAAATTGATGCCTGTCAAGAAATATCTGTTCTCCTGTGACTACAAAATTCTTAATTGTCATAATTTATTCTACCTCCGACAACAAAAATTAATATTCTTCAACAACCTACCCTACACAGTTAAATCTCTAATTGCCCCATTCAACTCAGACTTTTATAGGAGGAGATGCATAATTTTCCCAAGCATTATCTACACTATTAAAAGGTATAAATCCTAAATGACTTATATAAAAACCTTGATTAAAATCTGTCAAACTAGGATGGATGATTTGAGGTAGTAACTCCCAAGCTGATTTCTCTCCATATCGCTTTGGTAAGTATCTGCTTGATTTCCAATTCATAAAATGTAAATACATAAGTTCTTCGCCAGATTCTGCAGTTAATTTACCCTGATACCACAAGTATTTATTTGGATAGTTATAACTCCCATTAATCCAGGGAATCTCAGAAAAGATAGTACTAAATCTTTCTTTAAATAAGTGATTTCGTTTATATGGATCAAT
>CAVYXS010000272.1:0-14429 GCA_963772205.1 uncultured cyanobacterium
TGTGCTAAAGCGGTAAATTTCCAAGGTTGAGGAACGCCATTTAAGGTTAGTTGACCTGTAAGATTACCTCTATCTACTATTTTCATCTGAATTGTGACTAAGTGAACAGGAGCAAGTGAAGAAAGTCCTGTTTGACAAAGCATTGAACTGTCGATGTTGCCTGATAAATTCAATTGTTGATTTGCCAATATTCCTGTGATTGAATGTTTTTTTAAATCACTTGCAGAGGTTTTGGTGTTGAGTTTGGCTGGCAATAAAAAGGCATTGAAGTAAATGCCTGATTGCTGAATATTTAAGATTAAAGGCTCTGGTGGCTGACAGTTGGATAAGTTTTGATCCAAGGCGAGACGATAGGAACCGTTAATTACAGGAGGAGCTTTAAGATTGGTTTCCCCATAGGCAGTTACAGTTTTAAACAACAGTAAAACTGAAGTTATCGCTATACCATAAAAGCCTAAGGATTTGAAGTTTAAATTATTCATAGTTTCAGTTCTTCACGGCTGACTCTTGAGTATTAACTTCAGGAAGTAGGGAGGCTAAATGAGAGGTAACTTGGCTGTAGCGGCGGGTAATCAGCAATGAAGAACGACATTGAATGGCTAGTTGATCTGTGTATCTTCCTAAGGTTTGACGTTCAATACCCCAAGCGCGGCTGGTACCAGCGATAGTGAGGTCTACTGCTTCTGAGGCTGCGACTACGCCTTGGATTGGCTCTGAGGCTTCTATGGTGTTGATTTGAATGCGATCGCGGACATTGCTTGGTAATTGCCCCAGTATCTTTTGCAACTCATAGCTTAATTCATCCTGGATGTGATTTTCTGATACTACCTGTAAAATCTGCAACATACAAGTATCCCGATTCATTAGCAGTCTCAGAGCTAGTATCAGTGCTAAATCATCATGAATATTGGCTGAGTAGGGAACTAATAAGCTTTCTAATCGCTCTCCTCCTCGGTCAATAAATACTGCGACATCCACTGGTGCAGTGGTGAGAATTTGACCAACTCTACCACCTAAGCGATTGTTACTAAAAGCTGGGCGGTGCCATCCTACTAAAATTAAATCAAGTTGCTTAATTTTGGCAATCTGTGCGGTTTCTCTGGCGACATTGCTTGATATGCGAATGATGGGATGGACATAAGAGCGTGTTGTCGCGGGTTCCAGAGTATTAATTAAATCTTCTAGTTGCTGACGACGCTGGGCGATTAATCGGTTGGCTTCAACTGGGGGTACTCTCAAAAGCGTAGTCTTCTTCAAATTCAATCAGGCTGAGAGGATTAACTACGGCGGGTTGTCGGTAATTGAGCGCGATCGCTACTGCTAATTGTACTAATCCTTTTTGGGTGCTGGGATTAGCTACTGGGACCAAAATTCGGTAAGGATGGGGGGAAAATTCCCCCGCTGCGGTAGCGTCGGGATCTGTTTCTGTTCCGAATCTGATTCCACTACATCTAATCTGATCAGCTTTTTGGGATATGTCCATTCCAGCATTGGTGAAGTCATAAATGTAGTGACCAATGCCATAATTACCAACATGGTAAAGAGTAAGGGCGAAATAACGCCTAATTCCAGACCAATATTTAGCACAATCAGCTCCGTTAAACCGCGAGTATTCATTAACCAACCCAGGGCTGAGGCTTCCCGTTTTTGAATACCACTGACGCGAGCTGCTACATAAGTACCACAATATTTACCTGCGATCGCTACTCCTAAAACTAAAGCACATAATCCCCACAATTCGGGACGGTTGAGTAAGCCAATTTGCGTCCGCAAGCCACTGAAGGCGAAAAATATTGGTAGCAGGAATATCAAAACAAAATCTTCGGTTTTTTCCGCTAATTCCCGCACTAAATCTTCATTTTTGGGCATAGCTGCGCCGAGTAAAAATGCGCCAAAAATTAGGTGAATCCCAATTAGTTCGGTAATTAGAGCCGAAGCCACGACTCCCATATAAATCCCCGCCAGCACAAATTGGCTGAGACGCCCGGTGCGTTGGTGGTAAGTCGCCAGTCGTTGGAGCAACCAACGCCCCGCTGTTAACATGAAGACGATGTACAGTAAACTTTCGACAACTGTGGGTAATGCACTGACAATGCTACCTTCCCTAGCCACAGCGATCGCTACTGCTAAGATGCACCAAGCTGTCACATCATCCACTGCAGCACAAGTTAACGCTAATGTTCCTAAGCGTGTCCCTTGCAGATTATTTTCGGTAATAATTCGCGCCAATACTGGAAAAGCAGTAATCGACATCGCCGCGCCCAAAAATAGGGCAAAAGCGGTAAAAGAAACACCAGCATTGGAAACTAGAGGATAAAGCAGCAACGATAACAGCGTCGCCAGAGAAAACGGAACTATAATGCTGACGTTAGAAGTAAGAATAGCTGCTTGTAAATTTCCATTCAGGTATTTGGGATTTAACTCTAGCCCAATCAAAAACATGAAAAATATTAATCCCACCTGAGATAGAATATTGAGAAATGGCACAGCCTCAGGTGGGAATACTGCAGCCGCTAGGTCAGGCGCCAGCAAACCAAATAGAGAAGGTCCCAGCATAATCCCAGCAACAATCTCACCAATTACCAGTGGTTGCTTAATGGATTTAAATCCCAGACCTACGAGCCGTGAAAGTCCAATAACAATCAGCACCTCAAACAAAACGAGAATAATTGTGTGCATGGTTGGTTTCCTCGACAGCGACTATCTGGTTTCCCTAAGATGATTCTTTAAAACACTAGAATATGTCAACCTTTTTCGATACACCGATGTTTGATTCACGTTCGATTGTCATGTACATTGTGGTGACGTTACAGTAACAGTAGTTAAAAATGAATTGTGATGAATTGATTACTTAACCGTAAATAGACGGAGTACATTAGTAGTCTGCGTCAGATGTCAAAAATCTGTGATCATCAGACATTTCTCCAATTTGACGCATCCTACTTGATCCTATCCAATTCAACTCAACTAATTAAGTAAGTCGGCGAGAAAAACCAAACTACATTAAGTAATGTAAAATTTAATTTAATTGGCTTGTATTAAGCGGCTCTCAGTTGAGTGAGATACAAGAACCCCACCCCCAACCCCCTCCCCGCAAGCGAGGAGCTTGCTCTGATATACCTCACTAGACCGAAAAACGCTATAAGCGGCTCTAGCCCTTAAGAGAGGACTAAAGTCCCCACTACAAACCTTGAATTATTCACGCCGTTCTACTTAGTAACTCCATTTTTTGCCCTGCTTTCCTTAAGCGGGGGATTGATCATAACTTGTGCCACGCAATAAAAAAGCAACCAATGGTGATGCCATGAGTGTAGTCACAATTGCCATAATCACCATGATAGTAAATAAAGTTGGGGTGATTATACTTTGCTCTAAACCGATATTGAGAATAATTAGCTCCATTAAACCGCGAGCATTCATTAAAGCGCCGATAGTGGCTGATTCTCGCCAATTTTCGCCGGCTAATTTTGCGGCCAGCATACAAGCAATACCTTTACCAAAAATAGCAATTATCAAAATTAAGGCTGTAATTCCCCACAAAGCCGGGGTATTTACCAATCCGATTTGAGTATTAAGACCTGAAAATACAAAGAAAAATGGGAGTAAAAACGAAGTGGTAAAAAACTCAGTTTGTTGACGAATCTGTTCAGCAAATTCCCCACGTGGCATAACTGCACCTAATACAAAGGCGCCAAATATTGCATAGATACCAGTAACATCAGTAAACCACGCACAGAACATTAAACTGATCAACAATAAAGTCAGGGTTTCTCTGCTGACACCGGCATCGCGTTTTGTCAGCCGCGTGAAAATTTTTAGTAATGGTTGCCCGACAAATCCGGCAAATATCACGTAGATAATACCACCACCAATCGCTAAAATCGCAATATTCAGCGAATTTTTGACACTAGCCAGGACAATTGCCAGTAAACACCAAGCAACTGCATCATCCATGGCAGCCGCACCGAGGGCTAATGTACCAAAACGGGTTTTTGTCAGTCCGCGTTCGTAGATAATGCGAGCTAACATCGGAAAAGCTGTGATTGTCATCGATGCACCTAGATACAAGGCCGCTGCCCAAAGTGTCACATTTGGTTGAAAAAACGTGCCTTTTTGATGTAAACCCAAAGATGCGATCGCGCCTAAAATAAATGGTGTGATGATTCCCGCAGCCGATAGCAATCCTGCACTTTTAATATGGTGTCTTAAGAGTTTGGTATTGAACTCCAGCCCAATCAAAAACATATAAATTACTAACCCAATTTGGCTGATAGCATATAAAATTGACATCGATGGGTTGGGAATTTTTCCCCCTCCCAAAATCAAGATAGGAAGCTTAGGAAATAGCCATTGTTGCAAATCTGGTGCTATCAAGCCGAATAGTGATGGCCCCAGCATCACACCTGCAATCATTTCGCAAACAACGCCAGTTTGTCCTAGATAACGTCTTCCCAGAATGGTGACGATGCGACAAGTTGTTAAAACCACCGTTATTTGCAGAAATAGCTTAATCACCAGTTCAAAGTTTGACATTTAATTTCCTTGATTTTAGGTGAATGTTGACATCTGCACCAACGCGAACATGATATTAGGGATTACCAAGAAATAAATTATTCCATCTTGTGGGGTGGACATCCAGCCCAAGGCTACGGGCGGGCGAGACGCCCAACGCCACTTGCTTCTCCCAAGGGGAGACGCTACGCGCAGCTTGCTTCCCCGTAGGGGTACAAGTCGGGGAACCCGCCCAACGCAGTGGCTCCCCCACAGGAAAATTTGGATGTTTTTTTATTTGGAAGTCCTTACAAAATTATATCGTTGCGTGTAGGGAACTGGAGTTTAGACTAAAGATAAGCGAGCAGAAAATAATACTTAGAAAAGTATGGATAAAAAATTGACATATCTGGTCAGGTGAAAAGTCACTGAAAAGAAAAGGCGGTCAGCTATGTTGAACTGATCGCAAATTGGTCAATGCTGATAAAAGGGAAAATTTTAACAGCTTGACCATGACATTAGAAAAGCTTAAACAATTTCGCACAGGTGTGTACACTATTCTCGGTAAGGCCAAAGATGCCTTATTTGACTTGATGGATGCAGTGCTAGTAACACGTAGTGTCTATTCATTTGCAGAACTATCAGTATCTCCTGTATTTCGACGGCAGTGGTCGAGTGAATATGAGGCAATACAAGACGGAAATCCACCCCGAACAGAACTGATGAAGTTGTATATAAAACAACTGACTCCAAGAGAACAAATCCTCTTAGCAGGAGATCATACGGCTTGGGCAAGACCAGATGCACACTCAGAGAGCGAACTTTTGAGCATCAAGCCCATCCAATGTCAGGTGCAAAACCTGTAACAATAGGGCAAGGCTACAGCACCATAGCAATAATTCCAGAAACAGAGGGTAGTTGGGCATTACCGTTATTACATGAGCGCATCAACAGTTTTGAAAACCCGATTGCAAAAGCTGCGGCACAACTAAAACTAGTGTGTGAAAATTTACCAACACGCCCCATTGCTTGTGGGATGCAGAATATGGCTGTGCGAGTTTTGTGAAACAAACTGCCGACATTGCTGCTGATAAATTAATGCGTGTGCGTTCTAATCGGCTACTTTATAGGCATCACCGTGCCAGAAAAGGTTTTTTGTACGCTAAGAAAATTTCGAGTGTCTGAAACGACGATTTTTCATTCAAACTAGATTAAAACTAGCACCATAACCATAGTTTTCTCACCTATTTTACATGAAAAAGTGATTGCTGAAAAGCTTATCCCATCTTAGGTTCAGTCTTAGCGTACAATTTACCCGGTTGGGTACAGTGATGCCTACTTACTTGAGTCAAAGGTAAGTTCATTGATGATTTTTTCTCTAGCTAGTTTTAACGCTTCTGTTGCCTCTTTTGTATATTTAGCTTCAGTTGGAGATCCGAGGTAATTACTAACGGAGTGAGATGTTATTGTTTCTCGATATGGGTGTTCGTGATCAAGACTTCCAAGATTCGGTTGAAAATTAGTTATATAATATTCATAGAGAACATCATCTTTGCGTAATAGATAATCAAAATATCTAATTTTTTTGGGTTTCTGACTAATGTAAAAAGCTGGAGCAATAGCTAATAATACAGTTTTTTTCGCAATTTCATCTGGCAGAAGATTTGCTATATCTCTAATAAAAAGTGTTCCTCTAGAATGACCTATTAGCAAAAATTTTGCGGGACAATTTTGTATATTTGAGGCTTCCTCTTTGTCAAGTAATTTGATTTTATCAACTACTCTTGATATAAGTGCTTGTCCTTTTTTGTCTATATTGTAAGATTGTTGTTTATTAGCCTGGTTTATATCTGTCAAAAGACCAGAAGTAATATCATATGTTTCCATTGGCACTGATATTTGCCCAGTATTTCCATCAACTAAATTATTTAGTAATTTTTCTTTAATTAAATTTTTCAAATCCGTTTTATATTGGTCTTCTGTTGTGTTGATACCATTAATATAAAAGGTATAAATAGAAGGACTGCAAGTGTTTTTGAGCTTCGCCCTTCCGCCCATAGTCGCCAAGAAAGTCCCCGCTTCATCATAGCCATAAAACGCTGCATGTTTCCCGTTCTGGCTTTCTATAGGGTCGTAGGCATGGAAACCACTATGATCTGGCGGGACATGAAAATGGTTTGCACCTGTATATTTGTTAAACAGCGGCGATGTCCCCAGCATCTTTTCGCCTGACTGCCACGGCTGACCAGGCTCTTGGTAGGAATAACGAAATGCTATCTGTCCCGTGCTGTTGTGGTAGGTAAGTCCACGGTTATTCTGAAAGCTGATGATGTCTATCACTCCTGGCACTTCTTTGGTAGAATCAAACGCTACCTGTCCATTGCGTAATACGATATAGCCTGCCTTGCCACTCTGCTCATTTGTCCCGCCCAAAACAATATAGGTATCGCCTTCGGGGGTAATCACTGCATTGGAAAAATCACCACTGCCAGTCTTAAACCCGTCTATCTCCTGATAGGAGTGCCATAGTACCTCACGATTGCGGAAATAGGCAAACCACCCATTAGCCGTGGTCGCTCCGTATAATACATTGCCGTTATTATCTATGCCCGAAATGCGTGGGGTTCCCTGAAGGGTTACTTCTCCCAGCGTATCTCCCTTTTTCGCCACAATCTGGTATTTACTCGCATCACCCTGCGGTGTATGAGGCTTAGGCTTAGGCACATAGGAAATAGGATTACTGGCTACCAGCTTCAATGAGGTGGTGCGAGCTTGCGGAGCAGGAATATTAGCAGGGTTAACCGCTAAGGCAGGATTGGCAAGGAAGGCTACTGCTGCTGCATTCGTAAAGGTATTTGCTGCTGCACTGCCAATCATTTCAATCCGATTTCTTTTTTGTGATTTTTGTGTATTTGATGCCATAAGGATATGTTTCTCTATTTCCAAGGTCAAAAAATTATGAGTTTACGAATCACTTCTTAGACTTGCTTTATTCTTTAACTCCATTTGTGCTAAATAATATGCCCACATCATTCGCCCCCAAAAACGTCCCAGCGATAGCACAACCCACCCACCCAAGCCAACAACAAAAAACGTAATGCCTGCAACTGCTGACGCAAGCAAAGAAAACAAAAATAACATCACTGATACAGCGATTATACCTAACACGTAGTCACCTAAATTTCGCAAGATAAATTTCAGGCTGGCAAAGATATTTATTGTTTTCATAAATGAGTTTGTTTTCGCACAACGTAATGCCATTGCGGGAACCATCAGGAAAATTATTGGTAAAACCAGCATGAGCGACGATAGTAAAGCAGGAACAATTATTTTGACAATATGCACTGCCATACTCACTTTCCTCTGTGTATCAGTATCGCTAGCGTAAAATACTAACGACAATAATTTGCTCAAACCAGAAAACCATCCAATAAACCCAAGGATTATACCTGGAATATAAAATATCGAAACACCTAAATATAATCGAAGACCATTTCCGAAAAGTTTGTCTATTCCTTCCCACTCAGGCATCGGATAAACCTCACCCTTGAGTAAGTTTCGGATTGTTTCCAACTGATAGCCGTTAGTAATGGCTCCTGAAAGGGGTACGGAAGTAATCAATGCACCAATGAGCATTTTATTTGTCCACTTTTGGTCTTTTGTGACGTACAGAAAACCCTGAACTAAATCCATACAAGAGAGACTCCTTAATTTTTTAGTAAAGAATAGCACTAGATTACATAAATATACCGTAAATTAAATTAGAAAATATACCGCAAAATTTATACCAGTAAATAACTAATATATCAATAATTCAGGACTTACGCAACTGGCACAAGCGATCGCCTACAACACAATACGGTTCAGTTAAGGCTCAAAGTCTTGTAAACTGGGCATTATTCCCATGAATGGAAATTGAGTGTGGTGCATCTTAAGGATTTCTCGTTGGTGTCTCCTGAGATACAACCCATATTCCGCACCCTAACTGTCACAAAGGGGTTTTTACGGAGGATTTTTCTCGACAAAAAGAGTAAAATCAGACATCTTGGGTTATAAGGTCAGATTTTTTACCGACTCTGGATGAGACTGGAATTCTCAATCAGGTGCAATAACTGGAGTTTAGACTAAATCGTCGAACGCAAAGGAAAAAATAAAGGGTCTGATTGAACACAGACCCCCTTTTAGCAGATGCTGAGATAAGAACCACCAAATCTCATCCTGCCAATATGAAATCTGACAAACTTAGAGAATTCCGTCAAGCTGCCTATAAACATTTGGGTAAAGCACATGATGCAACATTTGAACTAACAGATGCAATATTAACAACACGCAACGCTTACAGTTTGGCAGATTTTTCTCTATCACCGTTTTTCAGGCGTAAGTGGTCTAGCATCTACGAGGCGTTACAAGATAGTAGACCAAACCGAAACAAATTAATGCAGTTATATATTGAGCGAATGCCAACCGAAAAGCGTCCATTGCTCGCAGGAGACCATACTGCATGGTCTCGTCCGGACGCAGTGACCCTTCAAGAAAGGACAATCGAGCATAGCGTCGCTACGGTATCAGGAAATAAACCAATTACAACAGGACTTGGATATAAGCTGATGTGCAGCTAAATTGTATAACATGAAAACGCAAAATTATTGTAGTGCGGGCATCTTGCCCGCGTCCAATATACAAATTAAATACGCAACAGCTTAGTACAATCGTTTTGGTGCCAGAGGATTCAGGTAGCTGGGCATTACCCTTGAGGCATGAGCGAATAACCAGCTATGAAAACCCAATTAACAAGGCTGTTTGGCAATTACAACAAGTGTGTAAATATTTACCAATCAGACCTATTTCTGTATGGGATAGCGAGTATGGATGTGCCCCTTTTATTTCAAAAACAGTTGATATTCCAGCTGATATACTTGTACGCTTGCGCTCAAACCTTTGTTTGTGGACGGCACCGTAAGAATACTCTGGCAAGGGGCGTCCAAGAAAGCATGGTAACAAATTTAAACTGAATGAACCGGATTCGTGGAATGAAGCATCTCAAATTTTCGAGGTAAATGATTCAAAGCTTGGACGAGTAAGGGTTCGCTTATGGGAGAACTTACACTTCCGTAAAACAGCTACACGCCCGATGTCATTGATACGGGTTGAACGTCTTGATGAGAAAGGCAATCTAAGGGTCTCTAAACCTTTGTGGTTAGCTTGGGTCGGAGAAGAAATGCCTCTGTTGTCGGAGGTTTGGCGCCTTTACTTGCGTCGTTTTACTGTTGACCATTGGTATCGTTTTTTAAAGCAACGTTTGCATTGGACTCTTCCGAAACTAAGTACTCCCAAGCAATGTGAGCGATGGAGCGACTTAATGCCAATGATTACTTGGGAATTGTGGTTAGCTCGTGATATTGTAGCTGACAACCCTTTGCCTTCTCCCAAAGGGAGAGGCTAACGCCAAGGCAAAAATCTATGGACGAGCTAACGCCTGGAAGGGTTGCTCAATCTATGGGTTTAGTTTTAGAGGCTATTGGTACTCCTGCCGATTCGCCCAAACCTCGCGGAAAGTCTCCAGGCTGGAAAGTAGGAAAACAACGACAGCGTAGAATTCGCTATCCCATAGTCAAAAATACTACGCCTAAACCACGTAAAAAGCTAGAAAAATCTGCTTAATAACAAGGATTTTGTGTTTAAGGTTTGTTTTTTCTGAACTCAGGTACTACTGGGTCATTTTGTGCTGCTTAGTCTAAACTCCAGTAGGGAACAGTGCCATGCTCTTATGAGTCTATTGGGCTGTATTTTTTGCTTGTTTTTATACATTTATAAAAATATTTACACAGTATAGATACGCACAAAAAATGCTGCTGATTAGGCAGTAATGCTCCTATACGGGTTTTTTAGTTTTTTGGTTCAATAGGCACAAGAAATAGCTAAGTATACTTCAGCACATTTGCTAGAAAATTCTCAAAATTTGTCACACAACTTATCCGGATAACCACACAGAGTAATGAAAAAGTAATTAGAAACACTGAATTAACAATACTTAGTCATCCTCATCACATTTGATGGGGGATAGCGAATCAACCAGGAATGCACTATGAATAAGCTTGATAACACCACACTGATAAAACAATTCGTACAAGGTAAACTCACATTTGCAGCCAACCAGTCTTTACGCATAGAGACTGCTGCTGATATGGCACAGTTATTGACTAAGTATGGCAACTTGTTAGCTACGATAAAACTGAATGGTAATATTCAATCGATTTTTGTCAGACCAGAATCTAACTATTCGGAATTAATCAATGAGATACTGTTAGAAAATAGTTTTATTTCCACTGGCAAAATAGAGCGGGGTCTGATGAGATATGATTACTATCCAGTCCCCACTGGCTACAAGATAAATTACACAGAAGCCAGACTATTATGGAAGACTTGGCGACATCAAGTAGATAGGAATGTTGATACTGTTCAGCAGGATTTATTAATATTTACCTTAGATGGCTGGCAAGTAGCTAAAAATATAATAGTCAGTAAAAATAACCTATTCATTCAAACCTGGGCTGATGAGTTAATTTTCGATACCACTGAAAAATTAGTCTGGCTGGAATCATCAAATTGATGCCAGACAAAAATAGTACAGTGAGGGTGGGGATTTGTGATTTGTTACAGCCATTCCCCACCCCGAAAACGCCAGCGGGGAAAGATAATCCGCATCAGACTTTGGGATGTAATAAAAACTGCTAGCCACACAACGCTATAGTGCAGCAGAAAAGCTCCTAGTAATAGTTCCTCTTTTGGTAGAGGTATTGGTAAAAAACCAAAAAGTTTTACCCCACAGAAAACAAATATTAATTCCCAGATACCAGCACCCAGTTGAAAAACGGCTGGCCAGTCTCTATCCCAGCGATATTTTTGGAGTTTGTCATAAACGACATCCCAGCCTAAGCCAAAGATAGCGACATAGCCAAGTATCCAGAAATAAACCGAGTTAGCACCAGAGCCAATTATACCAGCTGCAAAAGGTAAGGATACTAATACGCCCACCGTTGCAAGTAATAATAATCGAGTTTGCCAGCGACCAAATAAAGTTGGAGTCATAAGTAAAGAGTGGGGAATTGATCTGACTTTTTATGATATCTGGAAAACCTCACTTCTATTTCTCTCTCCTTTGAGGAGAGAGACTTTGAAATTCAAAATATATAGCGTTTCCCTGTCTAATCAGGTATATCAGAGCAAGCTCCTCGCTAGCGGGGAGGGGGTTGGGGGTGGGGTTCTTGTACTTCATTCAACTGACAACTGCTATATCGCTTGTTTGTGCAGCACCCAAAATCTAAAATCCAAATCTGTTATGATATTTAGCGAGGGCTTCCCAATTGATGACATCTTCTAACAAGGCTTGATAGCCTAGTGTGTTGGGATGAAGACCATCTTCGCTGATGCGTTTTTGCCTCCAATTCTCACCCCGCGCCATCCATTGCTCAAAAATATCTAGATAGGGAATTAATCTTTTACTACAAGCAATGCGTGTAGCTTCTTTGTAACTGCGCTGATCAGCATGATTGAAGTAGAAGCAATCGAGGAATGGCATTTTAGCTTCATCAACTGGCGCCATACCTACAAATAGCACAGGACAGAGTTGCTGTGCTTGGTCTAGTAATGCTGCAATTTGTGATTCAAAAATATCAAAATCGGTGTGATTTCGACCATTAGGACGAGATAACCGGGCTGAATCATTTACCCCTACTGACAAAATAATCAAATCGGGAACACGATTTCGCAGTTCACCCCGATGACGAAATTCTACTTCTAGCCTTTGTGCTACTTGTTGAGTGCGATCGCCCCGCACTCCCAAATTATAAAGGATATGACCGGCACTATCCGGTAACATCCAAGAACGCCGCAGTTGCTCAACCCAGCCTCCTTTTTCGGGATCGCCAAATCCATAAATTAAGCTATCCCCCAGAGCGACAATCTTCAAAGGCTGACATTGGTTTGGTGCTACAGACAGCTGCATTGAGGAAGGAGGTAGAAATGTTTGCATTTAAAAGACTATATTTTATATTTTTACAAGTTTCTATACATTTCTATACCATTAATCGCTCTCAGTTGTCAGTTATGACCAAGTAGTGAGGACTTCAGTCCTCAAGAGAGGACTAAAGTCCTGACTACGAAGGAGATTGATTGAATACCCACTTAAACCACTGTCCTAAGGAACTGAGGACATTTAAACGATGTACTCCAGGCGCATGGGCGCTGGCGAGTCCATCAACGGCGACTAAGGCGGCGTACTGCAAACCGAGGAAACTATCTACAGCTGCATAGGGGCCACCCAAGGTGATTGCTCCAGCGGCATACATTTGACCTCTGCCACTACGCATTTCTACTAACTCAAAATTATTCGCTACCACCAACCGTCCCAGGTGATTTAACGGCAGGTTGTAATGTTGCACCAAATCCTCTAATAGGGGATTGGCATTGACTTTAGCGTCTAAACCAGTGGCGTCAACAATAAAATCAGCGGCTAGTTTCATTTCCCCAAAGCCTTTTTCTTGGATATGGGTAATAGTGCGATTTTGGGCATCCCGTTCTACACCCAACACCTGACCAAAAGTAATTTGATACCAGCCTTCTCGTAAACCTTGTTCAGTAATTTGCTGCCAATCTTGACGATCGGCGGTGGTAGTACCGCCCCAGTCTGCGAGTAAGCTTTTGCGTTCTTCAGGAGTCGCTTTTTCTAACATTACTCTGAGTTCGCCGCCCCAACAAGCTTTCGGCCAGTTAAATGGTTGAAACTCGTAATGATTTTTAACTAGACGGGTGACTTTTTGGAATGTGTTGCCTTGGGGTTTAGGCGATCGCATTAAATGCAATACTGTAATATCGCGATTTTTCTTTCTCGCTTCAAAAATTCGTTGCACAATTCGGGAAGCCACAATCCCCCGTCCGCGAATCAACACAGTACCACCCTGTCGCTCTAGTTGCTGATAAACATGATCGTGTTCTTCATAGGCATTGACGACAGACTTAAAATCTTGATATTTTTCTCTATAAGCTTGCAAATCTGGCAGAAACTGAATTGCTGGATACCCAGTAGCTAAATGTAAATAACGAGTAACTAGAAAAGCATAATTTCCAGGACCGCGAGAATAGGCGACACAATATCGACCATCATCAGTTTTGCGAATTCCCCTAACTCGCCCATAGCGATAAATTTGCTCCCAGCCAATCCGCTTGGCTTCGCTATCTATAGAATCAAAGACATTACCCGCACGTGGTGTATAAGTTTCTGCTAAGGTAGGTTCAGCAAATACCTGCCATAAATATTTGAATGCTGTATTCAGATGACCTTTGGTAAAATCATGCCAAGATTCCCTTAAAGCATAACTAGGCCAGCCCCAAATATTATCAGGACAGGAGTCAGAATTAGATTTAGTCTTTCATATAAAGGAATTTGGGAATTGAGACAAAGGCGTTTATAACGAGCATAGGGTGCTGCTTCTAATCCTAAAGCCAAAATTTTATCAGCACGGACACCACAAATTCGTAGCAAATCAATCCAAATAAAACTACCTAGTCCAGCCCCAATTGCGAGATAATCACGTTCATCTACCGGCAAACCTGTAGCATGAAGCTCTTGTACAGGGACTTGTTGCGCCCTAAACGCTGGTGGCGGGAAATTACTTCCCAAGGGTGTTATGGGTCGAGCGACTGGTATGCTGGGGTCTGGTAAGTTGGTATTGGGGTTAAAATGAATCGCAGAAATGGGACTAGGCGGTGGTGCAGGTGCATTGACACCAAAAGTCACCGTCATTATATAATGCCCCATTTGCAACGTATCGCCATTAGCCAAAACACTGCGCGTTTGACGTTGACCGTTGACAGATATACCATTAACACTGCCTTGATCAATCACTACTACTTGGTTTTGTTCCCAGTTAATCAGCGCA
>CAVYXS010000273.1:0-7811 GCA_963772205.1 uncultured cyanobacterium
ATTTTTAATGAGGTAATACCAAAAAATCAAATTATCCCATATTTCGTAGGGTGTGTACCCGGAGGGTACGCACCTTCTGTCATTGGCGGTGCGTTAGGCGTTCCCCCATAATGCACCCTACTATAATCTCAACTCTCAACTGGTTGCTTGTATAGGTCTTTGTTCAGAAACATTACCGGGTATAGGTTCAGTTTTGGTTCCTGGTTCTACAACCCGTGACTTCAATGTGATTTAACAACGTAGTCACAAACGCAAACAACAAGAAAGGCAACGAGAGCAGAACGACAAGCCCCACGGTAACTAAAGCATACACTGGTCGTCTGGCTCCCATCAACGCCAAGGCTGATGCCAAACTGACTACAATTGTGATTAACCAAACAATTATTTGACCGTAGATATCACCAAAAGTTAAAGTACAGACAAACCGATAGTTTTGAAAATTATTTCTGCTAATCATATTTGCCTCCAAGACTTTCCTATAGGTTCTACGTTAAAGCTATGTTTGACGTGCGGTCAATTTCTAAATATTTTTCCAAGTTTTGTAACATTACTTCATAATTGACTTTATTTTTTATTAGGTATTGGTATTGCTGGGCTATTGTTGATAGCACTTCCCATTCAAATGAAGTACAAAATCATATCACCCTGTGTAGGGGCACGGCAGTGCCGTGCCCTTACCGATGTACCTCACCCTTGTCGATAAATGCTATATAATTTTTCAGCGGTCATATCGTGTCCGGTTAAAGACTTATCATGAAGACGGCAGGGGGGCAGGGGGCACTTAGCTGGGGGAAAGAGAGTTTCCCAGTTTTTGCACAGATGCGGGAATTATAACTAATTAGGCGGACATGATATCAGAGATATTTTCAGGTCAATATACCACGGGGTAGGGGCACGGCAATGCCGTGCCCCTACGAGATTAATGTATTTTTTTCTATTACAAAATGCATTTATACTTATTTTTCTCGATAACATCTAACCCAAAGAACTTGATAAATTTTTAGTAAGGGACTTCCAGATAAAAAAAATATCCAAAATGTAGGGTGCGTCAGTGCGACAAAACCTCGCTACACCAAGAAATTATTCCTACTGACGCACCCTACTAACTAGCTAGAGGGCGCGCGCTACAAACCCGGCAATTCCAACCAGCGGAAGCGTAACCGCGAGTATCCATTTCATCAGCGTGAAAATCGGCCCGACGACAAGCGCAGGGCTCGTCAACTGCGGATAGCTACTCGCCATTCTGTAATGGTTCAGGTTCTCGGCAAGGTCGAAGGGCCAGCCTGCTAGTCCCAGGATACTGACCCAGGCGAAAGCGGAAGTAGGCGGAAAAGCAAGCGCAAGGAAACTCACGTATAGCAGACTGATGACAAGGCCAGGGAACCAGAAGTCGATTCGCCGATAGAATAGCTGATATGCTTCACGCCCCCCAGATCCGATCTCCTGGAAGAAGCGGTCTGCGTCCTTTGCGCTCCACGTCATCATATATTCGTCCAGGACACGCTTCGGCAAATCAGTCGTAACATTCGCGAATATCGGCGCCTTGGCGCGGGGCACGAGGTAGCCGAAAACAAATCCGGTAAGTAAGAATAGTCCGCCGAAAGCCCACCAGTTGCCCAGCCAGTGATGAATGATCAGCAAGATATTGTGGAGCATGAGCACTTACTTCAATCTAAATACATTTATATGGTAATCGTATTTTTTTATGCTACAAAATGCATTTATACTTATTTTTCTCGATAACATCTAACCCGAAGAACTTGATGAATTTTTAGTAAAGCACGTGATAAGCTATTCCGCATCTATTTTGAGAACCATAGTTTTTCATACGTAGTGGGAGCATCTTGCTCCCTGGAGGTAGTAGCGAGCAACTTGAAATTGATGGGTAAATAATTCCGTAGTCAGCACGAAGAATGCTGATAAAATCAGGACTAAAGTCCTGACTACGAAACCCTCAAAACTAACTTGACACAGTAGTAGTAGCGGGCAAGATGCCCGCACTACTCCAGGTTTCAAAATGGACGAGGTTTAGTTTGCAGTCGTACCGTCGGCAAAATTTTGGCAAATTTTAGCCGGGATAATTTCATAATTATTTTCTTTATTACGTATAAATACTGAACAAAAGCCAGGATTTAGTACATACAAGAAAATAACGTTTTATGAAGATAATCTCAGGTTTATAGAGTGAGTAGCTGTGATGACTATGTAGCGATCGCGCCAGATACTATGTATGAATTACTACAAAAAATCAAAGTTTTTGTTATATGTAATACAATTCATCACTAACAGCATTCTGTGAACTTAACAGACGAGAATCTTTGATCCCCCCTTACCTGACGCGGCAGACAATCATAAACTGTAGATGAGAGTTGAAAGGCAGCTGGGAGACATCTTGTGAAAAAAGTTTTAGCAATCATTCTTGGCGGTGGCGCGGGTACTCGACTTTATCCGCTCACTAAACTACGCGCCAAACCAGCAGTACCAGTGGCGGGAAAATACCGCTTAATCGATATCCCTGTCAGTAACTGCATTAATTCTGAAATATTTAAAATCTACGTTCTAACACAATTCAACTCAGCTTCTCTGAATCGTCACATTGCCCGTGCTTATAACTTTAGTGGTTTTAGCGATGGCTTTGTGGAAGTGCTAGCTGCACAGCAAACCCCAGAAAACCCCAACTGGTTCCAAGGTACAGCTGATGCTGTGCGTCAGTACCTGTGGCTATTGGAAGAATGGGATGCTAATGAATTTTTGATCCTCTCAGGCGATCATCTCTACCGCATGGATTACCGCCAGTTTGTCCAGCGCCATCGGGACACTAATGCTGATATTACAC
This sequence comes from uncultured cyanobacterium, assembly GCA_963772205.1. Lineage (GTDB taxonomy): Bacteria > Cyanobacteriota > Cyanobacteriia > Cyanobacteriales > Nostocaceae > Gloeotrichia. The sequence continues at coordinate 2,837 of CAVYXS010000273.1, forward strand.
TCTCAGTCATTCCTATGGACGATCGCCGGGCTTCGGACTTTGGTTTGATGAAAATTGATAATTCTGGTAGGGTAATAGACTTTAGTGAAAAGCCCAAAGGCGAAGCTTTGACTAATATGCAGGTTGATACTACCATCCTAGGATTGACCGCAGAACAAGCCAAGCTCCAGCCTTACATCGCCTCGATGGGGATTTACGTCTTTAAAAAAGAAGTTTTGATCAAGTTGCTGAAAGAATCTTTAGAACGGACTGATTTTGGCAAAGAAATTATTCCTGATGCTGCAAAAGATTACAACGTCCAAGCGTTCCTATTTGACGACTATTGGGAAGATATTGGTACAATAGAATCCTTTTATGAAGCTAATTTAGCGCTGACTGAACAACCTCTGCCGCCCTTTAGTTTCTATGACGAAAAAGCACCTATTTATACTCGTGCCCGTTATTTGCCTCCGAGTAAATTACTAGATTGCCAAATTAAACAATCTATGATAGGCGAAGGTTGCATTTTGAAAAACTGCCGGATTGAACATTCAGTTTTAGGAGTGCGATCGCGGATTGAAACTGGTAGTATTATCGAAGATACTCTAATTATGGGTTCTGACTTTTACCAAGCTTCTGTGGAACGTCTATGCAGCTTAGAAAAAGGTGAAGTTCCTGTGGGTGTGGGCACAGATAGCATCATTCGTCGTGCCATCATCGATAAAAATGCCCGGATCGGTCACGATGTCAAAATTATCAACAAAGATAACGTGCAAGAAGCCGAACGGGAAAATCAGGGCTTCTACATCCGTAGTGGCATTGTCGTTGTCCTGAAAAATGCGATAATTCCCGACGGAACTGTGATTTAAAAGTGCTGAGTGCTAAGTTTATGAGTACAAGCTCTGAAGTTTCTCTTATCTACTCAGCACTCAGCACTCCTGACTCAGCACTGTTGTTACTCATCGGTGTTCCTGGTAGTGGTAAATCAACTTTGGCAAAGCAATTGCTAGCAGAATGCCCCCAAATGCAGCTGATTTCTACAGATGCGATTAGGGGGCAATTATTTGGAAATGAGGCGATTCAAGGCTCATGGCTGCTGATATGGAGTGAAATTCAGCGACAATGGCAGCAAGCTATTGCAGCTGGTCAGACGGTAATTTATGATGCAACTAATGCCCGGCGACGCGATCGCCTGGAGGTAATTGCCATAGTCCGCGATTTAGGTTTTACTAACATTACGGGGATTTGGATGGATACCCCAGTTTGGCTCTGTTTGGCTCGCAATCAAAAACGCCTGCGTCAGGTTCCTAAAGAAATTATTTTGCGAATGCATCGCCAACTACAGGATGCGCCTCCTGGCTTGTCAGAAGGACTAGACTACCTCATCCGCTTTCCTCGATGGCGAGAGTACGGAATTTTCCCTTGTGCAGTGAGCGAGAACCGCACTTGATTATCTGTAATGTTTGTTAATTTAAAATCAGACTCTTTTTGCTGGAAATTATATCTGGCAAAGAGCAGATCTTACATCTTATAAAAGAACATAACAGGAATTTATCAAGGAGGCTAGTAGATGGCTGCAACTGACTTTAAAGACTATTACGCAATTTTGGGAGTCGCTAAGACTGCAAGTCCCGAAGAGATTAAACAAGCTTTTCGGAAACTAGCCCGCAAATATCACCCCGATGTTAACCCTGGTAATAAAAATGCGGAGGCTAGCTTTAAAGAAGTTAATGAAGCATACGAGGTGTTGTCAGATGCAGACAAACGCAAAAAATATGACCAATTTGGTCAATACTGGAAACAGGTGGGTCAAGGCTTCCCCTCTGGTGGTGGTGCCGATATGGGCGGCTTTGATTTTAGTCAGTACGGTAGTTTCGATGATTTTGTTAATGAATTATTAGGGCGTTTTGGTGGTGGTAGCCCTCGCGGTGGGCGTCAATCTAACTCTTATAGTACTTCCACAGGTAGACCAGGTAGTTCTGGTGGTTTTAATGATTATGGCTTTCAAGATATAAGTACGGGTGCTGGTGGTGGACAGGATACTGAAGCGGTAATCTCTCTAAATTTTGCAGAAGCGTTTGGTGGCGTGCAAAAGCGGTTTAGCTTAGGGAATGAAACAATTGATGTCCGCATCCCTGCTGGTGCTAAATCTGGCACTCGTTTGCGTATCCGGGGTAAAGGTCAATTAAACCCTATGACCCAACAGCGGGGAGATTTATACTTAAAAGTGGAACTACAAGCTCACTCGTTTTTTCAGATTGAAGGCGATAATCTTGTCTGTGAACTACCGATAACGCCTGATGAAGCTACTTTAGGCGCTTCTATTGATGTACCTACTCCCGATGGTTCGGTTAATGTTAAGCTACCTGCAGGGGTACGTTCTGGTCAATCCCTGCGGTTACGGGGCAAAGGTTGGCCTGTCGCTAAGGGTGGACGTGGTGATCAGTTGGTCAAGGTGGCGATCATTCCACCTAAAGATCTCAGTCAACAAGAGCGGGAATATTATGAAAAAATCCGGGCTATACGTACTTACAATCCCCGCAGTCATTTGGATCAAGTTAAATTATAAATCTTTTTTCGCGCATAGACAAATTGGCGTCTTGTGCGCGAACATATTTTTATACTTTAGTGGCGTTGATTCTGTGCTAGTCGAGCTTGGATTACAGATTTAAACGCTGCCAGTATTTCTGGGGTAATTTTAGTAGTTTCCCACGCCGGACGCCTAACTAATCTATCGCACCAAGCACTCAGTTTTGGATAGTCACTTAAGGACAAGCCCACCATTGGCAGTACACTTACTACAGTTCCCGCAACAGGTTCAGCCAGAGTTAGGTTTTGACTACCAAAATAAGGGCGATGATCGAGTAGATTCTCAAAAAACTTTAGCACTGTGGAAACTTTCTGCTTTGCCTGCTCAATTTTTTCTGTATCTCCTCCAGGTAAGCCTAGCATTTGAGGTAAAAATGTTGTAGTTGCAGGCAAAAGTTCATTAACAGTTAGCAGTTCCACCATCCGCACGATCGCCAAATCTTTTGCGTCTGTAGGTAACATAGCAGGTTTGGGATATTTTGCCTCTAAATAGTCCAAAATTGCCAATGATTCCACTACGTTAAAGCCATCATCTACCAATACTGGAATATGGTGGAACGGGTTAATAGCGAGAAATTCTGGGTTAAACTGCTCTCCATTCAGTTTAATTTCTACTAATTCAAACTCAAGTCCTTTTTCCAGCAATGTAATCCAGACGCGGCGTGAGTTCGGAGAAATTGGCGTATGATAAAGTGTCAGCATGATAAAATTTTGTTAGCGCTATCGTCAATCTGACTTTTCACGGGAAGTCCTCAAGCTCCCAAAAAGCGTGGCTTTTTCCACAGGCTAATTCTCAATAAATCTAAGTTAATGAAAATAGCTAACGGAGAAATCAGGGCTTGGGAAACCATCAAAATGACCTTTTCCACATACCGTGAAAAGTCAGTATCGTCAATAGATTATCATCAATTTCATAAACAGCTTTTAAATTCAAATTAGAATTAACTCCTTGCATAAAACCTCCTTGACTTAAATCTTATAAGATTAGGTTAGATATTCCTAAATATAGGACTCCTATTTGATTTTTGAACAAAATTAGGTATCGTAGAAATGCGTAATATCGTGTCCGGTTAAAGACTTATCATGAAGATGGCAGGGGGGCAGGGGGCACTTAGCTGGGGGAAAGAGAGTTTCCCAGTTTTTGCACAGATGCGGGAATTATAACTAATTAGGTGGACATGATATAAAGCACCAAATCCTTGATGATGGTGCGTTACGCTGTCGCTAACGCACCCTACGCATCTTAAATTTTACTAAAATTGTTGACATAACCTTTAGAGCTTAAATTGTTCTAATAATGTCTCCACACTGGCGTTATAATCCAAAAAAGAAAATAAATGACTATAACGCAGTTTTCCTTCTTTATCTAATACAAACTGTGCTGGTAAAGGCGCTCCTAATGCTTGCCCCACGCGATATCTACGAAAAACATAACAACTGGGGTCACTCAACAGGGGCATTTGTAAGCCTAAATTTTTCACAACTATTTGACTCTGTTTTTCGTCGGTACTAGTAATCATTAAAACTTCGATTCCGCGATTTTTAAATTGTTCATAATTCTCATTCAAGGCTTTGATGTGAGGAAAGCAAAAGGGACAATATTGCTTTTCAGTAAATATCCGAGTAAAGGCAAGTAATACTGGCTGCTTACCTCGATAATTGGATAATTTTACTAAAGTACCGTTAGTAATATCTGGTAATTGAAAATCTGGTGTCCCGATTTCTAATCGAAAATAACTTGTAGCCGGAACTGGTAAAAAATTGCGGAAAAAGCGCTGATTAAATAAGCCAGTAAAATCTGTTGAAGTTAGCATATTTTTATCTTTGATTATTCCAATACAGGACTTACTTACATGTCACATTTAAAGAATGGTGCGTGACGCCATAAGTTCTGTAATTGCGTACAATATTTATCCAAGCGTCACGCACTCTACGATTATTAATGTGCGCGGAGAGTAGATCCTAAATTACTATCATAATAAAAAAACACAGATAAATACTGAAGCTGATACTGATTCATCTGTATCTGTATTTATCTGTGCTGATTATTTATGTTGCTTCAACTCCAACGCAGTTGATTGGAGTTTTCCAACTATCGAAATCTAGAGAGCATCGAAGTAAACTTTCGACTGCTTTGGATCGGGATTCATTGTCTTATCTCCGGGCTGCCAACCTGCGGGGCAAACTTCGTCGGGGTGAGACTGAACATGCTCAATTGCTTGCAATGTCCGCAGGGTTTCATCGACGCTGCGACCAAAAGCGAGGTTGTTGATGGTGGCGTGCTGGATAATACCATCTTTATCGATGATGAACACGACCGCGTAAGGCAATACCTGCTGCTGGATCAAGAACGTTGTAAGCCGCGCTAATTTCTTTTGTAATGTCGGCAACTAGGGGATAATTGAGA
>CAVYXS010000274.1:0-34465 GCA_963772205.1 uncultured cyanobacterium
TAGATCAGCAGAAGCCTCACACCCACTCTTAGGGGTGTGAGATGAATGCGCGGGAGTGGAGAGAGATAGTAATTAATGCTTTTTGGCGTAGCCAAAACAATTAATTGCTATGTCGAGCCATTGACCCATATTCATTCTGGGCTATTTTGATTCTCAATATATTCTTTGAGCTTTGAGATTGTCACTCCGCCGCAGCTAGCTACAAAATAAGATCCGTTCCAAAATACATCTTTCCAGAAAAACTTTTCTAGATGCTCGGCATATTCTTGGCGTAACCTGCGGGAGGTAACAGATTTAATGTTGTTTACAAGTTTACTAAGCTGCAAATCTGGGTGGTACTGAAATAGTAGGTGGACATGATCCTCTTCTCCGTTGAATTCTACTAGCTTGCAATCCCATTTTTCGAGCAAGTCAACCAAGATATCCTCCAGTCGTTTTAACATTTCTAGAGTAAAGGCTTTGCGTCTATACTTTGTCGTCAAAACTAAGTGAGCTTTTAAATCACTCACTGACCGACCTTTGGATACAAAATCATTTTTCATTATTCTTGAAAGAATATTATGGTATGATTAGTGTATGCTTAAATCATAACACCCATTTAGCTAATAGGATGAAAGTAACCTACCAGTACCGACTAGAGCCGAAATCAAGTCAGAAACTAATTCTTAACGAATGGTTGAGAATTTGTCGGTACTGGTATAACAGCCAATTGGGTGAACGCTTCTCCTGGTGGGAAAATAACCGTCATGCTGTAAATAGTTGTCCAATTTTTGTAACCAGACTCCCTGAGTTACTAGACCGACCTAACTATTACAGTCAGAAGCTCCAGCTACCAGCCATCAAAAAAGACTTGAGCATAGTGCAATGGTCTGGTGAATTACTTGATTTTAAAAGTGTAGATTCAACTGTTCTACAGGATGTTTGTTCTCGTGTTGATAAAGCTTTCGAGCGTTTTGTGATTGGGGATTCTAGCGGTAAACGTTCTGGGAAACCACGCTTCAAAACTGAGGTGAGTTTCAAAACCATGACGTTTGCAACGGCTAATAATGAATGGATAAAGCTAATTCGTAAAAACTGGTTGTATATTCGTTTGCCCAAATTGGGGATGTTTAAGGTTCGGATGCACCGACCGATACCTGACGGATTTACACTAAAGCAAGTTAGCGTTACAAAAAAGGCTGATGGCTGGTACATGCAGATGGTATTGTCAGATGTAACCATCCCAAATCAAACGATCAAGCTTATCCCCAATTGGGACAACTCAATGGGGATTGATGCTGTGTTGCAAGGCGATGATTATCTTGCAACATCAGTTGGTGAAAAGCTCCCATCTTTAAAGCCATTACGCAAGAATCAAGACAAGCTAGATCGTATTTCTGTTAAACGAAATAGACGTAAGCGGGGATCTAAATCTCGGCGTAAGTTGGCAAAACGGGAAGCTAAACAGCATCAAAAAATTGCCAGAAGTCGCAAAGATTTCCAGTACAAAACTGCTCACAAGCTTGTCAGAACTGGAAAGAAGTTTTTCTTCTACGAGGATTTGAACCTTAAAGGGCTAACCCGACGCAATAAAACCAAACAGGATGAGAATGGAAGCTATCTTCCCAATAGACAGTCCGCTAAGTCAGGACTGAATAAGTCGTGGGCTGATGGTGCTTTTGGACAATTCTTTGAAATTCTGGAGTGCATAGCCGAAAAAGCTGGTGCTGTAGCAATTTCACAGAAGCCACAATATACTTCAATGATTCTCAGTTACCGCAATGAAATTATTTTTACGGATTGCAGTATCAGAGAATATTGGGATGAGCAAAATACTTTGATGGTTGACCGCGATATTAACGCCGCTGTCAACTTGAAAAGACTGGGGTTGGGCATTTTCCCCAGTATAAAACGCCGTAGTGGGAAACTAGACATAGTTGGAACTATGGACGATAGTACCACGAAGGAAATCCTTCATACCCTTCATCGGGCTGTTGGAAGCCTACACTGTAACCGTCTCGGTTCAGTGTAGGAGATGTCACTAGTCCCTGAAACTCCTGACGTAGCACTCAGCATATTTTTAAATCAGTTATTCACGAGAAAATCCTTTCCCCATCCCGAATCCCCAATCCCTATTCCCCAGTCGCTATTTTCACGCTAGGTCCTAGGTGTCGCTCCAGCCAATCTTCCAGGTCAGTTAAAACCTCTTGGTAATTGATATCATTCTGCAGTTCGTGATAAGCTTGAGGATATTCTACTCGCAGCTTATCTACACTCGGTATTCTTTGGTAGAATATCTTGCTGCTTTCAGGTAAAGCCACTCTGTCTCCTCCACCGTGGAGAATTAGTAATGGTAATTGCCAATCATCTACGTGAGCATAAATCCAAGCCACAGTGACAAAAAATTCCGTCGCCAAACGCGCACTGGCGCGGGTATGTCGTAGGGAATCTTGGGCGTAAGCTGCTAAAATATCTTTATCTCTTGAAGCAGCACTGAGGTCAAGTCCTGTATTCAGGGTGAAACGCGGCCACACCCGCGAGAGCATTTTTCCCAATAACAAACGTATTGGAGAAACTCCCACCTTTCCTATGGCTGGTGCTAAAGCAATTACACCTTGCAATATCGATGCTTCATAAGGATACTGTAGCACATAGTCTAAGACAACCACCGCCCCTAAGCTATGACCCAAAAGAAAAATTGGGTATCCTGGTTGCTGGGATTGAATTAGTTTGAGGAAGGCTAGCAAATCTTCGCGAAACTCACTCCAAGCGTTGATATAGCCCCGCTGGAACCTGGTGAACGTCCATGACCGCGCAAGTCAAAGCTATATACAGCATATTGCTGCGGTACTAATTGCTTAACTACATTACTGTACCGTCCGCTGTGCGCTCCCAGTCCATGTACAATGGCTAATATCCCCCGTACTTCTCCTTCTGGTTCCCAGCTTTGGTAATACAGGTCAATCCCGCCTACACCCTTAAAAGTGCTTTCTCTATGATTGATCATCAGTTGACTTTTTTACTTCTTTCTCCCAGCAAAATAGTACCGCTGCGCGGAATGCAAAATCCAAAATTTAAACAGCGATCTGATGAGATACAGTATTATATCGCAAGGTGTAGGGGCACGGCACTGCCCATAGGTGTCAACTTAAGACGAAACCTAAGCACCAAAGAAGTTATATCAATTTAGTTGCTTTGCCGGATACACCCTCAACCCCACTCCCAGACCTCTCCCCGTGAACGGGGAGAGGTGCCGGAGGCAGAGAGGGGTTTTGATCTTTGGGGCAAAGCGTTGATTTATCAATACTTCCAGCTTAAGTTGACACCACTGGGCACTGCCGTGCCCCTACGGGTGTACCTCACTCTTGAAGGGATTCGCTATAGGGATCACAGGTAACAAGGATTATGACTCTAAAAAATTCGTAACTTTGAAATTTGATGTCCCCTCCCAACAGTGGTTCAAACAGACGTTGACTCTAGCATCTGCTAAATCAGCCGATTCTCTAGATGCATTAAACTGGACTGCGGTTACAATGTACTCAAAAATAATGACAAACTGCTTTGTGGGTGACATTCTTTCAACCACAATTGTTTCCCCTATTTTGGGGATTTGAGGTAAATTCACCACAAATGTTTCCATTTTTGGTTTTTCTAGTGGATTTTTGAAATTGAAATATTTACAGTAAACCAGAATTTTCACTAACAAAACCACCAATAGTGTTCAACAATTCACAATATTCATCCGTTATTTATGTACGCAGTTGATCAAGGCTACTTACCTCGCCAAATCTGCTGGAAAAACTGAAAAATATTGACAATTTTTGCTTCTATCCAGAGCATAGCAATATCAAGCAATTCCAAAATTTGCTCTAAAATATGCTTTTCATATCCCATTGATGTTGCTTTGGTTTCTATCCAGTCTGGCGCAGCTGCAAATTGATTATTTTGGCTTATTTGTTGGCTAATTTCTTTTTGGTGACTCTTACTTACAGATTGAGAAATGCGAGATGTATTTTCCTTGTCAGAGGTAATTTTTGCAGACTTATTATGCGTAGAGGTGAGATGACGAGATGGTTTTTTATGCTGTACCAAACCAGATTTTGATTTAGGTGCAGGATGTGTTATTGATGGGCTGGATATGAGGACAGGATTTTTACTTGGGGGAACTTGAATTGGCTTGTCAGTCGGTGTCTCGGCGTCACCAAACAAATCATTAAATGTCAGCCAAGGATCTGCAGCTAAATCATCTTTCTCTAACTGACTGCTGCTGGTCAAAAAATCGAAATGATTATGGGATATGCTATTCGTATATTTTGGTTTTAGTTTTTTATCAGTTCCATTACCAAAAAAATAATTGAGTGCGGCTGCAATTAAAGCTGGAAAATTCAGTTTTTGAATTTCTAAATCATCATGATTAAGTGCAATTTCTCCCCTAGCACCTAACTGTTCTTTCCCATACAAAAATATATTTAATTGTGTTTGAGAAACTTGAATAATTCCCCAACTATGTTGTTGCACGGGTACTAAAACCCTTGATTCTAAATTAGCAACAACTGCGTCTAAAAATCCTAATACTCTGTCCGGCTTCAGTAAATATTGAGATGCAAATTCCTCTGATGTTATTGTCCCTGGAGGTAGGGTAGCTATATCTCGCTGTTTTTCACCAGTTAGTTTTGCTAATAAGCGGTTAATTTCTGGTAATATTTCTGGTGCTTGTTTATTTGATAAACTCTGCAAATTACGCCAGTAGTCACCAATTTCACAAATAATTTTTTCTTCTAATATTGTTTGCTGTGGGAGTGTCAAAATATCCAAAATTTCATTTTCGGGACTGACAAGCACCAAATTGCGATTTAGTAAATATGTAGCAATTCCCCGCACTACTGGATGATGGACTTTGAGCGCATCTTCATTTAGATTAACTGGAGTGGGTCTTGACGGCTGCTGGTGAAGAATTTTTGACCACAAAGACCCTAAAAAGACTAAGGGATTCAACGGTGCTGAAGCTTTCTGGGATGGTAAATTTTTGACATGATCTAAAATATGCTGAATCGGGGTGTCAGCAGTTGGGGTAGTTTCCGGTTCTAACTCTAACCTAGTTTGTGGTTCTTTGGTATACAGTTGTTTTCCAGCTGATTGGGCTGACTGCAACAGTACGTACACAGGGTAAAATATTACCTCTATACCCCATTTAGTGGCTACTTGCACTTGTCGAAAGGCGTGTTCCCATTGTGCTGTCAACCGCCGTGATTGCTGATGGACAAAGTTAAATAGTCTGCTTTGATAACGACCAGAGTAACCAGAAGTCATGGTAGTGATTTTTTAGTTCAAGCTTTGTTTAGTTCTGAGACTTCCGCCAAACAATAACAACGACAAACTGTTAATTATCGTCAGTGCCTTAATCTTAGCGAAAATATGACCCATCAATTCATTTCCGAAGCAATTAAAAAACTGCGCTGTTGTTGTCAACTTAATATCCAGTCTACTTGGGTATATCGGGAAGTTGACTGGAATATTACTGAAATTTTGGCATCTGATTTGTCACTGTGGACACCTCTTGCGCTAAACGCCAAAGGAAATATTGCTTGGACAAAGGGGAAAAAAGTCCTTTGGCTGGTGCAAAAATTTGTAGTTCCCCAGGATTTACAAGGTTATCCTTTAGCGGAGTTGTCTTTGCGGCTAGTTTTGCTGTGGTGGGCAGATGCTGCGAAAATTTATGTAAATGGGGAATTAGTGTTGGAGGGTGATTTATTTGATTGTTCACCTAGGGTGCTTCTGAGTCAAGAGGTAACACCAGGGGAAGAATTTATTGTCGCTTTGCGCCTGGTGAGTCCGGGACATGATAATGGTGCTTTGGTGCGATCGCTCCTCGTTTACGAATCTACTGATTATCATCGCCCAGATCCGGGTTTTGTGGCTGATGAGTTGGCTGTGATGCAGCTTTATTTGCAAAGATTTGCGCCTGATAAGTTGGATGTTTTGGCGCGGGTGGTGGGGGAGATAATACCGAGACGCAGAGAACACAGAGGAAGAGAAGCAAGAGTGGGAAAAAATCCTCGCTATTGTCATCACTCCGGTCCAATCTTCATTGCGTTTCATCGGGTAATCGCGGTTCAACATCTAAAATTTATTTATTAGGTCATGCTCATTTAGATTTAGCATGGTTATGGCCTGTGAGTGAAACTTGGAATGCCGCACAACAGACTTTTGAATCGGCACTAAAGTTACAAGCAGATTTTCCGGAGTTAATTTTTTGTCATTCAACACCGGCGCTTTATGCTTGGATTGAAGAACATCGCCCAGATTTGTTTGCAGCAATTCAAGAAGCTGTAGCTGCTGGAAGTTGGGAAGTTGTCGGTGGTTTTTGGGTGGAACCAGAACTGAATTTAATTGCTGGTGAATCGATTGTCCGTCAACTATTGTATGGTCAGCGCTATATGGTAGCAAAATTCGGCAAGTTTTCGCCTGTGGTATGGGTTCCTGATACTTTTGGTTTCTGTGCGACTTTACCCCAGTTTTTTGTTAATGCTGGGATTGAGTATTTTGTCACCCAGAAGTTGCGGTGGAACGATACGACTAAATTTGATTATGATGCTTTTTGGTGGCGATCGCCTGATGGCAGTAAAGTATTTAGTTTTATGTCTGCACCTATTGGCGAAAGCATCGACCCGGTTAAAATGGTAGATTATGCTTTAGAGTGGCAAAGCAAAACTAGTATAACAGATGCTCTCTGGCTTCCCGGTGTCGGCGACCACGGCGGCGGTCCTACCCGTGATATGTTAGAAATCGCCCAACGTTGGCAAAATTCGCCTATCTTCCCTAACTTCGAATTTACCACCGCCGAAAAATATTTACATCACATCAAAGACAACTCCCCCCCCTCTACCTACTTGGGAAGACGAACTCTATCTAGAATTCCATCGCGGTTGCTATACTACTCACGCAGACCAAAAACGCTGGAATCGGCGTTGTGAAAATTTATTGTACCAAGCTGAATTATTTGCTACTTTGGCAACAATTAGTTATGGGGCGAAATATCCCCAAGCAGAAATCGAAACAGCTTGGAAGCAAGTATTATTTAACCAGTTTCATGACATTTTACCTGGTTCTTCAATTACCCAAGTTTACCAGGATGCGCTACCGCAGTGGCAACAAGTCGAACAAGTGGGAGCCAAAATATTGCTGGAATCACTTTTAGCGATCGTATCTCACATTAATTTACCAAAACCACCACATCCTGATAGTGTACCTGTTCTAATTTTCAATTCTCTCAATTGGCAGCGTTCTGAGGTAGTTGCTGTCAGTTTACCCACAGCCAACCAAGAATGGCTGATTTCCGATATTTCGGGAAACCAACTCATATCCCAGTTATCTGAACCATCAACCCTACTGTTTCTCGCCAGTAATATCCCACCTGTAGGTTATCGCCTTTTTTGGCTTTCCCCCACCTCTTCACTCCCCCCCTCTCTCCCTCTTCCCCCTGACTGGGTTCTCGAAAATGAATTCCTGCGGGTTGTCGTTAATCCGGAAACTGGAGATTTATCGAGTGTTTTTGACAAAACTCATCATCGAGAAGTGTTAAGTGGTGCGGGTAATCAACTGCAAGCTTGGAAAGATAGCGGTCAATATTGGGATGCATGGAATATTGACCCCAATTATACCCAGCAATCCTTTACCCCCAACTACTCTCAAATCAATTCAATGGATAGAACAGGAGCTAGTGCAAAGTCGTGTGCGCGTGGTACGTCTGTTGGGTAATTCAGAATTTTGCCAAGATATACATTCTCCAAGTGGGTGTACCGCTGTTGAAAATTGCCACAACAGTAAATTGGCAAGAAAGTCAAGTATTAGTCAAAGCTGCTTTTCCACTCAACATAGAAGCAGACTTTGCTACCTATGAAATTCCCTGTGGTGCGATTCGCCGTTCCACTAAACCTCAAACCCCTGCAGAAAAAGCAAAATGGGAAGTTCCTGCATTACGTTGGGCTGATTTGACAGGGGAAACAGAGCAAGGTATATATGGTGTAAGTTTACTCAATGATTGTAAATACGGTTACGACAGTCAACCAAATCAACTACGCCTGACTTTACTACGCAGTCCTCATTGGCCTGATCCCGGAAGCTGACCAAGGCTGGCACGAGTTTACATATGCTTTATATCCCCATGCTGATAGTTGGGAATCAGCCCGTACTGTAAGCGTGGATATGAATTAAATATCCCCCTACAAATAATAGTCAATCCACCCACAACTGTGCAATCAGCAATTCAGCACTCCTGACACCTTGAGTTTTTTGAATTTATCAGCTGATAATTTAATCTTGATGGCACTCAAACTAGCAGAGGATGAGCCAAAAGAGGTAATTCTCCGCTGTTATGAATGTCATGGAGAAACAGCGGAGTTATTTTTGCGAAGTGATTTAGGATTAACTCTGGGAGATCCAGTAGATTTATTGGAGCAACCCCCTACTACTGAATTCTTATCTGAGCAACAAATCTTTACTCTACAGCCTTGGAAAATCGCCAGTTTCAAACTTGGTTTAGGGACTAGTATTCTGTCTCATTAATTTTGAGGGGTATGTAGTAAGCACTTTAGTGCTTTAATGAGCGATTTATCGCTCACTACGTAACCATCATATATTAATGCGATAGACAACTAGTATTCTGCCACATCAACAATGCTTAGTATGAGGAGAGCGATTTATCGCTTTTTTAGGACTAAAGTCCTTACTACATACCAAGCGTTGTTCCATTAGTGGACTACTAGTCCCTAGTAGCCGTCAACCTTTCTAATCTTCGTGATCGTCATATGGATCAGCCAATTCCTTGCTAGGAGGGCCAAAAGAAGTATAAATCGCCAGCCCAGTGATAGCAGTCACGACAGCGGCTACGGAAATGATAAGAACTGTTGCGGGTTCCATAATTGTGGTATTGGTGAGAAAATAATTGCCTGAAACCACTGTGAATTCAGTGTCCTGCTCCAAGGTGAAAGCAAGTTTTCAAGAGTCTCTATTATGGTATTGTAATGTAATCAAGGATAAGTAAGCAACGCAATCAGTATTTCCCCGTCGAAATACTGCGTCAACCAATCTCATGATTGAATCGCCTACGAAACCAAATAAACACAAAAACTCATGAATAAAAATACCTAGTGACACTGGGGAATTTACGCTTGGGGAGAAGAGGCTTATACTTTGGTTGGATACGTCCTGTTAAAGCAAGCACCCTCGTAGAACCAAGAATTACCTGATTTGTAATCATGTGAATGTCAACAATATTACAGAAGATTAAAAAAAGCTTTGGCAACAGATCTTAGGTGAACTATGGCACAAAGGACTAGGTTAGGAGATATCCTCAGACCTCTAAACGCTGAGTATGGTAAAGTTGCTCCGGGTTGGGGTACGACTCCAGTAATGGCTGTTTTTATCCTGTTATTTTTCGTGTTTTTGCTGATTATTCTACAACTTTATAACAAGACAATCCTGGTTCAGGATGTACTTGTCGATTGGCGTAGTTTAGGCGGTAGTTGATACAGAATCAGGGTCTAGTACTGGACTAATTAAACTTTGCTCTATTTGTAGTCAGGACTTTAGTCCTGATTACGAGTTTACCCACCATGCAAAGTTAGATTGCTAGACTACTGGTGGTTCATCACACAAACAATGCTGAGTATGTAGTCAGCGATTTATCGCTTTTTTAGGACTAAAGTCCTCTCTGCGTTAAGAGCGGGACGCTACGCGAACGCGGAGCGTGTCGTAGACAGACGCTACGCGAAAACTACAAACCAAGAGTTGTTCCTTTGGTGGACGACTAGTTTGTATCATCAGCGAACCTATACCCGGATAGTCCGGGTTTTTTTGTGTTTCTCATACTGAAAAAATTAGTTCAAAACAATTAAACATAATATATATGGAGAAAGTGCAAATCGCCTTTCCCCGACTCACCTTTAATTTATAGGAGAAACCGCGTGAATATATTTGGTATCGGTCTGCCGGAAATGGCTGTAATATTGGTAGTAGCGCTCTTAGTATTTGGCCAAGAAATTACCAGAGATTGGACGTAGCTTTGGTAAAGCACTCCGCAGCTTTCAAGATGCTTCTAATGAATTTCAAAGCGAGTTTAAGCGGGAAGCTGAACAACTAGAAGAAGCTGTGAAGACAACTGCTGAACTTGAACCCAAGCAAATTGAATCAACGAAAAAATCTGAGCATGATACTGCTGGTTCTTCCCCAGTTAGCTAGATTAGTGCTGCAGATTGATTAACTAGCGCCAAAATGACAGAAGCTGTTACACAACCAGTTTTGGTGATTCCCCAACTAATTGTCGGGTTGGGGAACCCAGAGCCTAAATATGACCAAACACGCCACAATATCGGCTTTGCTGCTGTAGATGCTCTCTCCCGCTCTTGGAAGATTCCCCTAGGGGAAAATCGCAAGTTTCAAGGTGAGTATGGCGAAGGTGTTGCTCCAGTAGGGGGTAAAATTCGCTTGCTGAAGCCATTGACTTATATGAATCGTTCAGGACAGGCTATACAAGCGGTAACTAGTTGGTACAAATTGCCGCCAGAATCTGTCCTGGTAATTTATGATGATATGGATTTACCCCTAGGAAAGACTCGTTTACGCTTGTCTGGTTCCGCTGGGGGACACAACGGCATGAAAAGCACTATAGCCCATCTTAGCACCCAAAACTTCCCGCGCTTACGAATTGGGATTGGTAAACCCAAAGGTACAGCCAATAACGATGACTCCGAGACTGTTTCCCATGTACTGGGGCGATTTTCTGCTGGGGAAAATCAGACTGATGTCGCTTGTACTTCAATTTGTGGTTGAGTGTATAGAACTCAGCCTCAAACAGGGAGTAGAAAAGGCGATGAATCGTTGTAATAGCCGTACCATTGATACCTCTGAATCTTTTGGGACTGACAAATAAAAAAACATCCAACTTTTCCTGTTTGGTTGATGGAGAGCGATTTTAGCTGGCTCCATCGAACCAAACTCAGACACTTAATACCCTCAGCACCTGCGTTCAGGTATTAACTCACACCCTGATTAAGGATGTCGTACATTTTGCTTCATATTTGTAAGAATGATGGCATTTATGCTTGTTTAAGAATTTGTCTTCCAGCAACGCCACTACCGAATAAGTTTATTTAAAACGTCGTTTGCGTCTAGTTGCTACTGCCTTACGTTTACGCTTTTCCAACGGTGTTTCAAAGTGCCGATGATACTTGACATCAGCTAATATACCAGCTTTAGAGACCTGGCGTTTAAACCGACGTAAAGCTGAATCTATACCTTCGTTGTCTCCTAAAACCACCTGGGTCATTCTTGCTGTATCCTCATTATCGATCAGTTTCCATTGTAATATGAGCCTCAAACTTCGGGAAATTTACCCAGTCAAAAGCCAGGATCAGAAGCTATAAATGGTTAAAAGACTAGTATCTGTCTGCTTTCTGGGCTTTACTTTACTAATCAGCCAGCAATTCCGGGTATTACATAACTCACTCAAAATATACTACAGGTTACTCAAGAATCTGATATCTGCTACTGCTACTAATGATCCAGGGGTATGATACACTCTGATTAGCCGTACCAGCATCTGAGATTCTCAGATCATTTTAATTTAGCAATAAAGTTTGTACCATCTTTCAGAAGATTGGGATATTTTTTAAGAATATGATTAATCTTTTGCTTTTGATTATCATCGACGAAGAGATTATAGCTCTCCACAAAATTAAAGCTGCCTACCAAATACTTGGCTCCTAATTTTTGTTTAGAGATGATATATTCTTCAGTGACATCGCTGGGGTTAATCAGCCATCCCTGTCGATGTGATAAATAAAGTAATGTGGGATCTCCCCCAGTGCTAGAAATGATTAGTGATTTATCTGGGGTAGTTTGTTTTACTTGCTGTGCTAATTGAAAAACACCAGATTGCTCTGTTCTTTCCTTGAGCATATAGTCAATTGCATAAATTGCAGAACCTGCAACTAAAGTTAGGCATAAACATAAAATTATAGCTTTTGACTGCTTAACTGGCTGATTATTATTCAAGTATTGACTACAGGCTTTACCAATAAATACTACTCCTGGTAACATAAACGGAAGTTGATAGTATTCATGCACTACACTAGTTACAGGTACTAAAATCCAAGTTAATATGACTGCAACTAACCAGACATCAAATACATATTCTTGTGGAGTTTTTCTGGCAATAAATAATCCGATTATAAATATAGGAAAGCCAAAAATAGCAAAATGTCTAAACGCAGTTCTAAATATTAATTCTGTCCAAAAATGTAAGGTAAATACAATATTATAATTATATCTATCTGTTGAGTCTGCCGAAAATCCAAAAGTATTACCATATTCTAAAAATAGCTGATGAGCATGGTAATACCATAAAAATACAGTTCCTAAAATAAAGAGGCTATAAATCCACAAAGAGAGTTGAGCAAAAACTCTAACACCAAACTTCATCCATGCTAAGTAAAAAAGCGGGATTCCTAAATAGATTATTGGTAATACTTTGATTAGACAAGCTAAAGCTACAAAGCTACCCGATAAAATTAAATCTTGATATTTTTCTGAATCCAGCCAATTACTAAAATAGTAGACACCTATAACTGAACACATCAACAGCATAGACTCTGGTTGAAAAGTTCGGCTATAATATATATTTAACGGCAAAATTGCGAAAAATAAGCAAGACCAAAATGCAGTTTGGGAATTGTAATATTTAATTACAAGTTGATAAAGAAAGTAAAGCGCTACGAGAAAACATATAACTGACAAGAAGCGTCCCCAAAATTCATAAACGCCAAAAACCCTGTAAATTAGAGCGACAATAAACGAATAAATGGGAAATTCAGTTTCACAATAACCAAGAACATTACCACCCCAATCAATTTGAGGATAAAAGAAATTAAAACTATTTTCATAAAAATTTCTGGACATGGCTGCTGTATCTGACTGACGCCATGAATGAATGCCTATAATTGGCGAATTAATATGGTAAATTCTGACAGATAAAGCTAAAGCAAACAAAAAAACTAGAGGCGAATTTGGGATTTTATTTTTAATTATATTAATTCGCATATATTCAGATTATTGTGCAGACAGGAAGTAAAATTCAAAACAAGAAAAATAGTTTATTGCTACAAAATTGTATCAGTATTCAGGAATCAGTCATCGGTGTGATAGAAAGAGCTAGTTGATAAATTTGACGCCGAGGAAGAGAAGTGAATTTTGCTAACTGACGACTAGCTTGCGAGCGCGAGATTCCCTGACTCATTAATTGCTCTAATTCGGCTTTGAGTTGCGCTTCTGTTAACTGGGGTTCACTGGCAGAGATTCCAGCCACGACTAGGGTATACTCGCCTTGAGGTTCACGCTGATTGTAATGGGCGATCGCCTCGGTAATTGTCCCCCGCCAAAATTCTTCATACAATTTGGTTAACTCCCGTGCCAACACAATTTGGCGATCGCCTCCCCACACCTCTGCTAAGTCTTGTAACGTATCTCGCAACCGATGCGGCGATTCATAGAAAATTATAGTGCGGGCTTCTGTTTGCAAAAATTCTAACTGAGTGCGTCGTTGTTGACCTTTCGGCGGTAAGAAACCTTCAAAAACAAACCTATCCGTGGGTAATCCCGCTGCACTCAAAGCTGTAATCGCCGCACTCGCACCCGGAATCGGGACTACTGTAATCCCATTTTCAATACAAGCTTTGACTAGTTCATATCCTGGATCAGAAATTGCCGGCATACCTGCATCGCTAACCAGTGCGATCGCTTGACCATTCTGGAGATGATTTAATAATTCTGGGATGCGACTGGTGCGATTATGTTCATGGTAACTTATCTGGGGCGTCTTCACTTGCAAATGTTGCAGTAACTTCCCCGTGTGGCGCGTATCTTCCGCCGCGATTAAATCCACCGTCTGCAAAATTCGCACCGCTCGCAAAGTGATATCTTCCAGATTACCAATGGGTGTGGCGACAATGTAAAGTGTTCCTGGTTTCGGTTCGGTTTGCATGAGTTGGGAGTTAGGAGTTAGGAATTAGAGTAGGTTGGGTTGAGGAACGTAGCTTGCTTGCTGTAGGCTAATCCAACACAATATCGCAGGCTACGCTCAATCAAATAATCATACAATCAGATGCTTGGTAGGGATGATGGTAAACTTAAAATCGAGACTTATATTCATTTAAAAGTTTATACAATTTCTCAACTATAATCCAATACGGTTCAGTTAAGAAAAGAGGTAAAATCTATGAAAATTGACGTGCGTAGTGCTGTAATAGCTGCTAAAAAATATTTTGAATATCTGCAGGATATGATCGGTGATTCTATCAATAATATCTTGCTTGAAGAAGTAGAATTGTCAGACAATAAAAATTTTTGGTATGTAACTTTAGGTTTTAGTCGCCCTGTAGCTAAGAATGAAAGAACTCTTATTCCTGATGTGATTTCTTTAGCTACTAAAACTGAACGTGAATATAAAATATTTACCGTAGATGCGGAAACGGGGGAAGTAAAATCGATGAAAATTCGTGAGGTATGAAAGATTATATTCGCTCGTTGTTTGAAAGTTATAAACAAAAAGGAATTTTAATTGACACAAATATTTTACTGCTTTGGTTTGTGGGTACTGTAAATCGCCGTCGCATCTCACAATTTAAAAGACAAAATGCAGCATGGATTATTCATAGGCTTAATCACCTTAGATTTTATCTACCTAGCCGAGTCTCCCCCAAGAATAATCAGAAAATTGTCGCCATTGATTATACTGTAGCTGCAGGAGGCCCCGCGACAAATGCGGCTGTCGCTTTCAGCCATTTAGGTAATCAAGCCACAGTCTTGGGTGTATTGGGTTCCCACCCAATGACAGAGTTAATTAGAGAAGACTTGGGAAAATATCGAGTGGCGATCGCCGATCTTCATCTCACTACTACCATAACAGTACCTGTCTCATCGATTATTGTCACCCAAACCACAGGTGAACGAGCGGTAATTTCGATTAATGCAGTCAAAACTCAAGTCACGAGTCAATCTATGCCGCCAGATATCTGGCAAAATGTCGCTATAGTGTTAATTGATGGGCATCAGATGGAGGTTAGTCGTGAAATTGCGGCAATCGCTAAAACTCAGAATATCCCCATTGTCATTGATGGTGGCAGTTGGAAGCCGGGATTTGAGAAAATTTTGCCTTTTGTAGACTACGCCATTTGTTCAGCCAATTTTCATCCCCCCAATTGTCACACCACAGCAGAAGTTTTTACCTATCTTGGCAGTTTTGACATTCCCCACATCGCCATCACCCACGGAGAACAACCAATTGAATATATAAGTGAAGGAAATCCAGGCGTTGTCAGCGTACCCCAGATAGCATCTGTTGATACACTAGGGGCGGGAGATATTTTTCACGGTGCTTTCTGCTCTTACATCTTACAATCTGGGTTTACCGATGCCTTAGCCAAAGCTGCAAATGTTGCTGCTACAGCTTGTCAATCTTTTGGTACCCGTCGGTGGATGGAGTGAGGGGGAAGGGGGGATAGCGACAATTGAAAACTGACAATTGACAAATAACAAATGAAAGACTTACAAGAAATATTAGCGATCGCACGTGAAGTAGGTTGGAAAGCAGCAGATATCTTGCAGTCTTATTATCATGGCACAGCAAAAGACTCTAACCTCGATGTGCAATATAAACAAAATGAGCCTGTCACCCTTGCTGATGTAGCCGTGAGTGAATACATTTTGGATAGACTACAAACAGCTTTAGGAAATGAAGATTTTGCCTACATCAGTGAAGAAACTTATCAATCGCAACTAGCTAGAGATAACTCTAAATTAGTGTGGATTATTGATCCTTTGGATGGTACGCGAGGCTTTATTGATAAAACTGGTGATTATGCAGTTCACATCGCTTTAGTTAAAGAAAAACACCCAATATTAGCAGTAGTAGTAGTACCAGAGGCGTCCAAATTATACTTTGCGACCATTGGCGGTGGTACATTTGTAGAAACCCGTGATGAATCTGTTCCCTTGCAACTATCCTTAGACGGAAATGCAAAGCCAATTGAAGATTTAATTGTCATTGTTAGCCGTTCTCACCGCAATAAAAAGTTAAATTATCTTTTAGAAAATTTACCTTGTCAGCAGCAAAAACAAGTCGGCAGTGTCGGTTGCAAAATTGCCGCTATTATTGAGCAACAGGCAGATATTTACATTTCTCTTTCTGGTAAATCTGCTCCTAAAGATTGGGATATAGCCGCTCCAGAATTGATTTTGACAGAAGCTGGAGGCAAGTTTACCCATTTTGACGGCACAGCTTTAGAGTATAACACCGATGATATTAATCAATGGGGTGGTTTACTTGCGAGCAACGGTCAGTATCATCAAGTGCTGTGTAGGGAAGCCGAAAAGATTTTAACACAGTGGACTGATGCCTAAGGGTTGATAATCGGTAGATAGATATCCCCGATTCCACTACAAACGAATCTGTATAGAGGTTTTCAAACCTCCCGCGACAAGTCGCCCAGGGGAAATTTTTTATAGTGCTGACGATTTGCATTTAAAATTTCAATGGAAGGAGAATAATGCCATAATAAACAGAGAGGTATCGTAAATAGAAGGTTTTGCCCCAACAAATGCTATTTTCATCCCTAAAATCGAACTACGTAGGAGTTTGTTTTGAATTGCTGTGCTATACTAGCCTATAATAAAGATTATTTTCGGTTGAGTTATTCGTTTTGATTTCTCAAAAGCGTCTCTCCGAATTTAAGTCTCTACACTCTCTGAATTCGGAGACATTATATGTCTATTTACGTCGGAAATTTGTCCTATCAGGTTACAGAAGATGACCTGAAGAGGGCATTTGCAGAATATGGAACAGTTAGTCGCGTTCAACTGCCAACTGATCGAGAAACAGGCCGTCCACGCGGCTTTGCCTTTGTGGAAATGGGTACAGAAGCTCAAGAAACCGCTGCCATTGAAGCCCTTGATGGTGCCGAATGGATGGGGCGTGACTTGAAGGTTAACAAGGCCAAACCTCGCGAAGAAAGAGGCGGAAATTCCTCTCGTGGTGGTGGTGGTGGCGGTAGCTGGGGTAATAGTCGTGGCGGCGGCGGCGGCGGCGGCGGTGGCGGTGGCGGTGGTGGCGGACGTCGCTACTAAGCCTGAAGCTAAAAATTTAAAATCTAGAGTCTCCAGCAGATCAAGTCAAAGACTCGAAGCTGCTGGAATATTTTATTGGATGTGTAGCCATAAATAATTCATCCATATGAGCAGGAATGAAAATGACACAAGTCGTATTAGGAGAGAAGCGTAAAGCAATCGCAAGACACAAACAAAATCGTAGACAACGTACTCGCTTCAATTAACATACCTCCTCGTCCAGCATAAGAGAGGATTCGTTAACGTTTCATCGACCAGTGCTTGCAAGCAAGTCTTACCGAATTTTAGAAAAAGCTTGATAATATAGCGGTTCTCAGTTGGATGCAATACAAAATTATATCGTCGAGTGTAGGGGCACGGCACTGCCGTGCCCTTATGAGTGTATTGAACTCAACCGATAACCGCTATATAACCGCTATTTCATTTACTGTCATATCCTTCATTCCGTGAAATCCTTAAATCAGTTAAATCAGTGATAAAAGTTAACCCCAGCAACGAGATAGGGAATGATAAAACTCACGCACTATTAAAGGAAAATAAACAACCTTGAATAATCAACTAGCAGTTAAAGAAAAACTACAAGCCTTGCTTGATAGAATTCAAATCCCTCAGGATGGCTCACCTGTCACTAATTTAAAGCTAAACGAAACTACCGCCACAGAAATTGAACAATTGACTACGGAACTAGAAAGCCTTAATCCCAATCCCAATCCTCTGCTCAACGCTATTTCTCTGCTAGACGGAGCTTGGCAATTGCAATACTCCACTGCTCCCGAAATTCGTTCTTTAGAATCTCTCCCATTAGGATTAAAGCTGGGTAAAGTATATCAGGTGATTGATGTTGCAAATCAAGTATTTTTTAATTTAGCTAAAGTTAAACATCCTCTGGGGCTAATATCAGGTTATGTCAAAGTGACAGCTAGGTTGGAGCCAGTTCTAGAAGATTTATCCTCCTTACCGAATAAACGCCTCAATGTCTATTTTGACAAACGCTACCTGTCGATTGAGACGATTGTTGGTATTGCAACCCCGCAATTAAATCCATTTAAGGTTGTCTCAGCTAATAATCCCACTGGTAGAATTGCTACTTTAGATATTACTTACTTAGATAAAAATTTCCGAATTGGACGTGGTGGAGATGGAAGTTTATTTATTCTGATAAAGTCTGATGATTTAACTGATTAAATAAGCTAAATTACTCTGTTAAATCAACCTAAAGCGGGTTTTTGTCAATTAATATAGCTTATAAACATGGGGTACATAAAATAATTTTACTGGTGTCGTACCCCTACAATTCGTCTTCATACTCAGTCAATTGCTTTAGTAACACATAGAGAAATTTATTTTATTTTTGCCTAAGTTTTCTGATATACAAACAAATGCATGATGCTCAAGGCATAATGTAGGGATACAAAAATGCTGTGCCCCTAGCCTGCGGTTGATGTTAATCACAAGTTATCTGTAATTAATACTAAATAAAAAATACTTGGTTGACTTACTTGAGTTATTTGCAGGTAAATCAAAAAAAAACATAACTGTGTACCAATATGCTTGGTATTAAGGATAATTAACCACTAAATGCGAATGTGTTTCGCCGAAATTTACGCCGATAAATCAAAATATTTCATCAATTTTTGTGGATTTTTATCATCCAAATTACTCTGAAATGACCTGGATTAAATTATTTACGATTTGCATATATATGACGAATAAAAACCTGAAAAATTAATGAATAAATTAACTATCTTGGAGGAGTGAAAATGAGTTTTAAATTATATAATCCCAGTGTTCATTTATTTGCGTTTTATCTGCAAGACAATTTCAATTATCCCAATGA
This sequence comes from uncultured cyanobacterium, assembly GCA_963772205.1. Classification (GTDB taxonomy): domain Bacteria; phylum Cyanobacteriota; class Cyanobacteriia; order Cyanobacteriales; family Nostocaceae; genus Gloeotrichia. Next base: position 18,995 of record CAVYXS010000274.1, read on the forward strand.
TTTTGATTTTGATTTTGATTTAAATGTAGATAATCAAGATTGGCTGTGGAATGAATGTAATCATATTCTGGGAAAATTTATTGAGAAAAAATTTAATTTGCAAAATTTTCTTGACTTAGACCAGAATTTTCATAGTCCATATACATATTTGTTAAAATCGCCGGATAAAATAGATGCGAAAGATAATGTTTATCTAAAAAATGATAAACTCTATTTTGATAAAATAGGAAATTTTGTTTGTCCGGTAAGGATTTATGATAGCTACGGACTAGGACTAAATCTTCATCACCCAGAAAATAACAAGATTAATCCCATCAAAATTAGTGATATTAAACTCTTAAATCCAGAAAATTGTCTGATTTTAGAAGATAGCGATCGCTTTCTAGGGCAAACTATATTAATTACCGCTCACTTGAAAGAGCAAGATAAAAATATAAACCCAGAATTGTTGAAAGATCTTGCTGATAAATGTATCACTGCTTTGTTGACAGAAGAACCTAAATTACCACCTTTTAATCAAGCAGGTAAATTATTTGGTAGTCCCATTTTTGAATATGGTATTTTTAGACAATTAACTACCTATCGCCATGTTTTAGTTTGGTTCTTCGATGATAAAGAAGCTGAAAACAAGTTTAATACTTGCTATAAAGAATTACTGGATTTATTTTTCTTTCGCGCTCAAGTTGTGAATGCTTATCAAAGAAGTTGTAATTATGCGACAAAATTAGCTAATAACAAATACAAAGAAATAGAAAGGCAAATTACTAAATTACTGGGTGTAGGCAATAATACCAGATTAACAGAAGCAGAATTAAAACAGTTTAACGAGCAACTACAAACATTGCTGCAAATGGCTTTACAATATGCAGATAAACTCAGGGACGTAGAAGATAATCAAAATAAAATCGTTGTTCACAGCCGAAATTACCATGAAAAACTACAAGAAATTAAAAGTATTTTTCCCAATAATAACATTGAGTTATTAGCAAGCTTTAGCGAAAAAACCAGCCGTTACTTTCAAGAACAAGTAACTGCAGAAATTAGCTATTTTCATCATGGTTTTGGATTAATCGACAAAGCGATCGCCTCAATTCGTGGTAAAGTAGCCATTGAGACTGCAGAAAGACAACGCGATCGCCGCGAAATGTTGCAAAACATTGAGCAAAAAGAAAAAGAACGCGATCGCCATCTGCAAAAATTAATCTTTGCCGTTGGTAGTGGTATTGGTGCAGCGGGAATTGCCTCATCTAGTTATAATCTTGTCAAACCACAACCAGACCAAAATTTCCAACATCCATTATTTCCGCCTTTTGTCAACCCCTTCTACACCTTATCTATTATTTACAGCCTCGTTTTCGGTGTATTAGTAGGAATGTTGATTTGGAAGGCGCCTCAGATATGGAATAGTTTCCAGAAAAGTCAGCAAAGTGATGGCAATGATAAAAAGTAAGTCAATCTAATTAAACATACAATGCTTTCCGAACGCTTTACCCAAGCCCTGATCTACGCTACCCAACTCCACGCCAAGCAAGTGCGTAAAGGTTCAGGCGTTCCCTACATCGCCCATTTATTAGGCGTAGCGAGTATTGCTTTAGAACACGGTGCAAATGAAGATGAAGCGATAGCAGCACTCTTGCACGATGCGATCGAAGATCAAGGGGGCGCAGCCACCAGAGAAGAAATTCGTCATCGTTTTGGCGATAATGTCACAGCAATTGTCGATGGTTGCACTGATGCTGATAGTACACCTAAACCCCCTTGGCGACAACGCAAGGAGGCATATATTGCTCATATTCCCACAGCTTCCCCATCAGTGCAACTAGTGTCAGTAGCAGATAAACTTTACAACGCCCAGTCTATTCTCAAAGATTATCGCGTTGTGGGGGAATTGCTTTGGGAACGGTTTGTGGCAGGTAAAGAAGGTACTCTTTGGTACTATCGGGCATTAGTAGATACTTTCAAGAAGATAGGATCAACTGCACTTGTTGAAGAATTAGAACGGGTGGTATCAGAACTAGAGGTGTTGGTAGTTCAAAAAAATGAAGCTTGAAGGATGAAGAGTGAAAAATTCCTACTTCATACTTCATACTTCTTTACGGAAAACTGTAACAAGGAAAACTGTTCTTTTTTGGCTAGCGGAACATACTACTTACAGAGGTATCTTCGTGAATGCGCCAAATTGTTTCTCCTATTAAATTAGCTACTGACAGCACCACTAATTGTGGAAAGTGATTGCTATCTGGGATAGGAATTGTATTGGTGACAATAACTTCCTCAAATACCCCACTTGACAATCTGTCAACTGCAGGTGGAGAAAATACTGCATGAGTGGCGCAGGCGTATACCTGACGTGCCCCTTGTTCACGCAGTAGCTTGGCGCCTGCAGCAATTGTGCCGCCAGTGTCGATCATGTCATCCACCAACACAGCTGTTTTGCCCTTGACATCGCCGATGACATTCATTACTTCAGCAATATTGTGAGCCTGACGACGTTTGTCAATAATCGCCAAGGGGGCATCATTCAGCTTTTTGGCAAATTCTCTAGCCCGTGCTACACCCCCGACATCGGGAGAAACAACGACAAGATCAGGTAGTTGTTTACTCGCCAAATAATCTAGCAATACTGGCGAACCATAAACATGATCAAAGGGGATATCGAAATAGCCCTGAATTTGAGCCGAGTGTAAATCCATTGCCAGAACGCGGTTAGCACCTGCTTGAGTGATCAGGTTAGCAACCAATTTAGCAGTGATTGACTCACGTCCTGCTGTTTTTCGATCAGCGCGGGCATAACCATAATATGGAATAACTGCTGTCACCTGTCGGGCAGAAGCTCGACGACAGGCGTCAATCATAATCAGCAATTCCATTAAGTGATCGTTGACGGGTTGACAAGATGGCTGGATTAAATAGACATCACAACCCCGAATAGATTCTTGGATTTGAACGTAAAGTTCGCCATCCGCAAATCTTTTGCGAATCATAGGCCCCAAGTCTATGCCCAGATAGCGAGCGATTTCTTGAGACAGTTGTAAATTAGCAGAGCCAGAAAAAAGCCGTAGGCGATGATTTTCAGTTAGTCCTGTCGCAGCTGGCTGCACTTTCAAAGTGGCAGAACTGAGTACAGCAGATCCTCGATATGCATTCATGGCAATCTTAACATCAGCAATTTAGCAAATTTAACCGAAATAGTGTCAAAAAATATCTGTTAAACTTTAAACATTTCTGTATTAAATTATAATTTGATGATTGTTGAGTAATTTTAGCAACCAAACTATTGATAGTTTAACTGATATTTAACTTCCTTAACTAGAGCCATAGTTGAGATTTTTTGGTTTTAGGTAAAAAGAATACTAAACTTCTCATAAATATACTTCGGTAGAGTGCTGTTTAGACTCACCTAATTGCTCATGGAAAGTAAATAGGACAGAGACTCAATGCCTTGCTCCCCTCCTGCTGAGTTTTGAGTTGTTAAGATACAAATTGCACTCAGGATAAAAAGCTCTCCACCGGTGACTTGAGTCGCGTTGTATTCAGAAAATACAATTAGGTAAGCTCAGATGTGCGGACTACAGCCGAGATCCCAATAGCTAAGTTACTATTTTCAAGTACGAATAAGTATAAAATTTACACTTATATACTTTAAGTGATTTCCTCCTAAGTTGCCACTATACTCAATCAATCGATTATGCAACCACCCATTACAATTGGCACTGTACTACAAAATCGTTACCGTATAATTCAAGTTCTTGGACAGGGGGGATTTGGTAGAACCTATCTCGCAGAAGACCAGAGACGGTTTAACGAACCTTGCGCCATCAAGGAATTGATGACAACGACAACCGGGGCTTCCCTCTGGCAGAAAGTACAAGAACTTTTTGAGCGAGAGGCAGCGATTTTGTATCAAATCGAGCATCCACAAGTGCCGAAATTCCGTGAAAAATTTGAACAAGACCAGCGCTTGTTTTTGGCGCAAGATTATGTTGCAGGTAAAACCTACCGAACTCTACTTTCTGAACGTCAAGCTGTTGGTCAAACCTTCACGGAAGCAGAGGTATTACAGCTGATGCGCTCTTTGTTACCAGTGTTAGAGCATATTCATCATCAAGGGATTATTCACCGAGATATTTCACCGGAAAATATTATTTTGCGAGATCGGGACTCTTTGCCAGTTTTAATTGACTTTGGAGTGGTAAAAGAGCTAGCAACTCGATTGCAATCTCCAGATAATACAGCGCCAGTTACCACCGTGGGCAAATTAGGCTATGCTCCCAGTGAACAAATGCAAACAGGGCGAGCGTATCCTAGTAGTGATTTATACGCACTAGCAGTTACAGCAATAGTATTACTGACTGGTAGAGAACCAGCCGATTTATTTGATGAAACTCAACTTACTTGGAATTGGCAAAGGTGGACAAGAGTCAACCCCCGATTTGCCCAAATTATCAATCGGATGCTGACTTATATACCGGGCGATCGCTACCAAAGTGCTGCTGATGTACTCCAAGCATTACAATCTGTAGATCAACCCGTTTCTGCGCCTGAGTTGTCTAATGTGCAAACAGTTGCTGTTGGGCGCCGCCCTGACCAGGTATTGCCAAATACTCCCCACAAACCAAACCCCGTAATTCCACCCAGTCGCAATAGCTCCGTTTTAGATAACCCATTGGCAGTTGGAGCAATTGGCAGTGCTGTAGTTATCTTGGCAGGATTTGCTTCTTGGTCGCTGGTGAGTTCCATTCGTAGTCAGTCAAAAACAACACCACCAGAAACACCACCACAAACTTTCCCTTCTCCGGTGATTTCTGGTGGTACTACATTATCACCTACACCCACATCTACACCCACCAATGGGGAACCAGTTATATATAGTAAACGCCTGAATCTGGGAGCATCTAATACAAGCAAAGTTGATGGTATTCTCAAAGCTAATCAAATAATTCAGTACACATTGTCTGCCAAAAAAGGACTAAAATTAAATACTGTTATTGAACAGGGTTCGGGAATTTTATTAACAGTTTTAGATCCCAATCAAAACCCAATTGATAGTCATGCCAAAGATGTAAATTCCTATGAACGAACATTGCCTTTAACCGGTAAATATATTATTCAGTTAACGCTAAATTCTGGAGTAGCCGAAAGTGATTATAGTCTCAGTGTTGCCTTAGAAAACCCAGTTCAAACAACCCCAAGTCCAACTCCAATACAGACGCCTATAGCAACGCCAAAACCAACACCCACAGAAACTCCCAGCCCAACCCCAACAACAACTCCCACAGAAATTTCTACACCAACCCCAACGCCTACTTCTAATGAAGAACAAAATAAACCGCCTGCTGACAGAACATCTCAACCAGTATCTACTCCCAAAAAATCACAGTAAATTCGGCCATATTGAATGATGAGTAGAAACAGAAATATTTTCATACCTCAAATCAATTTATAATTGTAGGGGTGAAATCTTTGTGTCTTAGTCGTTTAAATATTGAACATAAATATAATCAGACACAAATTCAAAATCGATGAATGTTGAATTAAGAGCTAGTTAATAAATTTGGGAAACTAGATTGTTGAACACACTACTGATTACTGGAACTGATACGGATGCTGGCAAAACCGTATTAACAACAGCATTAGCCGCATATTGGCAAAAATATTACCCCCAGCGCCGCTTGGGGATTATGAAACCCATTCAATCGGGAGTAGGCGATCGCGAATGGTATCAAAAGCTGTTTTTACTAGAACAAACCGCTGAAGAAATTACACCTTTGTATTTTCAAGCACCTTTAGCTCCTCCCATCGCCGCCGCCAAGGAAAATCGCGAAGTGGATTTAGCTATAGTTTGGCAAAGTTTGTCTAACTTGCGATCGCGTCGTGATTTTGTCCTGGTAGAAGCCTTGGGAGGCTTAGGTTCACCAGTGACTGCAGAATTAACCGTAGCCGATTTAGCAGGAGAATGGCGTTTACCAACATTATTGGTGGTACCAGTAAAATTAGGTGCGATCGCCCAAGCAGTGGCTAATGTCGCCTTAGCTAGACAAGCAAAAGTGGAGCTTAAAGGTATCCTTCTTAACTGCTTACAACCACGTACTGATGATGAAATTGCTGATTTGACACCAGCAGATTTAATTCAATCACTGACTCATATCCCGGTTTTAGGCTGCTTACCTTATCTAGATAAACCAGATGATTTGGATAAACTTGCCCAAATCACATCAAATTTAGATTTAGCTGATATTTTGCAGCTTTAAAAATATCAAGAGCATCTATAACAATGGCAAAACAGGCAGATGTCAGCACCAAAAAACTCATTTGGAGACGGTTTTAGCTTTTTTTGCTACTTTTGTGTTAGAGAGTGCCTTAGTTCAAGAAATCATGAGGTGGGATATGGCTGTGCTACGTGAATCACCCTGGTATCAAGAGATTTTACGTGAAGGAGAAGCGCGGGGAGAAGCGCGAGGAGAAGCGCGGGGAGAGGCGCGGGGAGAAGCGCGGGGAGAGGCGCGGGGAATAATATCGAGTATCCGAACAAGTTTAGAGGCGAAATTTGGCAACGAGGGGTGGGAATTGATGCCTCAAATCTCTCAAATATCTGATTTAGAGCGACTGCAAGGGATTTTAAGAAGTGTAATTTTAGCAAATACTGTTGAGGAATTGCGGCAAATTTTGTAATTGGTTTTCATCCAAAAATATAGAATGCTTCAGCCGACAACGTAAACAGTGCGATGAGCTTACAGCATCTTCCTGTAAATAGACAACAGGGCAGGGAGGACTAAAAGCCCATGTTGAAAAAGCATGGGGTAGCTTAAACTGGGAAAATAACCTAAGTCGAGCTGTGTATAACTAGCTTTTATTCACAATGGTTTCTACCTTCCCACATCCATCTACTGTTGACTTATCTCGCGTTCGACTCTCGATCCGCTCATTGCAACCTCAGTTGGTAGAATGGCGGCGGCAACTGCATCAAAAACCAGAATTGGGTTTTAAAGAAACACTCACGGCTGAGTTGATATCACAGAAGTTACAAGCATGGGGAATTGAGCATCAAACTGGCATTGCCCATACTGGTATTGTTGCCATCATCAAAGGTAACAAACTCACCTCAGAAAAAGTGTTGGCGATTCGGGCTGATATGGATGCTTTACCAATTCAAGAACTAAATGAAGTGCCCTATCGCTCCCAGCATGATGGAGTGATGCACGCTTGTGGCCATGACGGACATACTGCGATCGCTCTAGGTACAGCTTACTATCTCCAACAACATCGCGACGATTTTGGCGGTACTGTCAAAATCATCTTTCAGCCAGCAGAAGAAGGGCCTGGAGGCGCAAAGCCGATGATTGCAGCCGGGGTATTAAAAAACCCCGATGTTGACGCAATTATCGGTTTACATTTGTGGAATAATTTGCCCTTAGGGACGGTAGGTGTCCGTAGTGGGGCATTGATGGCAGCTGTAGAGTTATTCCGCTGCACAATTTTGGGGAAAGGTGGACATGGTGCCATCCCCCATCAAACAATTGATTCGATTGTAGTTGCTGCCCAAATTGTCAATGCTTTGCAAACTATTGTCGCTCGTAATGTCAATCCCATTGATTCGGCGGTGGTGACTGTGGGCGAATTTCATGCAGGAACTAAACATAATGTGATTGCTGATACAGCTAGAATGACTGGCACAGTTCGATATTTTAATCCTGCTTACAAAGACTTTTTTAAACAGCGCGTTGAGCAGATTATTGCCGGCAATTGTCAGAGTCATGGTGCGACATATGACTTAGAATATTGGTCACTTTATCCACCCGTAATTAATGATGCTACCATCGCCGAACTAGTGCGATTGTGGCAGAAGAAGTGATCGAAACCCCAATGGGTATTGTTCCCGAATGCCAAACTATGGCAGCTGAAGATATGTCATATTTCTTAGAAGCGGTTCCTGGCTGCTACTTCTTTTTAGGTTCTGCAAATCCTGCAAAGAACTTGGCATATCCCCATCATCATCCCCGGTTTGATTTTGATGAAACCGCCTTACCAATTGGTGTGGAAATATTTGTTCGTAGCGTGGAAAAATTCTTTAGTTGATCAAGATTGGATATAGCCGTTGGCAATTTAGTCACAGCTAAGGGACTTCCATTTGCTTGCCAAAAATACCTAATTCCTAGGGTGCATCAGAAAATAAGATAACTGCTGCACTTATTTATATTTATTACTGACTTACCCTCAGATATCAAATATTGGGTAGTTTATTTTTTTAAATATTCTCTAAATAAGCTTTGGCTATGACTTTTTCCTAAATCTGAAATTCAGAAGCCATTTGATTGATTTATGGGGTTAATCCAAAATATAAAATCCTAAATTGTCTAGCATAAATACGGATTTTTGTCAAAAATACAATATAAATTCGATATTTGCTATGGGTTTTCGATACAAAATCTTTAAAAACAGCATTTAAGTATTTTTTATTAATGAATATCGGGTCTTACGTATGGTAGTAACAGAGCATTCATGGGAGAATGACAGAGAAAATACTTAATCATAAATATCTGTTTTTGATCTAGTTCAACTGGCTGCAAAATTTGATTAACAATGGACACAAAAAAAATTGTACATAGGATATTCATGAATTAAATTTTTGAGTTATGTTGCATCTTATAAGTCAGCAACTTAATATCATATTAAACATTTAATTTGCCAGAATATCTTTAACCTTTTTTCAACAAAAAAACTATGTGATTTAAATGTGAGTCAGGTTAATAAAGAGCTTTTTCATGCACAAGCTAACTTGGATTTATCTATCTTTTGTCCTTAGGAAATAGAGAAAATAAGATTTATGCGCGATAATCGGGGTGTAAAAACAGGTAAGTTTCAGCAGAGAAATTTTTCCAGAAATATGATGTTCACTGGGTTCCTCAGTATGCTATTTACTTCTGGCTGTTATACTGGCTCTTTAGGTACTATCTTCTGTAGATGTTAATTCAATATTTAACGCTAGCAACCCTACTTCAATTCCTTGGATTGACAATCAATCAAGATGTGAGCAAAGTGGTAGAACATGGCATCATGACAAGTGCTGGGATTACCAACACAACGCTATGTTTTAAGTAACTAATGTAGAGACTGTTTCACAGATACCCCGAAATCCCCCAATTTATCGGGGGATTTTAAGAGTTTCTTAGCCCCCCTTGTTAAGGGGGGTTGGAGGGATATAAATAAATTATGATACTGGTGAAACATCCTCTTAAATTTCTGCTTCTGAAACTGAAAAATCAGCGTTTAGTTGTTGCCAATGTTGGGGTATTTCCAGATATTCTGGTAAAATAGTGGTGCGATCGCCTATTACCAGTTCAAGTTGTTCTGATTCTAAGTTTTCTGATCTGCTCAAGTTTGCTCCACACAGGTTAGCTTTCTGAAAAATTACCGCTTCTAGGTTAGTTCCGCTCAGGTTTGCTTGTTGTAAATTGGCTTCATAGAGATTTGCATCTTGCAAGTTAGCTTCGTAAAGGTTTGCATGTTCCAGATTGGCTGTACTAAGTAATATACCTTCTAGATTGGCGCCAATGAGTTTTGCCCCTCTCAAGTTACTACCAATCAGGTTAGCCCCTGGAAGATTACTTCCCTCGAAATTGGCTCCTTGTAAGTTAGCGTCACAAAGAATTGTTTCTTGCAGGTTAGCATTGTAAAGAATAGCTTCTTGCAAATTGGCATCATAAAGGACTGCACCTTCTAAATCAGCTTCATACAGCATTGCTCTAGATAGGTTCGCTTTTCTTAAGACTGCTTCTTGGAGATTAGCTTCCGAGAGGTTGGCATTTTGCAGGTTGGCTTCATAGAGAATAGCCCCGCACAAATTGGCTTCCGTGAGGTTGGCCTGTGATAGATTGGCTCCGATAAAGTTAACCCATTGCAAATTAGCCCCCATCAGGATAACTCCAGACAAATTCGCCTCCATCAAATCTGCACCTGTGATATCTATATCGCGTAAATCTAGTTTTTGATTTACGGGATCTTTGTGTGCATCACGTCTAGCAATGACGGTAAGGGCTGTTTGAATATCTGTGGGAATTTTGGTTAATTCTGGCAATTCATCTTCATCTGATTGAGTTACCGGGGCATTCTCCCGGATAAAAGCTGCCAGAATTTCCATAATTGTCCAATGATCTTTGGGGGAATCTTGGGCAATTTTTTCTAATGCATAAATAGCAGCAAATCGGGTTTCAATTTTTTCATGTCCCAGATGTTCGATGGCTTTTGAAAAGCGTTCTGGAATCAATTCTTCTGGCTTGAGTTCGGTGTATTGGCTGTCAACTTCGATATTTTTATCCCACGCCATCATTTCCAGAATACGCTTTGCTAAAGCATCCTGATCCATACCCAGAGAGATTTTTGAGGTATAGTAAGCATTAATGCTAAGTGCCAATCCTCCAAAAATTAGGGCAATAATTGTTAATGCTTTAGTGACATCTTCAATTTTTTGCTCAATTGACAATCCTGGAATATTGGAAAAGGATAAGAAAATGGGAGCTAATGAGAAAATAAATATAACTGTGATCGCTAGCAACAAACTTGTGAGTTCATTTGTCTTGATCAAAGACATATGATTCGTCTTCATCTCTGACCCCTTGCGTAAGTTTACTTATAAAAATAGTAAGATTTTTTATGAAAATTTAATACCGTGAAAACACTGACTTACTTGACAAATGAATCTTTTTTTATTAAAAAGTTTTGTAGGCACTTTCCTACAAAGAATAGACGCTAAAAAAATTACCAAAATCAAAGCCCCCTTTCAGGATCAAAGGGGGCTGGAGTGAGTTATTAGTAAGAAATACTATCCAGACTGTCGCCAATGGGTTGGGGCTTCAACATAATCTGGTAAGCGAGTTGTGCGATCGCCCACTGCCATCCTAATCTGTTTTGATTCTAAGTTTTTCACTCCTGTGAGAATTGCGCCTTCTAGGTTGACATCACTCAGGTTAGCCCCAGAAAGGTTAGCTCCCATCAGGTTAGCCTCGTGTAAGTTGGCTTCATAGAGAACTGCTTTAGAAAGGTTGGCGCCGATGAGGTTTGCTTGATACAAGTCAGCTTCTGTCAAACTGGCTTCTGAAAGATTGGCAAAAAATACCTCTGTATGCTGCAGTTTGGCTGCATTCAGGTTAGCCCCTGAGAGGTTGGCGCCGTTGAGATTAGCCCCGTACAGGTTGGCGCCAATCAAACCTGTCATGTGCAAGTTAGCTTTACCCAGTTTTGCCCCACACAGGTTAGCGAGAAATAATTTTGCTCCTGAGAGGTTAGCGACTTTCAGCGTTGCTTGTTGTAAATTGGCTTTATAGAGGTTTGCCCCTTGTAAGTTAGCTGCACGCAGACTTGCTCCTGAAAGGTTGGCAGAACGCAGGTTAGCGCTACACAGGTTGGCTCGATTCAGGTTTGCTAAACAGAGGTTGGCTTCATGTAGGTTTGCCTGGAATAAGTTGGCTTCATAGAGAATAGATCTGGAGAGTTTAGTTCTATCGAGATCTGCTCTACGCAAGTCTATCCCACGCAAGTCAGCCCCAGATAGGTCAGATCCACGTAGATCAGCCCCACTCAGGTTAGCTTCGAGCAAGTCAGCCCGTCTGATGTCGATATTACGTAAATCCAGTTTCTGATTTATCTCCTCTTGTAGCACATTGCGTCTACCAATAACTGTCAGCGCTGCTTGAATATCGGTGCGAATTTTGGGTAATTCTTCATGCATGTTCAAATCTGACTGCTCTCTAAAATACTCCTCACGTCTGTGTTTACCAAAGTATATCGGTGGTGAATCTTCCTGAGTTTGTTGCTCTGGATCACAGATGGGAGCATTTTCGCGCACAAACGCAGTCAGGATTTCCATGATTGTCCAGTGTTCTTGGGGAAAATCCTGTGCTACTCGTTCTAACGCATAAATTGCGCCTGTTCTGGTTTCAGTCTTCTCATGCCCAAGCTGGGCAGTGGCCGCCATAAAGCGTTCGGCAATTAGCCTATCTTGAGAAATTTTAGCATTTTGAATGCCTATTTCTATATTTTTCTCAGCCGCGATCGCACTCTTATGTAAAGCTTGGGCGCGTTTCGCTCCATAGTAAGCATTCATCATGACTGCCAATCCGAGGAACACGATCGCAATGGTGGTTAATGCTTGAATTGCGTATTGTATTTGTTGTTGAATTGACAATTGTTTAATATTAGACAATGCAACAAAAATTAGAGTCCATGAAAGAGCAAATATAACTGTTATAGCTATCAACGAATTTAAAAGTGCGCCTGTCTTATTAGCAGACATAGCAGAAATCTTCCTCAGAACCTAGCGTTATTACTTAGATGAGTGGGAAGAACAGTATACCATTGAGCTTTTGTTTTGAATATGTCTCACTAAACTTAATTAATTCTACTGTTACTTAACAACTGACATATTACCTAATAGACCAATTTCGCGATCGTCCCCTGCTTGATGGGGGAATAATTCCTCACTCCCCCGACTAGGCGTTTGCTAATCTACCGCTGAAAATTTCGCCTCTCTGAGATTGGCGCCATTGAAGATGGTATGATTGACAGATGCGCCATACAGCGTAGCTAGATATAAATTTGCCCGATACAGGTTGGCGTGGGAGAGATTGGCGCCATCTAGGTTGGCTGCAGTGAGGATTGTTCCCTGCAAATTCGTTCCCTCAAGATTCGCGCCTTTGAGGTTAACTGCAGTCAGGATTGCGCCATCCAAATTAGCCCCAGACATATCTGCTTGAGAGAGATTACTTTGATATAAATTTGCCTTTTCTAAGTTAGCCCCACAAAGGTTTGCTCCTCTCATATCTGTGTGACTCAAATCAAGTTGCTCATTTTCTGGGTCTTTTTTGCTATCTCTTCTAGCAATAACAGTCAACGCTGCTTGAATATCTGGACGAATTTTTGGTGATGGGTTGTTTTTGACTTCCTCTAGGGATAAATTACGCGCATTATTTCGCACAAACATAGTTAGATGTTCTATGATTGTCCAGTGACATTGTGAATAATCATGGGCGATTTGCTCTAAATCATAAATTGCAGTCAGACTAGTTTCTGGATTTTGCTGATTATCTAGCTGTTCCCAGGCGATTTTTAAGCGTTGCTTGGGCGATTGTTGTTTAGTTTTTTGGTGATTTATTTGAGGAGGAATTATGCCTAAATTTAGATTAAAAAAGGCATGTTTACTTTTTGCTAAACCTAAACTCATTTTAGCACTATGATAACCATTTACCATTAATGTCCACATATCGAAAATTATTTTTAAGAATTTACTTGTGTAAGTTAATTTTTTATTTACCTGTCGAAAATCCTTGATATCAGAAAGAGCATTCATGCATAGGGTCAATCTAAAATGGAAATTTGAATCACTACAGACGACTGTTACCCTAATGATGATGTAGATTTCGCTCAGTAACTGAAAAATACCTAGCAGTTAGTAGGTCTGTCAGGTTGTTAAACTGACAATCAAGAAATTTTGGGAAACACTGATGATCTTTATCCAATCAACTTATATCATAAAAACTGCACAGAAGATGAAAAGTCAGACAAAAAAAATATATCAGTGGATATAGCTGGCGTCAGGCACTACATACAGCGATAAGGGATAAAAAAGGGACTGAGAAATATAAAGTAAGATTTTTTACTCAGCATTCATTTAAGCTAGATGCAACAACATTTACAGCCGAGAAATAAAAACCTAGTGCTGATTGGTGGTGGCCACAGTCATAGCATTGTGCTGAGGATGTTTGGGATGAAACCGTTACCAGGTGTCCGTTTGAGTTTGATTACAACAGCCACAGATACGCCCTATTCGGGAATGCTACCAGGACACATTGCTGGATTTTACAGTCATGATGAATGTCATATAGATTTAAGACTTTTAGCTAACTTTGCTCAAGCACAGTTGTACATTGACAGAGTAGTTGGTCTGGAAATAACAAATAATAAAGTGATTTGTGCTAACCGACAAGCGATAGATTTTGATGTTATTTCTATTGATATTGGCAGCACTCCAGCGACAATATCTGTATCCGGTGCGGCAAAATATGCGATTCCAGCTAAACCAGTTTCATTGCTACTAGAACATTGGTATCAGCTAGTAGAAAAAATATCTAAAAATCCCCAGCAAGGAATTAAAATTGCCATTGTTGGTGGCGGTGCTGGTGGTGTGGAATTGGCGCTATCAATGCAAGCACATTTAAATCCAATTTTCCATCAAAACCCGCAACCAAAGCCAAATATAGAAATAGAAATTCATTTATTCCAGCGTGATCGAGAATTGATGCCTAATTATCATCAGTCAGTACGGCATCAAATGCAGCAATTTTTAACTAGACAAGGTATTAAACTGCATTTGGGAGAAACAGTTTGTCAAATTGAACAAAAAAACCTCACCTCTAACCCTTATTTACAAGGAGAGAGGGGAATAGAAGAGATATTGGAAGTGAAATGTCAATCTGGGTTGATAGTAGAGTGCAATAAAATTTTTTGGGTAACACAAGCATCAGCACCAGAATGGATAAAAACATCAGGATTGGGGACTGATGAGCAAGGTTTTATTTTGGTACAGGATACATTACAATCGCTAACTCATCCCCAGATATTTGCGGCTGGTGATATTGCAACAATGGTAAATTATTCGCTTCCGAAAGCTGGGGTATTTGCTGTGCGACAGGGTAAGCCTTTATTTGAAAATTTGCAGCGGTTTTTATTAGGAAAATCTCTCAAACCCTATAAACCACAGAAACAATATTTAAGCTTAATTGGCACAGGAGATGGACGAGCGATCGCTACACGAGGTAGGCTGACCTTGCCACCCCATCAACTCTTGTGGCGTTGGAAAAATTGGATTGATCGCCGATTTATGGAAAGCTTGGGTAAGGGATTATAGCAGTTATCGGTTCAGTCCAATACACTTGTAAGGGCACGGCAGTGTTCCCTACACGCGACGATATAATTTGTCAGGCATCTAACTGAGAAGCGCTATAGGGATTAGGGACTAGGAAATGGGGCGAAGACTGCGCTACCTCGTAACGACAAATGATAAATGACGACCCCAATCAGTTAAGTTTATTTGCGCCAATTTATTTACTTGAAAGCTTTGCCATTGCATGGTCAAATAAATATGGTTCTAGAACTAGATTATTATTCAGCCATGAAAAAATCTGCGGCGCTGACAACTTCATTTTTGGTTACTTGTACTTTGCTGCTAACAGCCTGTGGTGGCGCTAAAACTGGTACGAATCCTGCAAATAATGACTCAAATAATACTGCAATAACAACGGGTGTATCTGGCGCTATTCCCATCGGTGTGGCTTTTGCTCAAACTAGCAATGTGGCGTTAATCGGTCAAGAGGGAGTTGCTGGTGCAAAAATTGCTGAAAAGTATTTTAATGATCGGGGTGGGATTAACGGTACACCAATTAAATTAGTGTTTCAAGATGCTGGTGGTGATGAAGCGGG
>CAVYXS010000275.1:0-24428 GCA_963772205.1 uncultured cyanobacterium
GATGTATTGCTCTAGAGTAAGCGCGTCAGAAAGGATTTACCTGTGCCAGATTTACCAAATACCCCATTACTCCGTTCCACAAACCGGTCTAAATCAATGCAAACCGGGACATCCATATCTAAAGGTTTACCAATGGAAAAATTCTTCCTTTGGGTATCATCTTCCCAACCAAATACGCGCCGAAAATCTTCTTCGTTCGCTTCATAAACTTGGCTAAAGTGGGTAGGAATAGTTTTGACAGGTAACAATTCCATTGTTGTGCTAGTTTGTGGCTGAAATGATGCCAAACCAGTCATTGATGGGACAAAAGGATTTGCTGATTTACCATTTGTGGGTGAAAAGGATTCTTCGACTTCGGGGGTAAACATCAACATCGGCGCCAGGTTAATTGTACCATAAGTACCACTGCCTGCTAAAACTTCGCGTAAAAAAGTGTCTTCCCAATTGGGGGGATTAGCGATAATTCGGGCATTTGCAGTTCCCAGTGCCACATCTGTCAGCATACAGAAAAAACGCGATCGCATCCCTTGGACAACGAGAAATTTTCCTACCCGCATATCTTCAACAGAAATATCTGGGTGTAATCTGACTTCTAAACCCCCAGTCAGAGAACCTTGGATGACTGAACCTAATGGCTGTCCCGAATTCATCATTTGTTAGTTGTTAGTGGTTAGTTGTCAGTTGTCAATTGTCAGTTTTGTAGGGTGCGTCAGAAAATCATACAATTGTTGTGTTTTCAATATTTTAAGACTGACACACCCTACGCTCACTAATCACCTTGACCCTTGATTCTTGACAACTGACTTATTTATTCAATTTGAATCGAAGTAGGCGCAGTTTCTGATGGCAGTTTACCAGTTAATGGTTTACGAAATTGAGCATAAAGGCGATCGCGCCAAGTAAAGAATGGTTCATAATCAGGATTATCCGCCAAACCTGGTACTCCTTTACCTCGGATTGCTGCTGGTAAATCCAAATAAGGGCCATCGGGGAACTTTAGCAAGATCGATAAACCAGCAACTGCCAAGTCAGCTAAACTGGGTTCATCTCCCAGTAAATAAGGACTATCTGCCAATAGTAGTGTTAGCGCTTCTAAGTCTTGTTTCAAATCCGCGATCGCGGATTTGATCACATCTGGACTATAACCCACGCCAAAACCTAAAACAGTCAGGAAATCAGTGGGTACTCCTTCGACCAGATTTTTTAGTATATCTGGTGTAGAACTGGGTAATAAGGACTTACGGAAATTTTGATCTTGACTAATTGCAGAAAACAGCGCTTTTCGTCCTTTAATCCCGATGGATTCATCTGCCCATTCTTCTATTAATAAGGCTAAACCCCGTTTTTTTGGATCTTGTGGTATCAGTGGGCGATCAGGATATTCTAAATCTAAATACTTGGCTATTTCCGTAGAATCCACAATATATTTGTTGCCATCCTTTAAAACTGGCACTTGCTTTTGACCAGTTAGCCGGAACAGATCCACCTGCCCAATTCCTGGTGTTACCTCTATTTTGCGGTAATCTAGCCCTTTATAATCTAAAATTAGCCGCACTTTTTCTGAGTATTGAGATAATTCCCATTGGTATAATTCCAACATATCGCATACCCTATTGACTGGTTAATTGAGCAACTTTTTAATTGTATCTTTAGTTTAAGTAATATTTCTGTTATGCAATTTTATGTCGCCATCCCTAACTGAAGAAATTCTCTCTCAACTACCAGGCGATGTTTTAGGAGGATTGCGCCGCGCCGATGGTATCTTGGCATCATTGAGGTCAGATAATGCACCAATGTCAATGGTAGTTAAAGAAAATCAACAATCTTTAGCAGCTGTAGATTGGGATGTAATTGTCTGCGGTGGTACATTAGGCATTTTAATTGGTTGCGCTTTAGCCGTGAAGGGAGTGCGAGTCGCGGTGATGGAGAGGGGAATTTTGCGTGGTAGAGAACAAGAGTGGAACATTTCCCGCCAAGAATTAGAAGTATTTTTAGAATTGAACTTGCTCAGTGTTGGGGAATTAGAGCAAGCGATCGCCACTAAATATAACCCAGCGCGAGTCAGCTTTGATGGTGGTACCGAAGTGTGGGTAGAAGATGTCCTCAATATCGGCGTTGATCCAGTTTATCTACTATCTACGTTAAAAACACGATTTTTGGCTGTAGGTGGCCATTTACTAGAGAATACACCCTTTAGCGACGCGGTAGTCCATCCAGATGGCGTGATGGTAAATAACCAATTCAAAACTAGGTTATTAATCGATGCGATGGGACATTTTTCACCCATCACCCAACAAGCACGCCAAGGAAAAAAACCAGATGGGCTTTGTCTGGTAGTAGGAAGTTGTGCTCAAGGTTTTCCGGAAAATCACTCAGGCGATTTGTTGTTATCATTCACATCTTTGCAAAATCAATGTCAGTACTTCTGGGAAGCTTTTCCAGCCAGAGACGGGAGAACCACCTACTTGTTTACCTACATGGATGCACATCCGCAACGCTTGAGTTTAGAAACTCTGTTTGCAGAATATTTGCGCCTCTTACCAGAGTATCAGGGTGTGGAATTGAATCAGTTGCAGTTGCAACGGGCGCTGTTTGGATTCTTTCCTACCTATCGCCAAAGTCCCCTAAAAACTCCTTGGAATCGCATTTTGGCTGTGGGAGATAGCAGCGGTAGTCAATCTCCCTTGAGTTTTGGCGGTTTTGGCGCGATGGTGCGTCACCTCAAGCGTTTAACATTTGGGATTGATGAAGCATTGCAAACTGAACAATTATCTGCATCAGCGCTAGCACTACTGCAGCCTTATCAACCAAGTTTAACTGTTACCTGGTTGTTTCAAAGAGCAATGAGTGTTGGTGTAAATCAACAAATTGCACCGAATCAAATTAACCAACTACTCTCTGCGGTATTTCAGGAAATGCAACAGTTAGGTAATCCTGTACTCCAGCCATTTTTGCAAGACATTGTGCAATTTTCAGCCTTAACATCAACACTGTTAAGAACTGGCTTATCACATCCAGGAATAGTTATCAAAATAATTCCGCAAGTAGGTTTGATTAGCTTGCTAGATTGGATGGTACATTATATAAATTTAGGTATTTACACTGCCTTATTTTCCCTCAGTCCAATGTTAGAAACATTGGTGAAACATCTGCCAAGTAAACAACAATATTATTGGCATCGCTTGGTAGATAGTTGGAAATATGGTTCTGGTGGTGATTACTCTGAGAAATGATTTGATCATAATTTGATGAAGATAGAACCACTGATAATTAATTGGTGTTTATCTATCTTTATAAAAATAAATTACGATTTTTGCAAGCTAGCCAGAACCAAAATAACATCTGTGTGAGGTAACATGATTGAACGACAATCTTACAAAATTAAACAGTTTGCAGTGCTGATTAGTTTACTGCGCGATTGCCAAGCTTTTTTAGAAGAAATTCGGCAAGAAGTGCGATTGCAAAGTAAGATTAGTGCCCTATTTGTTTCAAGTTCAATTTTCTTTGCCATTTATGGTGTAATCATTGGTGCATCTCATAGTTGGGCACAGGCTTTATCTGGTGCTATTAAACTACCAGCATTTTATCTATTAACACTCATAATTTGCTTTCCCACTTTATTCTTTTTTAATGTTTTATTTGGTTCCCGCAGCAGTTTTAAACAGCATTTTGTTGTCTTACTTACATCTGTTTCAGTAATTAGCGTGCTGTTATTTAGTTTGGCACCAGTGACGCTGTTTTTTCTCATTACTGCTCCCGATGCTTATCAATTTTTTAAACTCTTAAATGTGTTGATTTTTGGCGTCACAGGCGTCTTTGGCGTGAAGTTCCTTTATGAAGGAATGCAGTTACTTTCTGAACAAGATGAAGTAGGTAAAAAAACCCGCACCACTATTTTAAGATGTTGGCTATTTTTGTATGCTTTTGTTGGTATGCAGTTAGGATGGTTTTTGCGACCATTTTTTGGTGCCCCTGGTTATAAATTTGAGTTATTTCGCGCAGTAGGGGGAAATTTTTATCTTGATATCGTCAAGGCGATTTCGGAAATTTTAGGTGCGCGTTAAATCGGTTATCTGTGAAGATTAGCTTTGTCTAGATACCCGACTTCTCAAATAAGTCGGGTATCTAATGTTTAATTTTTCAATATATTTGTAAATAATAAGATCAAGCCAATAATTCATCGACTGCAATATTAAAACCTTTGAGTACAGTTTGAGTCGTGACAACTTCACCTGAAATAAATATCAGTCGCTGAGTTGGCGTCACCACAATAATCCAATGATTTTCGGGAAACACTAACCAAACTTCCTGGGCGCCAGATTGCAAATATTCTTGAGATTTAGCAATTATTTCTTCAGCAATATCTGTAGGGGAAACAATCTCAGCAATGAGTGGGAAGCTTTGGGGTAATACAGCAAGTTCGCCAAATTGAGTGACTAATTCTGGTGTAAGATAAGCAACATCTGGACGACGGCCTTGCTGGTTAGTACGACATGGTACTTCTGTATAAACTTCTCCCCCTTGTGCGCTAGAATCTTTGTAATTTCTCCAGTAAGTAGCTACCTTCGCCTGAATCCGGCTATGTTTTAGTGTCACGCTATTGTTCTCCAATAATTCCCCATTTACCCATTCTGTACCATCAGGGGGATTGCGTGCCCAATCTTCTAGGGAAAATTCAGGTGATGCATTGGGAATCACTGTAGCAGTTACCATAATTATCTATTCTCCTGAGCAGCAGTTACTAATATTATGACTGATTATTCTAAAGATTCCATTGCTGCTTGCACTTTCTCAACTTGTCTGGGTGCTTGTATTTCATTAAACAGGTTGATAGACTGTTGAAAACTTTCGCGACTCTTGTTGATATCACCCATTTTTCGGTAAGTCCAACCTAACTGATAACATGCTTTGGCTAGACTACATTTATCGGAAAGCTTTTCCATACTTTTGATGGCTTCTAAATGCTTATCTATAGCCGCATAAAATTCTCCTTTTTCCCGATACAGACAAGCTAGACAAGATATAACTCTCGCTGTTAAAGATGTGAATTCATGAAATTTACAATGAGCAATAGCTTGGTGACAAATATCAAATGCAGTGTCTATATAATCTAAATTTTTGTAAGTTAAACTGCTGAATAATAAGCTGGTTCCTCTTCCCCAAGATGTTAATTTTTCGCTTGACATTCCTGTTTCGATTGCTCGTAGCATGGATAAAGCTTCTTCTCTTTGTCCGATAGAAGAGTCTAAATAAGCTAAACAACATTGAGTATAAACCACATATTGAAAATAATTGTTATCGGTTTGGGCTAAATCCTTAACTGAGCGTAATATTGCTTTAGCTTGCTCAACTTCCCATAAATCGACGTAACAAAGACCTAAATTAAACTGACTTGATATTCTTTCTTGTAAAATCTGGTATCTCTGGGCTAGTTCATTGGATTGTTGATGACAATCAAGAGCTAATGCAACCCTACCTGTTTGATGATAAGCGCGTCCCAACATATTATTAAGTATACTGATATGATAATCAGAATTGAGATGATTAATTAGCGGCGTGATTACAGAAATCAGTGTTTCAAATAAACCAAATCGGTTTAACAATACCCCTAAAGATAAACTTTGATCCCATTTATTTTTACGGCGAGAAATAATTACATTTGCTGCTTGCTCTAAGTCGCCAATTTCCATATAATGATGATAACTTTCTAAAGCCATTAAAGCATGTTGAATTTCTTCAATTTTCGCGACACTCTCAGTCCAAAAATCTGCGGCTTTGCGATTAGATATTTGCCATTCTTCACTTTGGCGTAAACGAGCGATCGCTTCTGCACAAGTTACTGGATGCAGCCAATATTTGCCGTTACGGTATTCTACCAATGAACGCTCAGATAGAGATTTAATGACTCGTTTAGATTGTGGTTCTTTCACATCCCACAATAAGCATTGTAGTCCTTGAATGCTGACATGAGTCATATCTTGATAACGATAGCATCCCAAACGACAAAGCAGTCGATATGCTTCATTATCCAATTGTTCTAAGCGATCAAACTGACTGGCGACTAAATTACCTAACTCTCTTTCAATTAATAAATCATCCCGGTTTTCTCGCCAATAAACATCAGCATTACCTTCAAAGTCTTTTTTAATTGTACCGCTAATGATTTGCATTGCTTTCGCATTACCGCCAAAAGCGCTCCACATTTCACTCAATGCATTTGCTTGAGAATTAATTTGGCGACTAGTAAAAAATTGTTTCCAAGCAGACTCATTTAAACCCCGTAGAGAATAAGAACTTACATCAACCCCAGATTCATAAAGGCGTTCACAACTAGTGATGAGCGTGACTGATTGAATCGTGGGATCTGTGAGGACTCTCAACAATTCTACATAAGAACGTTGAAAAGAAATGATCCGACCATTTTTATCTAAAGCAGATTCTAAGTTGTCAATTAACACCCCCATTTTCTTAGTTCCATCTCGCAACTTCCGTAGTAGTCGCTTCAAATTGATGCCAAACTCTCTACCAGGTTCTTCGTGAAAATCTCCCCGGAGCCATTCCTCAACTACACTTTCTACAGAAACAATATTTTGACTCTCCTTCGCCATCCATAGTTCCAAGAAAGAATAACCCTGAGTTTTAAAATACTTACGCGCTAAGGTGGTTTTACCCACACCACCTTCACCTTGAATCAGAATAACTCTGGCTCCCTGACTGACAAGGTTGTTTAGGTCAGCAATTTCGCGATCGCGCCCGACAAAGTTAGAATCTATTTCTGGGGCTGGCGCGTGATTGATAGCCCCGACTACAGGTGAACTTCTTTGCCCCTGTTGATTTTGCCAAAATCCCCGAATCACCGCTGAAAACGTTGATTTTGAGACTTTTTGTCCCAAAACTGTCGAAAGTAGGTGCCACAACCCAGCACCCACGGATTTTAAATGAGCTTCTGTATAACCACGGCTTTCGGCGATATCATTGTAGGTTCGCTTTTCGTCCTCCCACAAATGACGTAAGATAATCCTTTGTGCCTTATCTAAATGTTCTCCTGTCTTGCGAAAAACCAAGTGATCTACAAACTCTAAGGCTTCTTCCGCACCCATAGGCTGAATTTATGTATCATTTGTAGTTAATTATAACCATATTTTTACTACTTCCTACTAGTTATACTACATCATACTTTTTCCTACTCGGTAGGAAAGCTACTTTAGGCACTTGCAAGCTAATTCTAAGTGTATTATTCTTGTAATCAATACAGGCAAAGTTAAGTTAAGCGCGAAAAAATACGGTTGAGGAGAAATTTGGCTGGCGCTACTACTGCAAGTTTAGGATGCATAGATAAGCAATTATCGATGTTAATGACTATCAAAGTCTGTTTACTAAGCAGGCATTAGGTTTAACTCACTCGATGCTGTAGAGCGTGTTTACGACAAGTATATCAGGCTTTACCCTACAGGAGATGAAATTATGTTGCAAAAAGATTGTCATCATGATTGCCAACAAAATTCCTGTCCCTTTGCCCAAGATACACATCATCCTAATAGATATGTCTGTCTCAAATGTGGTGTGACGCGAGACATAGATAAATATCCTTCCAGTTTCGGCTCTTTCATATTGCTGATGTTGGCTTTGCTTTGTTCCTTTTACCTATTAGCCAATGGTGAAAAGCAAAAGAATCAACATCCACAGTCTGCGTGTAATTCACCGAATAAGGTGATGGCTTACCTACAAAAGAATATTCACTGTTAACAATTCATTGACAATATCGGGAATCAAACTATGACGACTAATCAATACAGTCCTCTATTTCGATTGGCTTCTAAGTCCCTGAAATTTTTCTTATGGGTGCTTTTTGGCTTTGCGATCGCCTACAGTCTTTCAAGCGCTTTGGGCATTTTACAAATTATCCCCCTATTCTTGTACATCTTACAACATTTGTTTCTCCCCCTGGGAATTATTTTGTTGTGTTTAATTACAACTGCAGTCATCATTGAGTCTTGGCGTTAGGCAAACTGCTCATAAGCTGATAATCTTGTAATTTGCACATCGTGATTTATTTAAATTATTGTAGTGCGGGCATCCTGCCCGCATCGAGGGTGCAACTTAAAAGCGCGACAGCTTACCAATTCTCTCTTTCCCAAAAAGAGTCTTGGGTAGGGTGTAGAGATGCTTCATTGGAAATCGGCGGGAAACTCCATCCACTATTGGGTGGAGTTTTATAGTGAGATTTTCACTAATGTCAACAGACAGGCTGTCATTCTAGGCTTTGACAATCTGTCAAACTAAAAAAATCTATAAAAAAGTTAAAGAATATCCAGATCAATCATTATTGAAGACATTATTTGAAGAATATATTTGTTAAGTTTAGCTAAGTGCAATAGATTTGCACAGGAGCAGACCATGTTTGAATACCTTCCACCTTTAAACGACCACAATTTACCTTACCCAGATACAATTCATCCGATAGTTGTCCACTTCGTGATTGCGATGGTCTTGTTTGCCTTTTTTTGTGACGTACTTGGTTATTTTAGCCATAATTCCCGTCTTTTTGAAGTGAGTTGGTGGAATATGTTTTTCGCCACGATCGCCATTTTTATTGCGATCATCTTTGGTCAGATTGAAGCGGGTTTAGCTGAACCTTACAACGCAGTTGAACCAGTCCTAAATTTACATACCCTAATTGGTTGGTCGCTTTCAGGAATCATCGCCGCGATTACAGGGTGGCGCTATGTGCTGCGGTTACGTGACCCAGAAAAAGTACCAGTGACCTATCTGGGAGTAGGATTACTGTTAACTTGTTTGGTGTTCTTCCAAGTGTATTTGGGAGATGAATTGGTGTGGGTTTATGGACTACACACAGTAGAAGTTGTAGAAGCGGTGAAGGCAGGTATTTTGCGATGAATGCCCAACTAATTGAGCAAATCAGGTCACAATTAGGCGCAAATGGACTACCTTACACCATTCCCATTCATCCTAACCTAGTCCATCTCACCTTGGGTTTATTTATCATCGCCATCGCCTTTGATGTTGTCGGTGTACTATTTCCTCTAGAAAAACCAGTCTTCAAATTTTTGGCAATACCCGCTAATCGTGCCGGCTTCTTTGATGTTGGCTGGTATAATATGCTGGCTTCAGCCATCATCACCTTTTTCACCGTAGCCGCAGGCTTTTACGAAATCATGTTGGCACAACCACCAGCAGATTTAAAAAGTGCTTGGGGATTTCAAGCAATGGAGACAATGCTGTGGCATGGTGTAGGTGGTGTCCTTCTCTTAGCGTTGATTATTGGGATGACCGTATGGAGAGGATTTCAGCGTTATTTATGGCGAAAAGATAAAAGTCAACAAGTGCAGTGGAGTTATTTGGCGGCTGGGTTCTTCATCATGTTTATTATGTTTGTTCACGGCACATTAGGAGCGCAACTAGCTGCAGAGTTTGGCGTACATAATACCGCAGATAAATTACTGAGATTGGGTAAAGATATTAATACGCTATTAAAATGAAAGTTCAGAATATTTTGATTTTAAGTGGGTGTGCGATCGCCCTCACAGGTGCTAGTCTCTGGATGGGAGAACAAGCCTATTCCTGGTTTCCCCCCCAAGCCGCAGCCGAATCCAAACTTATAGATGAACTATTTAGCTTTTTAGTCACTTTAGGAACCTTCATTTTCCTGGGCGTAACCGGAACCGTCACCTATTCCATAATTTTCCATCGGGCTGGTAAATATGACATCAGCGATGGCCCCCCAATTGAAGGCAATATCACCTTAGAAGTAGTTTGGACAACAATTCCCATTCTATTAGTGCTGTGGATTGCTACCTACAGTTACAACATCTATGCAGAAATGGCAATTCAAGGGCCAATGGAAGCCATGCACATACATAGCCCAATGTCAATGGCATCAGCCCATGCAGCAACAATGGAGTCTACAACCGAACCCATAGAAAAAATAGAAGTCCTTGCCAAACAATGGGCGTGGGTCTTCCGCTACCCTAATCAAAACGTTACCAGCACCGAATTACACTTACCAGTTAATCGACGTATTAGTTTAGCACTGCGATCAGCAGACGTTCTCCACGGCTTTTACATCCCCGCCTTTCGACTCAAACAAGACATAGTACCCAAGCAAACCATCGACTTTGAATTTACCCCCATTCGCCCAGGTAAATATCGACTACGCGATTCCCAATTTAGCGGTACTTACTTTGCAGCCATGCAAGCCGACGTAGTAGTCCAATCCACCGCAGATTACAACCACTGGCTAAAAACAGCCGCCACCCAAAAACCCCTCCCCGCCAATAATCAAGCCGCCAACGAATACGCCCAAAAAATCAAAGGCGCATTCACCACAGGCTATCCCACAGTCGTACCCGCACCACCCCCCCTAGTCAACTTCCCCTCCTAAACCACACTCTTACGTCCTTCTTTGCGCCTTTGCGCCTTTGCGTGAAAAATCCTATGACAAATACCCAAATCGAAAAACCCAAAATAACAGAAACACACCATCATCCCCCCACCACCTGGAAAACCTACTTTACATTCAGCACCGACCACAAAGTCATCGGTATCCAATATATAGTCACCTCCTTCATCTTCTTCCTCATCGGCGGTATCTTCGCCATGATTATTCGCGGTGAACTGATCACCCCAGAAGCTGACTTAGTTGACCGCACCGTTTATAATGCCATGTTCACCATGCACGGCACCATCATGCTATTCCTGTGGACTTTTCCCGTATTAGTTGGTCTAGCAAACTACCTTGTCCCCTTAATGATTGGGGCGCGAGATATGGCATTTCCCCGCCTGAATGCCGTAGCCTTCTGGATGGTGCCAGTATTCGGGATTATCCTCATGGCTAGTTTCTTCCTACCCGGTGGCCCAGCCCAAGCAGGTTGGTGGTCTTATCCCCCAGTTAGCTTGCAAAATCCTACAGGTAATCTCATTAACGGTCAATTTCTCTGGCTGATAGCTGTCGCCATATCGGGTGTATCCTCAATTATGGGCGGTGTTAATTTTGTGACAACAATTGTTAAAATGCGCGCCCCAGGAATGACCTTCTTTCGGATGCCCGCTTATGTTTGGGCAGTGTTCAGCGCCCAGATTATCCAACTGTTTGGATTACCTGCACTGACGGCAGGCGCAGTGATGCTGCTACTCGACCTCAGCATTGGTACAGCCTTCTTTGACCCTGCTAAGGGCGGTAATGCCGTTCTCTTTCAACACTTTTTCTGGTTTTATTCACATCCAGCAGTCTACGTAATTATACTACCAGTTTTTGGAATTTTTTCGGAAATCTTCCCTGTTTATAGTCGTAAACCTCTGTTTGGCTACAAGGTAGTTGCCGTTTCCTCACTATTGATTGCCGGTGTGAGTGGTTTTGTGTGGGTACATCACATGTTTGCTAGTGGTACACCAGCTTGGATGCGGATAGTGTTCATGGTTTCCACAATGTTCGTTTCCGTACCCACAGGGATTAAGGTGTTTGCTTGGGTGGCAACAATTTGGGGAGGTAAGCTGCGGCTAACTACCCCGATGCTGTTTGCTTTGGGTGGATTGATTATGTTTGTGTTTGCTGGTATCACGGGCATTATGCTTTCCGCAGTACCAATTGATATTCACGTTAATAATACATACTTCGTTGTAGGTCACTTTCATTACGTCCTCTATGGAACTGTGACAATGGGGATGTTTGCCGCCTTTTATCATTGGTTTCCCAAGATGACTGGGCGGATGTACTACGAAGGGTTGGGTAAGCTGCATTTTTGGTTATCATTCATTGGGACTAACCTGAATTTTTTACCCATGCACCCATTAGGTTTGCAAGGGATGTTGCGGCGGGTTTCTTCCTACGATCCAGAGTATGCTTTTTGGAATGTGATTGCTAGTATTGGCGGATTTTTGTTGGGGATGTCCACACTACCCTTTATTTTGAACATGATTGGTTCTTGGGTACAGGGTGAGAAAGCACCTGATAATCCTTGGCGGGCTATTGGGTTGGAGTGGCTGGTGGCTTCTCCTCCCCCTGTGGAGAATTTTGAGGAGATTCCTGTGGTGATTTCTGAACCTTATGGTTATGGGAAGTCTGAACCGTTGACGGCGAATCTGGAAAAGCAAGAGTTAGCAAGAGATTTGAATTAATTCATAGTTCGTAGTAAGGACTTCAGTCCTTAATTTTGTTTCCAGGAGAGGAGAGGACTAAAGTCCTCACTACAAACGAAATTTTTTATTCAAGTCGAAAAATTAGTGAAAATTAAACTATGACTGTGAATAGTTCTATTAGTCGAGAAGAGTTGCAGGAGTCTTTGGAGACGAGGACTGTTGAACATACTCATGATGAAGCCGCCAATAGTATGTTTGGCTTTATCGTATTTTTACTTTCGGAAAGCATCATTTTTCTGAGTTTTTTCGCGGGATATATTGTTTATAAAACCACGACTCCTGATTGGCTACCGCCTGGTGTGGAGGGATTAGAAGTTAGGGAACCAGCGATTAATACGGTGATTTTGGTTTCTAGTAGCTTTGTGATTTATTTCGCGGAACTTGCCCTGAAACGCCATAATATGTGGGGTTTTCGCCTACTTTGGTTAACAACAATGGCGATGGGTAGCTACTTTTTATATGGTCAAGCAGTTGAATGGAGTAGCCTGCATTTTACTGTGACATCTGGCGTATTCGGGGGAATGTTTTATCTACTAACAGGATTCCACGGTTTGCACGTTTTAACTGGTGTGTTGTTGCAGTTAATTATGTTAGTGCGATCCTTCATCCCCGGTAATTACGATCAAGGTCATTTTGGCGTAGATGCAACTTCCCTATTTTGGCACTTTGTTGATGTAATTTGGATTATTTTATTTCTCCTCATCTACATCTGGCAATAATCTAAAATCCTCTTCCTCCTCTCTGCGCCTTTGCGCCTCTGCGTGAGCTTTTCCTATTCTTATTTCTCAGAGAAAAACCCTTATGATTATTGACGATAAACACTACGACATTATTATCGTTGGCACCGGTGCTGGTGGCGGTACATTAGCATATAAACTCGCACCAACTGGCAAAAAAATCCTCATTCTAGAACGCAGCAATTTTCTCCCCAAAGAAGAACAAAACTGGAGTGCTGTTGAAGTCTTTAAAAAAGAACGTTATCACACTCAAGAACAATGGTATGACAGTACCGGTGAACCATTTCGTCCCCAAATTAACTATTGGGTAGGCGGGAATACAAAAGTATATGGTGCAGCACTATTGCGGATGCGGGAACGGGATTTTCAAGAAGTCAAACATCAAGATGGGGTTTCCATTGAGTGGCCTTTGAAATACCAAGACTTTGAACCCTATTACACTGAAGCGGAAAAACTCTACCATGTCCACGGTAAATCAGGCAATGACCCAACAGAACCACCCCGCAGCAAAACTTATCCCTATCCTGAAGTCACTCACGAGGCGCGGATGCAAACAATTGCTGATGCTATCTCCCAACAAGGGCTACATCCAACACATCTACCTTTAGCACTCAAGAGTGATTGCATCCGATGTCATACTTGTGATGGTTTCCCTTGTAAAATAGATGCGAAAGCTGATGCTGAGACTGTGGGAATTAACCCAGCTTTGTCACATTCTAACGTCACCTTGAAAACCTCAGCTAAGGTTGTGCGTTTACACACTAACCCATCTGGTGTTGAGGTGAAAGCTGTGGAAGCAGAAATTGATGGACAATCCTATCTATTTTTTGCTGATATCGTAGTTCTAGCTTGTGGTGCGGTAAATTCGGCGGCGTTGTTATTACGTTCTGCAAATGACAAACACCCCAAAGGACTTGCTAATAGTTCTGATTTGGTGGGACGTAATTTTATGAAACACCTGATGACGGCGATGGTGCAACTGAGTCCGACACCAAACCCGACGGTTTTTCAGAAAACAATTGCTGTGAATGATTTTTATTGGGGAGAATCAGAGTTTCCTTTCCCAATGGGTCATATTCAAAATACAGGTAGTATTCTACAAGAGATGATTCCCGCCGAAGCATCGCCTTTGTTATCGCTGATGTCGAGGTTAGTTCCTGGATTTGGAATGCGACAGTTAGCCAATCATTCTATTGGTTGGTGGTTACAAACGGAAGATTTACCTGATCCGAAAAATCGGGTGCGGGTAGTGGGTGATAAGTTGTATCTGGATTATACGCCTAATAATACTGAGGCACACGATCGCCTGATTTATCGCTGGACTGATGTGCTAAAAGCTGTAGATCGATCTTCGGAAAACCCGGTGTTTCGTCGCGGGATTTATCCCCGTAGTGATAGCCCTATTCAAGTGGTGGCGAATCAATGCGGTACGATTCGGTTTGGGGAAGATGCAGCTACATCTGTGCTTGACATTGATTGTCGCACCCATGATGTGAATAATCTCTATGTTGTTGATGGTAGTTTCTTCCCATCTAATTCTGGGGTGAGTCCGGCTTTAACTATTATTGCCAATGCTTTGCGAGTTGGCGATCATCTGATTCAACGATTGCAGTAATATGATATTGGTAGTGGGAGGCAACTTGATAGCCTTTTAAACAAAACAACCAGTCCTTATCGGTTCGGGAACCCCCACTATCAAGGTCTGTCAACTCTATATAATAACTGTAAATTCTTATGACTTCTGAAGATACTAATCTCAAACAAGGTAACAGCGCTAAATTTATCTACCGATTTCTTGGGGGTGCTGCCCTTGGTGCTTTTGTTGTGTCTATTCCTATCTTCTATGGGTCTTCCATAGATTTAAACTTAGTTCAATTAGGTATTGCATCATTATTGATTATATCATCTGGGTTACTATCAAGCTTGTGGGGTGAAAAATTTATTGAGGCAGTCACAGGGGTGTTAAATTCTTTTGGTTCTTAAGCCGCAGCGCTTACTAGTGGAGTTTAACTGGAAACGAGATTTTACAGCAATTTTCAGGCAATAACCAGATACAATGGGGGGCACGGCAATGCCGTGCCCCTACGAAACACTCCTAATACCCGCCTTCTTCTTCGTATTCTGGTTGTCTTTCTTTGACTTTTTTGGGAATATTCACTGGTTTTGGTGCATCATCCCAAGCATCGCCTTCTACATCGTCATAATCGTCGTAATCATCGGCGTATTGCTTTTTATTGGGTTTGATTTCGTTTTTAGGTACTTCTTGATACCTATCTTTACCAGTAGCTTCACTCCAGTTATCTTCTTCGTCTTCTTCGTATTGAATTGACTCATACTCTCGCGCCTGCATTACTTGACGCCTTGGTCTTTCTTCTTCTACGTAGTCTTCATCCCATTCTTCCCGCGCTACCGGTTCGGGGGTGCGAACTTTCTGCTTGGGTGGCTGTAATGGGACTCCACTTGGTAACTGATTTGCTGGTGCTACTGTGCGCGGCGCACTATAGCCGTATTCTTCTTCTGCATCCCGTTCCCAGGGTGCTTTACCAATACCGAGACGTTCTAGGAGGCCTACTGTTAATTGGTTGACTCTTTCTTCGGCGCCTTCAAATACTATCAACCGACTTGGCCCTGTGCTGACGATTTCGTCTACTGATATTTCGTAGGTACTCAGCACTTGGTCGGGAATTTGGGGCAATCCCAAGGAAGCGATGACGATAGAATGAATTTTACCACTTTCGCCGTTGAATTTGAAGCCCCTGACTTTACCTAATACTTCACCGGTTTCTGTAATTACTTCCCAGTTAATTAGGTTGCTGAAGGCTTCAATTTCAATATCTTCGATGACATCTTCGTTATCAACCAAGATGACATCACCAATCTGGTTGATACTGCTAAGAAACATATTGCGCGGTATACCAGAAATAGAGATCAGGCTGTCTCGTAAGCCAAGAGCCACAACCTCTCTTTGATCAATATCAACCCAGACTTGACTCACGATACCTAGCCTTTTGCCGTTGTCGCGGGTAATCACCTGGGTGTTTAATATGTCGGAACGCCTAATTATCTGTTCAGAGGTCATTCTATACCGAGTCCTGATCTCGAATCCGGTTAATCCATACACTATTATTAACAAAAACTCAAGCAGATGTATGGTTGGTTTGTAACTTTATCCCCAAAACTTGAGTGTAAGCCCCCCGTGCTTGAGTAACGCCTATTGTGCGTTCGGCTGATTCTATCATCGGACGGCGCAAACTCACAACTATAAATTGTGCTTGTTTTGCTTGTTGTTTAATCATTCTAGCTAATCGTTCTACGTTTGCCCCATCCAAGAACATATCTACTTCGTCAAAGGCATAAAATGGTGATGGACGGTAGCGCTGGAGAGCAAAGATAAAGCTTAAGGCGGTGAGGGATTTTTCGCCCCCTGACATAGAAGCTAGGCGCTGTACCGGTTTACCTTTGGGATGAGCAACTAAATTTAGTCCGCTATTGAATGGATCTTCGGGATTGTCGAGTTGGAGGTGTCCATCTCCATCTGATAGGGTAGCAAAAATTGATTGGAAGTTTTCGTTCACTGCATCGAAGGCTTCTTTGAAGGCGCGTTGACGTAATGTAGTAAAGTTTTCAATCCGCAAAAGCAATTCGGTACGTTCGCCTTCTAATGTCTCAAGCTTCTGGGTAAGTTCTTGGAGACGATTTTGTACTTTTTCATGCTCCTCTAACGCCAGCATGTTGACAGGTTCCATTGCTTGGAGGCGTTTGGCAAGCGATCGCAATTCTTTTTGCAGTTCTTCTAAATCTACTTGATCGGGTACTTCTGGTAAAGGGCTGGGTAATTCGGGGGCTAGGGTGTGGAGTTGTTCTTGTACGCCTACTAGTTCCTCCCGGCGCTTCACCTGGGTTTCTTGGAGTTTTTGCAGTTCCCATTCTACTTGCTGTTGACGTAACAAATGCGATCGCAATTCCTGTTCTGTGCGATCGCGTTTTTGTTTCTCTTCTCCCAGATTCTTTTCCATCTGACTCAGCGTGGCGCGAGTTTCGGCGATTTGATTGTTCAGGGCTGTGTGCTGAGTTGTCAGTTTTGTGAGTTGATTTTTTTGCGTTTCTTGTTCCTGCTGATATTGGGTAATCCGCTGTTCCCCTTCCTGAATTCTTTCTTGTAACCGCTGCTGCTGATTTTCCAGATTTTTTAATCTTTGCTCTGCTTCCCTCAGCGCTGCTTCCCGTTGTTGCAATTCTTGCTCTTGAATTTTAATTGTCGCCTGGATTTGTTGCCATTCACTAGGCGTTTGGGAGGCTTCTAACTCCGTTAAATCATGTCGCAATTGTTGCAGTTGACTTTCTTGTCCTGGTAAATCCCGATCCAAAACCTCCAAGCGGGATTGAGCTACGGCGAACTTTTCGGTATTTTGTAAAAGATGCGATCGCGTCCCTGCTAACTGCGTCGTCAAACCCTGAATATCTTTTTGCAACTGCTCCAATTGTAACTGCTGTTCGCGCCGCCCTTGGCGAGCTTCCGTCACCCCTTGCGCCAATTGTTTAGATTTGGCTGACAAAGAAGCGATCGCCTCACCACAACGTTCTAAAACTCGCTCAATTTCGCCTAAGCGATTTTTTAACGCCGAAACTTCCTCCGATTCGGCTGCTTCCAC
Source organism: uncultured cyanobacterium (assembly GCA_963772205.1). Classification (GTDB taxonomy): domain Bacteria; phylum Cyanobacteriota; class Cyanobacteriia; order Cyanobacteriales; family Nostocaceae; genus Gloeotrichia. Next base: position 17,546 of record CAVYXS010000275.1, read on the forward strand.
ATTCCCAAAACGCAACGCCGAACGCTGGGTATTACTACCACCAGTCATGGCGCCGCTAGTTTCCAGCAATTCCCCATCGAGAGTGACAATGCGATATAAACCGATATTTTTCCGCGCCTGTTCCAGGTTGGTAAAAACCACCGTACCACCGAAAACATAGCTAAACACATCTTGATAACGGCGATCGCACTCAATTAAATTTACCGCATAACTCACAAAACCATGAGCGTAACGGAGCGTTGCATCCTGAGTAAATTTTGGCGCATTAATTCTATTTAACGGTAAAAAAGTCGCTCTTCCCGCCCGTTTTTGTTTCAACAGTTCAATTCCGGCAGAAGCAACACTGTCATCTTCCACCACGATATGTCCCAAACGCCCACCCGCAGCAATTTCCAAAGCTAGCTGATAGCGGGGTTCCACCTTACCTAACTGCACAACTAAACCACAAAGCCCAGGCATAGCCGATTGTAAAATCACCTTACTAGCTTGAGTACCTTGGACTTCTTGTTGTGCTTGCGTCTGTGCCTCCAGTTTATCTAACTGTCGTTGCTTTTCCCGTTGTTCTTGCAAAAGACGCTTTTGAGTTTCCTGCTGGAGTTGTAACTCTTGTTCAGTCGCTGAGAGAGTTTGCGCTAAATTTTGAATCGGTTCACTGGATGCATTAAATTCCGCGTCAATGCGACTACAATCAAGTTGTTTTTGCGCTAATTGGGGTTCTAAACTAGCAATTAACTCAGATTGCTCCGCAATTTGCACCTGTAATTGATGATTCCGCTCCCTTAATTGAGCTTGCTCAGTGCGTTGAGGTTCCAGAGTTTGCAGTAAAATTTCAATTTGACGATTAAAAGCCGTTTGTTGCTGTACCCAAGCATCAGTTACCGAAGCAATTTGAGCCGCAGCTGCGCGAGAAGCTTCTAAAACTTGTCGTCCCCCATCCCGTTGCTGCTGACAATAAATAATAGATTGACTTTCAACCACCTGAGTTTCTGCAATCTGCGCCAAAGAACGCTGATGTTGTTGAATCTCTTGGTGAATTTGAGCCAAACGCCTTGTAGTTTCTTGACTTGCGGCTGTCAACTCCCCCTCCTGACGTAAAACTTGCTTACGTTCAGCCTCCTGAGTAGCCAAAACAGATTGTAAAGCCAACAATTCCTCTTCACCCAAAGCCTTCACATGAGCATTGAGTTGATCAAGTTCAACAGATTTCTGCTCAATTTCCGTATTTAGAGTAGAGAGTTGAGTAGAGAGTTCAGCAAAAGAGCGATCGCCCGATTGAATTTGCGACGCCAACCGTTCCTGCTGTGCTTGGAGAGAACGCCAAGATAAAACCACCTCCCAAGACTGCTTCGCCAAATATTCTGCGCGGAGCCTTTGATACTTCTCAGCCTTAGCACGATCTTGAGAAAGGCGATCGCGCTGTGCAGTTAACTCCGTCTCAATAATTCTACAACTATCCTCCTTCTCCTTCACCTCATCCAAAGTCGCCTTCGCCTGATGAATCTTGCGATCATAAGCTGCAACCCCAGCCAACTCATCAATAATTTCCCGACGTTCCCGCACATTCATCGAGATAATACTAGTCACATCCCCTTGGAGAACCACATTATAACCTTCCGGATAAACCCGCAAAGTTTCCAACTCCTGATGCAACTCCGTCAAAGTACAAGCTTCACCATTAATATAATAATTCGACGTATAAGTCCCCTGATGAGTCACCCGCAACCTGCGCGTCACACACCATTCCCTAGGCGATTCGGGACTGGGGATTGGCGACTGGGAATCCTCCCCCTCTTCACTCTCCCCATCTTCTTCCCTTTGCGCCTTTGCGCCTTTGCGTGAGACATCCGAGATATCAAAAGTCACCGTCACACTTGCTTCAACCGTTGCACGTCCCTTCGCTGTTTGTGTATTATTCACCAAATCCGGGAGACGATCAGCTCGCATACCCTTAGAACTAGATAGTCCCAAACAAAACAGCAACGCATCGAGAATATTAGATTTACCCGAACCATTCGGTCCAGATATGACAGTACACCCCGGTAGCAAAGGCACTGCAGTAGTACCACCGAAGGATTTAAAATTGGTAAGTTCCACGCGCTTTATATGAACCATAGGCGCTGGGTAGGTTAGCTAATGAAGTAAAAGTGTAGCAAGTAACTGAAATTTGTGAACTAGTACACGAATAAATTTTAGGATTATCGAACCGCAGAGGCGCCCAAAACGCGGAGGAGGGGAGGGTGCTTTAGCTGGTTTGGGGCATAACTTGGTATATTTTGAATCATGTCTAAGGGATGTGATGAGTGAATAACAATGCTAAAGCATCGAATTAATTAATAGTACAACAGTTCTGAAGATCCAGTTAGTAGGGTGTGTCAGTCCTAGATATTCAAACTGTCGCAGTTGTATTATTTGCTAACACACCATCCAAATTGACTCAGGAAAATACGATGAAATATTGGCGGGAAACCATAGCTGTCACTCAGCGCATTTTAATTGAACTCTGGCGTCGGCGACGCAGCCTCGTTTTTTGGAGTATTTTTCCCATCTCCGTTTTAATCCTCAGCGGATTTATTTTATCAGAACGAGCCAAACTACCAATTAATACTGCATTTTCTTATTCTGCTCCGTCAACTTTAGTAGGCGCAGCATTATTTTTTAGCTGTTTGGGTGGGAGTGTCGCCACTGTAGTTGCAGAACGAGAACAGCAAACCCTCAAACGTCTATTTATTTCCCCTTTAAGTGGAACATCATATTTTTTAGGAATTTTTCTCGCTCATAGCTGCATTGGTATTGGGCAGACAATTTTAGTGTATACTGTTGCTGCCTTTTGGGGAGCCAAATTTAACGGTTCTATTTTATTAGGAATAACAATTATATTTTTGAGTATTGTCGCTTATGTAGGCTTAGGTTTTATCTTAGGTACACAATTAGCCAGGCGCATTGAAGATGTCAACTCTCTAGTCGCAGCTTTTGGCGTACCTTTATTAATTCTCGGTGGAGCGTTTTTACCAAGTTCATTATTTCCCAAATCTCTGATTAACATTGCTAAATTTGACCCAATTTATCACATGAATGAAGCCTTCGTTGCAGTTTCCGCCAAAGGTGAGGAAATAGAGAAGATTACATCACACTTTTGGTTTTTATTACTGTTTGCTATATTGATGGTTGTTGGTGGCTGGTTATCTTATCAGCGCATGTTGATTGTCGAAAGTAGGCTGTGAACCTAAAGGTGAGTTATTTAAACGCAGAGGGGCGCCAAGTATTTTCTCTGTGTTCCTCTGCGTTACCTTGGCGATAGTTTGCGTTGAAAAATCAAATTGAATCTATGCTGAAAATTGATAATTTAAATAAAGCTTACGGTAAAAGACAAGTCCTGCAAAATTTAAACCTGCAGATTAATTCAGGAGAAGTTTACGGTTTACTCGGTGCAAATGGTGCTGGGAAGACGACAACGATTAATATTATTTGTAATTTACTTAAGGCTGATGGTGGTGAGGTAACAATCAATCATCAGCCAATTTCGCAAGCTACCAAAAAAATCATTGGTATCGCCCCCCAAGAAAATTTATTATATAAAACTTTATCTTGTGAGGAGAATCTAAAATTTTTTGCCGATATTTACGGTTTAGATAAACAAACACGCCAGAAGCAAATAACAGAAACTCTATCCGCTGTCAATTTATTAGATAGAGCCAAAAGTCCAGTAGAAACCCTCAGCGGAGGAATGCAACGGCGATTAAATATTGCAGTGGCTTTGGTACATCAGCCGCAATTGGTGATTCTTGATGAACCTACGACGGGGTTAGATATTGAGTCACGCTATGAAATTTGGGAGTTGATTCGCCAACTAAAAAATCAAGGTGTTACGGTTTTGTTGACGACTCATTTATTAGATGAAGCCGAACATCTTTGTCAGAGAATCGGGATTTTGAAGCAGGGAAAAATTTTAGCTGAGGGGAGTTTAACAGAGTTACGCAAATTGATTCCAGCCCAAGAAATTATCTTAGTACAGACTGGAGATGAAAAACAAGCGATCGCACGCGGTAAAGAATATGGTTTCATCCATCGCTACTATGGTAGCGATTTAGCTTTTTGGCTCCCACAATCTCTAGAATTAAAGGAAATTCTGGCACGGTTTGACGGCATACCCATTGATTCCATATCCCGTCAACCTGTGCGGTTAGAACATATTTATGTAGAAGTTACCGTAGAAAGGCAAGAAATTACGCCCCCAAAGTCTGGTGGTTACACGTAGTCAGCACTTTAGTGCTGATTTGAGCGATAAATCGCTCACTACATTTTTGTATTGAAATACTATATAGCAACTTCACAAATAGCCATAATATGTGATAAATATTTATTAGTACTATACTTAACAAGTTTTAATCCAGCTGCTTCTATTTCTTCCATCAATTCAGGCATTTCATACTTATGATGTCTCCAAATAGTAATTTCTTCATCTTTAATAATTGTAATATGCTGATCAATTTCCTTAAAATTGAAATTTATAGTATAATTATGATGAAATTTAATATTAGCAACTACACTATCTTTAGCTGAATCATACTTTCTGATTAGTTCACAATCTTCAGAACTAATCCCCATCTTGCTTTTAATCCATCTATATACTTGCTCTGCATGATAATCACAGCCACCCCTCACTCTTCCATCCCATTGAGAGTTAGAACCGATTTCGTTAGTGAACACTAAATAATCATGCTTACCCATACTGTCACGAAAGTTTTTCAGGACTCTTACTCTATTTTGATGATTGCCCATTGTTACACCTAAATGTAAAATTATTTTAGCTGCATCATCAATGTCTTGGTTAGGTTGATTTTGCCATAAGCTTTTGGGTATACAACTATTTTCTATATCTATTATCTGACTAATATAATCAATTGATGGGAACCACTTTGTAAAATTATGTTTAGATACACTTAGCAATTCTTCGCTAATATCTAAGGCAATATATTTATTAATCTTGCCTAATTTACTAAGTCTGCCGATAAATTTTTTCACAGGATATGAATTACCAGCACCTACATCTATCACATTGATTTTTTTATTACCTTTAACTTTGCCATTGAGATATTCAAAATTATTGTTTAACAGGTCAATTTCTACATTAGATTGGCGATACCATGTAGGAATAATATATTTGAGATAAAAATCATTCCAAATTTTTGCACCTCTATCTTTGTAAGAATATTTTAGAGGGATTTCTCTGGTGAATTCTAAAGCATTAATCAACCCCAAAACTTCTGCTTGAGAAAAAATAGAGTAAAACTCAGAACTTGGCTTGGCTATGCGACTGATAGAAGTTGAGATGTCTGTCTTGATTTGAGAAGTGTTATCAAAATTCTGCGCCATGTGCTTGTGTTTTGCTGTTTTTAGCTTGGCTAGATTGTTTGCCAAATAGATATTCTCCCATGCATTTGTACCCAAGTCATAGCGTTTCCCGACCTAGTAAGGTACACTCGTAGGGGCACGGCACTGCCGTGCCCCTACACCTTGCGATATAATGTAGTACCTCATCTGAATGGGAAGCGCTATAAAGCCACTGGCGTCGCCAAGGCGTAAACGGACAAAAAAAATGTGCAACTGGTAGTTAAATTCGTAGTCTACTCCTGTGGGGATTTTGCTACGCGCAGCGTCTGTCTACGACACGCACTCGTGTTCTTCTTAGGACTTTAGTCTTCAACATCAGGACTAAAGTCCTGACTACGGCGGAAAGTTTAATTTTTTTGTGGCACGTAGCTTTAGTTTAATACATAAAAACTCCTCTAATGCATCGAGCTGCAATGGGATTGCATCCACCTGCAATGGGATTGCATTGAGCTGCAATGTTAATGCATCCACCTGCAATGGGATTGCATCGAGCTGCAATGTTAATGCATCCACCTGCAATGGGATTGCATCGAGCTGCAATGTTAATGCATCCACCTGCAAACATTTTTTGTAAGTAGTGTTATTTTTTTTGTGGTAATGGGCACATTAAATATGTCCTTTATTACTTATGCCATTATGGCTAACCAAGATACAACACGCCGTTTGCGCCCTCAGTTAATCAGTCAAGATATCACCTCACTGCATGGCTTGCAAACTATCAGCGCCTATAGTACAAGCCGTGCTGATGCCTCTATTACCCACTTACAGCAAGTTTACCAAACTATGTTGGCGCAGCAACAAGCAGAAACCGAGAAATTAACCATATACCGTGCTGCGGCTGATGCTGCGCGATTAGCAGAATGGGAGTTCCATAATGCTATATTAGCAATGAAAGAAGTCGTGCGCGGGCAATATGGATCAGACAGCGATCAAGCCCAAGCAGTGGGATTGAAAAAAAAATCAGACCGTAAGCGTCCCAATCGTAAAAAGTCAATGGCGATAGTAAATTAATTTTTGCACAAAAGGACTTCCAGAAATTAAATTATCCACGGTAGGGTGCGTGAGGATGAAATCCGTAACGCACCAAATCCTTGAAAATGGTGCGTTACTAAAATTAGCTATTGTCCGGTGCGTGAGGATGAAATTCGTAACACACCAAGTCCTTGAAAATGGTGCGTTACGCTGTCGCTAACGCACCCTACGTGTATTTCAAAAATAAAATAGTATCCTTATATCTGTTTAAAAAAGAATTTAAGAAAAAATTATCTATTAATTTAAAAGCAAATAAATAAATAAAATCCTTTTTCATTTTTCAGGATGTTTTTAATCCAACCAACACTTCATCACTAATTCTGTTAAATTGACATCCAGGAAGGTTGATTTTGCGTTCGTGATTCCTAAAAAAGACCGCATTTATTGTCGAACTACAACTTAAATCGACGATTAAGTTGTAGATAAATGGTGCTTCAATCAGTGGATGATAATACAGTTA
>CAVYXS010000276.1:0-14822 GCA_963772205.1 uncultured cyanobacterium
AAGTCAGCCTTTAGTAAGAGCAGCCTCAAAGGTCTACTTTACCAAGCCTTGCGTGAACGGGTAAATTACGTCAATGCCTAGCATAGAAGCTAAAGAACGGGGAATTAGGGTGATTGAAAGGATGGCATGCATCCGTGCGCGATTATGCCTGTTCTTCCTGCATCTGGAAGCCACAGGAACCCTAGGGACTCATTCCGTCACTGGCGCATTGTTAGGTGAAAAAGAAATCCACCTGACGGACGTTGACGGTTTCCCAATGAACGTTCCTCCCAGTAAATATATACGGCATACTCCACCTTCCACCGCGATATGCCAGGGATTATCGGTAAATCTGAAACTTCCCTACTGGGGAGTTTTAATGTCAATATTGCCAGTATGCAGGTAGGTCGTAAAATTGTCCGTGGTGATGCCGTTATGGCTCTCAGTATAAATTGACTTTGTGGCAGACGGCATTTTAGCTGAGATTATCAAAGTACCAGGGTACTTCCGCGACGCCTACACTGTCTACACTATAAAGTGCTTGATGCTTCGGGCCGAAGTTATGAGTGATACGGTATCACCAAATCGCTGATACATATAGACTGAAAGTAGAGGCATGGCTATATCAAACCCTTACCAGGATATTTGTATCATAGCAATGGTATGAGCAGTGAGAAATTTTCGATTTTGAACTCCTAACTCCTAACTAACTCCTAACTAACTCCTAACTAACTCCTAACTGTGTCAAACACCTGGTGGGAAATACAAATTTTGTGTTGTAATTGACACCTAAAGAAGATTGTATCTTTTGGCTGACTGGAAAGTTTTGGCTGTCGTGGCACAGCCAGTGAAAATAAAGGAAATTCTGCTTTAGTCAGGGGTTATCTGCCGCAATTTAAAGCGCAGCTACTAGATTTGGCGGCGCGCGCACTGTGGCTAATGTCAAGATGCTATCTGTATAGGACTGTCGACCCCCATTGCATTGGAAATTAATCGGACGAAGAACATGGGGCCACTAGTTGTTATCAATATTGGAAACGCAGAGGAAATTGGCGATTCCTTTTCGATTCAATCACTCATGGCTACCACTACCTAGAAACAACCGAACGTCTGGTGACTTTATTAGCCACAGGAGGTCCCACCCCCTCGGAAAACGATGCCACAACCCAACTATGTTTGGAATCTGTGGAAATGTGACTAAACGAACCACGCTCAATCTTTTATTATTTTAGGTGCAAATCCAGAGCATGTGGTAATTGCGGATATTGGTTGTGGTTTGTATCTTTTCCATCGGGGCAATACTACTAGGGGCAGAAAAAGTCTATGCAGTAGATAATGACCCCTTAGCGGTACAATCGACCTTAGAATCGGACTAAATAGCATTAGTCCAAAACGCTTATACCAGCCGAAGGAAGTGTAGACATCTTGACAAAACTGCTGGAAAAACCAGTAGATGGTATCGTCTGCAATATTTTTGGCGGATGTCATTATCGAATTAGTTCCAGAAATGACTGCGATTGTCAAATCTTACACTCGGGCTGTCTTCAGCGGGATTTTACTGGAACAATCCAAAGCCGTAGCCGATGCATTAGAAGAAAATGGCTGGGTCATTGCTACTTTGTGGAAAAGGAAAGAATGGTGCTGTTTAAATGTCCGACGTTCGTAGTAGTGCTGAAGAGATGTCTGAAAAGTGCCCAATATATAAGCATCTAAGGTGTCAATCTAGTCCTAAATGTAATTTGAAGTGCAGCATTAACTTATTGTATTAATTCCGTACTCAAACTACCTAGTGGTCAGTTATTAGGATATCTGGTGAGGTTTACAGTTAATAGCCCCTCTATTTTCCCTCAAACTCACAATTTTTAGCTTGACAGACCACTAGGTAGTTTGAGTACGGAATTAATGCAATTAGTTAATGCTGCGCTCAAATTACATTTAGGACTAGATTGACACCTTAGCCTACAAGGAGAGATATCTTTATATATTGGGCACTTTTCAGACATCTCTTGGCGCTACTACGAACGTCGGACATTTAAACAGCACCATTCTTTGCGTTTCCACAAAGTCGCAACCACCCAGCCATTTTGTTCTAAGGCATCAGCTACAGCTTTGGATTGTTCCAGTAAAATACCACTAAAGATGCCCCAAGTACCTGGGTTTGACAATCGCAGTCATTTGGGGGACTAATTCTATAATCACATCCGCCAAAATATTGCAGACGATACCATCTACTGGTTTTTCCAGCAGTTTTGTCAAAATGTCTACACTTCCTTCGGCTGGTACTAAGCGTTCTGGACTAATGCTATTGAGTGTGCGATTGCTAAATGTTGATTGTACCGCCAAGGGGTCAGTATCGACTGCATAGACTTTTTCTGCTCCCAGTAGAATTGCTCCTATGGAAAGGATACCAGAACCACAACCAATATCCGCAATTACCACATGCTCTGGATTTGCACCTGAACTGATAAAAGATTGAGGTACTTCACTTAGGCGCATTTCCAGAGATTCCAAACATAGTTGGGTTGTGGCATGGTTTCCCGTGCCAAATGCTACTCCTGGGTCTAATAAAATCACCAGACGTTCGGTTGTTTCTGGTAGTGGTAGCCATGCGGGATTGATCAAAAAGCGATCGCCAATTTCCTCTGGTTTCCAATATTGCTTCCAGCTAGTCGCCCAATCTTCTTCGTCAATTAAGTTCCAATGCAATGAGGGGGCCGACAGTCCTATACAGATAGCATCTTGACGTAGCCACAGTGACAGCGCCGCCAAATCTAGTAGCTGCGCTTTAAATTGCGGCAGATAACCCCTGACTAAAGCAGAATTTCCTTTATTTTCACTGGCTGTGCCACGACAGCCAAAACTTTCCAGTCGCCAAAAGATAGAATCTTCTTGATCTGGTTCACACAAAATTTGTATTTCCCACCAGGTGTTTGACACAGTTAGGAGTTAGTTAGGAGTTAGTTAGGAGTTAGTTAGGAGTTAGGAGTTCAAAATCGAAAATTTCTCACTGCTCATACCATTGCTATGATACAAATATCCTGGTAGGGGCACGGCATTGCCGTGCCCCTACTTTCGTCTATATGTATCAGCGATTTGGTGAAATAGTATCACTCATAACTCAGCCGAAGCATCAAGCACTTTATAGTGTGACAGTGTAGGCGTCGCGAATGCCTGGTACTTTGATAATCTCAGCTAAAATGCCGTCTGGTAAAGGGTCATCTATACTGAGAGCCATAACGGCATCACCACGGACAATTTTACGACCTACCTGCATACTGGCAATATTGACATTAAAACTGCCCAGTAGGGAACCGAGTTTACCGATAATCCCTGGCATATCGCGGTGGAGGGTGAATACCATATATTTACTGGGAGGAACGTTGATTGGGAAACCGTCAACGTCCGTCAGGTGGATTTCTTTTTCACCTAACAATGCGCCAGTGACGGAATGAGTCCCTAGGGTTCCTGTGGCTTCCAGATGCAGGGAACCGGCATAATCGCGCACGGATGCATCCCGTGTTTCAATCACCCTAATTCCCCGTTCTTTAGCTTCTATGCTGGCATTGACGTAATTTACCCGTTCGCGCAAGGCTTGGTAAAGTAGACCTTTGAGGGCTGCTACTACTAAAGGCTGACTTTTGTTGGTTGCGAGTTCACCTTGGAGACGGACATTGAGTAATTCTACCCTACCGCCTGCCAACTGTCCAACTAAGTTGCCTAAAGTTTCCGCCAGTTCCATGTAGGGTTTGAGTTCTTCCAACACGTCAGGGCCAAGTCCCGGAATATTGACGGCTGAACGTGCTGGTAGTCCCAAGAGAACATCGCGTATTTGTTCAGCAACGTCTATGGCGACATTCACTTGAGCTTCGCTGGTGGAAGCTCCTAAATGGGGGGTGAGGATGACTTCTTTACCTAGCGATCGCAAGTCTGATTCCCCTAGTGGTTCTGACTCGAACACATCTAGGGCTGCACCAGCAATTGTACCTTCTTTAATCGCCACGGCTAACGCTGCTTCATCAATGATGCCACCACGAGCGCAGTTAATAATGCGGGCAGTGGGTTTCATTTTTGCCAGAGTTGTGGCATTGATTACGTGAGTGGTTTCTGGGGTTTTAGGGATATGTAAGGTGATATAATCTGCTTGCTGGATCAGCAAATCCAAATCCACCAACTGACAACCAATTTGTTCGGCGCGTTCTGTAGAGATAAATGGGTCAAAAGCTAGGAGTTTCATCCCCATTGCTTTTGCCACAGCAGCTACATGGGAGCCGATTTTACCCAAACCGACAATTCCCAGCGTTTTTTTGTAAACTTCCGCACCGACAAAGGTTTTGCGATCCCACTCGCCGCGTTTAACTGAAGCGTTAGCATCGGGAATGTGACGAGACAAAGATAATATCATTGCCAGGGCGTGTTCAGCTGCGGCGATCGTGTTACCCTCTGGAGAATTGACCACGACAATTCCTCGCCGCGTGGCTGCGGGTACATCCACATTATCCACACCTACGCCAGCACGACCGATAATTTTGAGTTGGGTGCCAGCTTCTATGATTTCTTGGGTTACGCGGGTTCCCGAACGAATCATCAGCGCGTCATACTCACCAATGATTTCGATCAGTTCCGCTGGTTTTAAACCTGTTTTGACATCAACAGTAGCAACTTGGGATAAAATATCAATCCCAGCTTGGTCAATAGGATCGGAGACGAGAACCTTGGACATGATTACTTCATTTAAAGCTATAGGTATTGCTGCACAAGACTTTTCAGTTTAGTCTTTATCCGTCGCAATTCAGCAAAAATGTTTGTTTTAATATCAACTTAGCGTTAACTGACCCCTCGTGGTGATGCTATGAGATCATCAGTTGCCAGGGTGATATGAGACTGCCTCCTATATTTGAAGTTCAGTGACTGTTTGCGCCACCTTTTGGTAAATATAAACCATTAATAGGAGCAAACACCTAATATATTTATTAATAATTAAAAGTTACCCCAAAATTGTCATTGAAAATAAATATTTTTAAGATTATATATAATTTTACATCTATCTTAAGATAGATATTTATTCCAGATGGACGCTGGAGGTTGTTAAATGTGATCGAATTAAATGTAACTAAGTTTTTTCTATACCCAATGCCCAATGCCCAATGCCCAAGAGTGATATTTATTATTGTCGAACTACTTAATAACTGACCATGTTAAACTACAACTTGTCGAGGTACTTACCATCAGCGGAAGAACTACCAGACTCTGATGATACGCCAGTGGATAATGAACTGCAAGAATTAATCCCAGGGTTGCTGAAGTCAATATTGCTCATCCTTTGGTCAGAACGCATGGACTGGTTATTTGGCATAGATATGGGTATTTATTATCACCCAGATGAACCGCCAATTGTCCCAGATGGGTTTTTGAGTTTAGGAGTAGAAAGGTTTTATGACGAAGAATTACGCCCAAGTTATGTGCTGTGGGATGAAAACGTTGTACCAACTTTAGCTCTAGAGGTAGTTTCCCAAAATTACCGCAAGGAGTATACCACTAAATTAGATCAATATGCAGAATTAGGCATATTGTATTACGTGATTTATTCTCCCCGTCGTCGCCGCAAACCACATCTAGAAGTGCATAAGTTAGTTAGTGGTAAGTATGAATTGCAAGTAGGAAACCCGGTTTGGCTACCAGAAATTGGCTTAGGAATAGGTTGCGAACGGGGAAACTATTCTGGGGTAACGCGGGAATGGCTATATTGGTATGACGAACAAGGAAGGCGATATCCAACGCCAAAAGAGCAAATTCAACAAGAAGCACAACGCGCTCAACAAGCAGAACAACGCGCCCAACAATTGGCGCAACGATTGCGCGAGTTAGGGATAGATCCAGATAATATTAGTTAACCGGATCTGTAGTAGGGGTTTAGCAATGCTAAACCCCGAAAGTACAGTGCGTAAGTCCTAATCATTTCTTTTTAGGAATGACATTCCTGATTCCACCTTTGGCGCCGACAGTATCCCCTTTGTAACGCGGGATGATATGAATACTAGCGTGCATCATATTTTGTCCAGCTTCTCGATTGATGTTCATTCCGACATTAAAGCCATCTGGTGCAAATTCGGTTTGGAGAATTTCTTGGACTTTGTTAACCATAAACCAGCAAGCGGATTGTTCTTTAAATGGTAGCTCAAAATAACTGCTAACATGACGTTTAGGAATAACTAAAACATGTCCTTTAGTCAGAGGATAACCATCAAACATAGCATAAGCTGTTGCTGATTCAGTTAATAATTTTAGTTTTTTATGAGGATTGCAAAATATACAATTATTAGATGAATTGCGCTGGTGATTATAATGAACGTATTCATAAAATTCTCGATGCTCATCCAAGTGAATTGAATGAAATGGAAGTTTAACAATACACTGATATGTGGGCTTTTTATGTACATAATGTTCTCGAAAACCTTCTTTTTTAATATCTCTTCTCACTACATAATAAGCTTTACTTCCTGGCTTCAATAAGTGCGAGACTTCCATCAGAACTTTAGCCTGTTCTTCAGGAAACAAAACATTTAACACATAAAAGCAAATTATTGTATCGAATGTCTCTTGAGGATATTCTGGAAAGTAATAAGGGTCATAGCCTGTAATATCAAAGCCTTTGTCGCGTAATATTTTAACATCATTACCCAAACCACACCCAAAATCTAGTATTTTACCCTGCAGCAAATTCTGATTTAATAAAAACTGTGCCGGAAATGACAGGTAAGTTCTTTCTATTGCTGTTAGATGGCTATATTGATTTTTTTGCTTTTTCATAGAATTTCGGTGTTGATTTCCCCCCTGTTTTGAGGGTTTCGTAGTCAGCACTTTAGTGCTGATAAAATCTGATTTTTCACGTCATATGGAAAAACAAAGGCGAAACCTAACCACCCAGCCCCCAACCCTTGTAGGGTTGGGGGAGAATTCAAAGCCTCTCCAATAATAAAAGCTGCTCCTTTTCCCTCTCCTCAAAGGAGAGGGCTAGGGAGAGGTAGGAGAGAGGAATGGAAGCGAGGTTTGCCAGATAAGAGTGAAAAGTCAGCTGATAAAATCAGCACTAAAGTGCTTACTACAGAATTATTTACCCATCAATTTTAAATTGACAGAATACTACTTATTGGAGTAGTCGATTATGAATAGGCTAATATTATATTGTCGTAATATTATTAATGGTTGCAAGCCGGAAATTACGTAGCTGTATCAGTCAATTGTCTCCCTATTTGGCGACAAGAAGTGAAGTGATGACTAGAAAATACTGATAACCCTCAGCAAATATTGCGTCAATGTAAACGCATCTACACCTAACTCTGTGCGCTCTTGGGCTGCTAAAATAGCAGCTTGAGAATGCCACCAAGCTGCAGTTGCAACGATATCTTCCACAGGAATCTCTCTATTTGCTGTTTGCGCTAATAATCCACCAAGTAGTCCAGTTAACACATCACCACTACCACCACGGGCTAAGGCTGGGGTACTTTCAGGATTTATCCAAACGCCACCTTGGGGGTTTGATATTGCAGTTCGCGCCCCTTTTAATAATACTACCGCCCCGCTTTGCACCGCCGCTGCCTGTACGGCGTTAATTTTGTCTTGATTAGCATCGGGAAGATCTGGAAATAACCGCTTAAATTCACCAGCGTGGGGCGTAAGGACTGTTTTGCCTCGGCGTTTTTGTAAGGTGGGGATTGTTGCTAATTGTGCTAAGATATTTAAGGCATCAGCATCAAGAACCAAAAGGCGATCGCTCTCTATAATTTGTTGTACAATGGGATGACTATCTGTAGTTAAACCAGGACCACAGGCGATCGCCGCAAAGGAACTTAAATCTGTTTCCTCTGGTAATTGTAATTGCGCGATCGCTCCAGTTTCTGTTTCCGCGCAACCAATAATCAGCGCCTCTGGTAAATGTGACACCAATAGCGGTTTTAAGGATTCCGGTACAGCAATTGACAGCATTCCTACACCACTAGCACGCGCACCCAATGCAGTTAAAATCGCTCCGCCAGCATATCGACGAGAACCACAAATTAACAGTAAATGTCCTTCTTTGTATTTGTGGGTAACTGGTGGACGGGGTATGGGTAGAGTTGAGAGTGCTGTTTTTGTGGTAATGCGTTTAATCTGGGGTGGATCTCCTAGTACAGCTTGCACATCACCCCAGGGAATATCAAAATCAATTAACTCAGCTTTACCAATATAATCTAACGCTTGATCTTGTAATAAACCCAGCTTCCATAAACCCAGACAAAACGTATAGGTAGCGTGAATTACCGTCCCTAAAACTGCACCCGTATCAGTATGCAAACCCGAAGGTAAATCAATACTAATAATCGGCTTGTGCCATTGATTTAGTTGATCAATTGCTGAGGCGATCGCATCAGTCAGGTTGCTTTCTAAACCAAAGCCAAACAAACCATCAACTAGTATATCACAATCTGGCAACTCTTCAATAGTTTGATAACAAGGAATCCCTAAACTCTGAGCATACTGTAAATTCTGCGAAGTTAATTCCTTGATCTGAGAGAAGGGATGATAAATCCAAACCCCATAGCCGCGAAAATGCAATTCACGGGCGACTACCAAAGCATCACCCCCATTATGACCCGGACCGACAAGAATACCAATACGGTGCGAAGAAGAGCGAGATTGTCCCCTGCCACAGTCAGACTGGGGGTAAATTTCTTGAATGCGACGGGTAATTAATCCCGCCACCTTTTCCATTAAAGCCGCTACAGGTATTCCCGCTGCAAATATCCGCGCTTCAACATCCCGCATCTGTGCGGCGGTAACTACTACTTGGGAAATTTGTTCTAACCTGTTTTGCATCAGTTCTGAGGAATGCTCTTGCTTCTACCTGCCGTAATAAACTCTAGCATTACCAAATCCCAAATTTCGGACATACTTATTCCATTGTTCTGCATCTTGACGCTTATTGAAAGGTCCAACAGCTACATGCGATCCTCGCGGATTTTCTCTTTCTACTATGCCCCCATCATATTGTCCTGTACTCTGGCGAATGCGGTTAGCAATCAAATTTAACTCTGCTGATTTGGCGGGAATGATGACAAAGTAACCTCTGGCAGTTTCCTGACGTCTGTTATTCCCGGTATAATTAGGATAGGTAGTGTCATAGGCGATCGCTTGTCCGTTAGAGGATTTGACGACTTGTGCGCCACTAATCCCATTTAATTGTAGTTCTCTCGCCCGCTGTTGAGCGTTAGATTCTCTACTAAATGATCCTGACTGGATCACGGAACGTCCATTTATCTGGCGAATATAAGCTCTAGGTTCAATTGAACGTACTCGTTGTAGTTGATCATAATTAGTATTATCAACGTACACTAAGTAGCGCTCACTCAAGTTTTGGTTATATGGATTAGACTGAACTGATTGGTAAGGAGTCGGATACTGGTTATATGAATTAGAGCGCACTGGCTGCGTCAGTTGCGTCGGCTGCTCTAATATTATCGGTTGCTGACTAGTGGGAATATCTTGCAGCGGCGGTGGTGGTGGTAGGTTGTTAACTACCTGAGCAAGCATTACCCTACTGTTGTTAATTTGCGCTTGTGCTGGTGTGGACTGGGGAATCAGCGCCAACCATCCCCCGAACAACAGCACCATCAATGATGGTTTACAGATGTTCAGCAATATTATATATTGATTTGTTATTTTATTCCACATAGCTAACCCTTGTAGCAACTAAGTATTTAGTTTTAGCTTAAATTTAGTTCATTTGGGTGGCAATGAATACAGCGCTAAAAAATCGTGATGATTTATTCGTAGTTTACCCCGCAGTTTTTGCACTGGCTAGTGTAGCGTCTGAGAGAGAGGACTAAAGTCCTGACTACGAACTGAGAGGACTAAAGTCCTGACTACGAACTGAGAGGACTAAAGTCCTGACTACGAATTGAGAGGACTAAAGTCCTGACTACGAACTAACCTCAAATCGCCCATACCTAGTAAAGTGTTGAATTAGCAAGGCTTTGAAGAGCGTATGCTACAATTTAACAATCACGAAGCTCCCATGCCGTGCGTGTATAAAGATATGAAAAAAGTCGTCGTTGGTCTTTCTGGTGGTGTTGACAGTTCCACTGCTGCTGCAATACTGCACAATCAGGGCTATGAAGTGATCGGTTTAACCCTTTGGCTAATGAAAGGCAAAGGACAGTGTTGCTCTGAAGGTATGATCGACGCGGCTAATATCTGCGAACAATTGGGGATTCCCCATCAGGTTGTTGATATTCGGGATGTCTTTCAAACTCATATTGTCGATTATTTAGTCACCGGTTACAGTGCGGGAATCACTCCTTTGCCTTGTTCGCAGTGCAATAAAACTGTGAAATTTGGTCCGATGGTAGAATATGCTCGTGAACAATTGGGATGCGATCGCATTGCGACTGGTCATTATGCCAATATTAGCTATGATGAAACTACTGGGCGTTATCAGTTATTAAGGGCTGTTGACCGCAATAAAGACCAATCCTATTTCCTCTATGATTTGTCTCAAGATTTACTTGCGGCTACCATATTTCCCTTAGGTGACTTACAAAAAACTGATACCCGTCGCCTCGCAGCTGAATATAGTCTGTCAACCGCTGATAAGCCAGAAAGTCAAGATCTATGTTTAGTGGAAAGCAACGGCTCAATGCGAGCATTTTTAGATAAATACTTAGCCCCGAAGCCAGGTGATATTGTTGACACAAGTGGCAAGATTTTAGGTCAGCATGATGGTGTCCATCATTATACAATTGGGCAGCGTAAAGGTTTGGGCATCGCCGCACCTGATCCGCTGTATGTGATTGAATTGGATGCAGTAAATAATAAAGTGGTAGTAGGCGATCGCACTAAGGCAACTCAACCAGAATGTACTGTAAATCGGGTAAATTGGGTTTCCATTGCTGAACCCGCTACCCCCATTCAGTCCGAAGTGCAAATTCGTTATCGTTCTCATCCCACACCAGTCACGGTAATTCCCTTAGAAAACTCCCGTGTGCGCTTGGTGTTTGATGAACCGCAATTTAGTATTACCCCTGGACAAGCTGCTGTGTGGTACGACGGTGATAAAGTTTTAGGTGGTGGAATTATTGAACAGTTTAGTTGAAATCCAGCCCTAGTAATCTGTTCCATTAATTCTGATAGTTTACCTATCAGAATTAATACAATGTAGAGACGCGAAATTTCGCGTCTCTTTTTAAAGGGGGTATATGTGAAAAGACGATATTTGCCTTAGACAATTATCGCCGCTTGGGAGTCGTGCTGCGAGTGGCGCGTTTTTCTTCTTCTCGACGACGACTATCGCGCCAATCTGTCAGCGTCAAATAGCCAATACCACCAGTGGCTACTACTAGCAGTAAAATAGCCACTAAAGCCAAAATACTCAGGAATGGACTTTCCACGATTGCTCTAAATTCCGTTACGACCCCAAACTACCATTGCAATTGACCACGTGAACACAACTAGCAGTGATACCCAACCCAATGTCAAAATCTCCATAGTCCCTACTTTTGTGTGAATTTACAAAACTGCTCTCATATTTATCATACTGGGAAAGGGCGGTTGATTCTTCAACCCTTGGTTCGTAGTTAGGACTTTAGTCCTAAAAAAGCGATAACTTGATGGAGGGATTAACCCAAATCGAAGTTAGCTTACGTTCTAACTAAATATAATTTTACCTTATTTAGTGCTAGCTGTTGAAAGTATATTGTGGTTTATCATGGCTGTACTGGCTCTCGATGCCACAATACAGATCCGCTAGCTCAAACCTTTTAAATCTCTTGACAAATGACTAACTATTTTCTCATAGTCGATTTAGAAGCAACTTGTTGTGATGATAATAGCATTTCTCGCCACGAAATGGAAATCATTGAAATTGGTGCAGTCATGCTCAATCGAGAAACCTGGGAAATTGATGCGGAGTTTCAACAGTTCATCAAACCGACAAGACACCCACAACTAACAGATTTTTGTACAAAATTGACGACAATTTCTCAGCAAGATGTAGAAAATGCTCCTAAGTTTACAGAAGCAATAGCTAATTTCAAAAGCTGGATAGATTTATTTCCTAGTAATATTTTCTGTTCTTGGGGAGACTACGATAAAAACCAATTTAAGCAAGATTGTAAATTTCATAACATCCCATCACCTTTTGGAGCAGAACACATAAATATCAAAAAAGAATTTTCCACATATCTGGGCACATCTCACAGATTTGGCATGGCGCAGGCACTACAACATTTGGGGATAGGATTAGTAGGTACACATCATCGGGGTATTGATGATGCGCGGAACATAGCCGCTATTTACCGACATATTCAGACTCGGTAAATAAGTTAAATAAATTGAATAATTAAGCTGATGAGCGGAAAAAGGTAGACTGAATAGTTAGTATAGATATAAGTTGAATTCGGAATTAAAAATCAAATGAAGTTACCCAATCCTCTCACCAAGCCTTCTTTAATTCAGCGACTGCAGTGGGTTATTGATCCAGTGGGATATATGGAAAGTTCTGCCCAGGAATATCCTGATATTTTCACTACTAAAGTGATTGGTTCGGGACATCCTTTAGTATTCGTGAACCATCCCCAAGGACTTCAAGAACTTTTAACCAATGATAGAAAGAAGTTTGCAGCCCTTGGTCAAGAAAATAAAATTTTGCAACCCTTAATAGGGGACTATTCTATTGTTATGCTAGAAGGCGATCGCCACAGACAGCGCCGACAATTGGTCATGCCTTCGTTTCATGGCGATAGAATGCGAGCCTATGGTAAGTTAATTTGTGATTTGACAGAAAAAGTTTTGAGTCAATTACCAACAGACAAGGCATTTTCGGCTCGTGCTGCAATGCAAGGGATTTCCCTACAAGTTATATTACAGACTGTTTTTGGCTTGTATGAAGGGGAACGTAGCAAAGAACTAAAGCGCCTATTAGTATTGATGTTAGATCTATTTAACTCACCTTTGAGTTCTAGCTTCCTGTTTTTCCGCTTCTTACGAACAGATTTAGGTGCTTGGAGTCCTTGGGGAAAATTTGTCCGAGATAGACAGAAAATTGATGAATTGATCTACGCAGAAATTGCGGAACGCCGGGAACAAGCCGATCAAGATCGCATTGATATCCTCTCATTGCTGATGTCAGCGACAGATGAAGCGGGGAACCCGATGACAGATCAAGAATTGCGCGATGAGTTGATGACTCTATTGTTTGCTGGACATGAAACCACCGCCACAGCAATGGCTTGGGGTTTGTATTGGACTCAGCAAAAGCCAGAAATTCGGGAAAAATTGCTCCAAGAAATAGATAAACTTGGTGATGCACCAGATCCAATGAGCATTTTTCGACTACCTTATCTCACAGCTTTCTGCAATGAAACTTTGCGAATTTATCCCGTTGGAATGTTGACCTTTGGTAGGGTAGTACAAGAACCTGTAGAAATACTGGGACATCCCTTAGAGCCTGGGACATCAGTGGTTGGCTGTATGTATCTTACGCATCAGCGTGAAGATTTATATCCCAATCCAAAGCAATTTAAACCAGAACGCTTTCTCGAACGCCAATTTTCTCCCTATGAATTTATACCCTTCGGTGGTGGCGCCCGTCGCTGTCTAGGCGAGGCTTTGGCAGTTTTTGAAATGAAGCTAGTCTTAGCAACAATTCTGTCACGCTATGAATTAGCACTAGCGGATAATCAACCAGAAGTACCTAGGCGGCGGGGTGTTACCCTTGCACCAGCCCGTGGCGTCAAAATGGTAATTACAGGAAAGCGTGCGCGTCAAGAATCTCCAGTCAGTCTGGCAACTAAGTAGGTAGACGTATATTAAATGTAAAATATTTGCTGCTCGTAGTGAGCGATTTATCGCTCATAGCCAGCATTTTCAGCACTGAAGTGCTGACTACAAACCTTGAATTTTTCACGCCGACTACAGCCTTTTGCAGGTAAATAAACCACGCGGGGCGTACGCTGTGCGCCCTTACTAAGATCTGTGGTTCAATTAACTGAAAATGGCTGTAAATACAAATGACTAATGACTAATTTATCATCTCGGATGCAGGCAGTACAGTCGCCAATTATTCCTGTGGTTGGGGAACTGATTAAAAATTCTCCCGGAACTATCTCTCTAGGGCAAGGTGTTGTTGCTTACAGCCCACCTGCAGAAGCTATCGAATTATTACCTAAATTTCTCGCTGAACCGGCTAATAATCTCTATAAAGCAGTTGAGGGAATCGCCCCTTTGTTGACAGCAATAGCCGGAAAATTGTCAGCTTTTAATGGAATTGAAATCAATGAAGACAACTGTATTGTTGTCACAGCGGGAAGCAATATGGGATTTATGAATGCAATTCTCGCTATTACTTCCCCAGGCGATGAAATTATTTTGAATACGCCCTACTACTTCAACCACGAAATGGCGATCGCAATGGCTGGTTGTCGTGTAGTATTGGTAGAGACTGATGAAAATTACCAGCTGCGCCCAGAAGCGATCGCTCAAGCAATTACCCCAAAAACACGGGCTGTAGTCACAATTTCACCCAATAATCCTACAGGGGTAGTTTATTCAGCAACGGTATTGCACCAAGTCAATCAAATTTGTGGTTTTCATGGCATTTACCATATTAGCGATGAAGCCTATGAATATTTTACCTATAACGGCGTAAAACACGTTTCTCCTGGCGCGTTTGCAGGAAGTAGCGACTACACAATTTCCCTTTATAGCCTTTCCAAAGCCTACGGTTTTGCAAGTTGGCGCATTGGCTATATGGTGATTCCCCAACATTTGCTTGTCGCCGTCAAAAAAGTCCAGGATACAATTTTGATATG
>CAVYXS010000277.1:0-22964 GCA_963772205.1 uncultured cyanobacterium
AAAAAAAAAAAAAAAAAAAAAAAAAAGGGGGTTCGGTAAAGGGGAAATAACTAGCACGAAAGCGAATAGGTAGATCACCAAATATTGCCTGTAAAAATACCTTAATAGTACCCTTGAGGTCTGTAAAAGTTAGTCCCTCATCAATTGCTAAAAGTTCTATTTGATGGAAAACCGCTGAGTGTGTCGCATCGACATTATCTCGGCGATAAACTCGCCCAGGCGCCACAACCCGAATTGGTGGTTCCTCAGATTCCATGTAACGAATTTGTACTGAGGAAGTATGAGTACGTAAAAGATTACCATCTGGGAGATAGAAGGTATCCTGCATATCACGGGCGGGGTGGTCAGGAGGGGTATTAAGTGCCTCAAAATTGTAGTAATCTGTTTCCATCTCTGGCCCTTGAGCCACAGTGTACCCCATACCGACAAAGATATCCAGAGCCTTGTCAATAATACCATTGAGAGGATGAATACGACCTTGAGGGCGGTAAATGCCTGGCATTGTGACATCGAGAGTTTCCGCCTCTAGCTGTGCCTGAATTTGAGCAGATTCCAGAGCGGTACGTTGCTGGTCTACACTAGTTTGCAGGGATTCTTTGACTGTATTGGCGATCGCCCCAATTATCGGTCGTTCCTGGGCACTCATTTGCCCCATACTCCGCAATAGCGCCCCCAATTGACCTTTTTTACCCAGATAGTTAACTCTGAGTTCTTCCAGGCGTTCTAGGGTATCAGCGGCGCAATCGCTTTTTCTCCTTCCAACTGTAGTGCTAAAAGTTGAGCCTCTAAATTGTTAGTCATTTGTCATTTGTCAATGGTCAGTGGTTAGTAGTCAGTGGTTAGTGGCAAAACACAAACAACCTAGAACTGTGGAAGGCAAAAAAATTCAAACCACACCTCTGTCTACCAGTTTAAAGGGGATTGGGTGTGTGAGGGTGTTTTTTTGTTTGATGTTTGTGACGCCTGACATTGACAAATGAGTAATAAGACATAACTAATTACTAATAGTAACTGACAACTGACCACTGACCATGAAATTACTCGTTAGCAATGATGACGGAATTTCTGCCTTGGGTATTCGTACCTTAGCTAACTGCTTGGCAGAAGCTGGTCATAATGTAACTGTAGTTTGCCCGGATCGCGAGCGATCGGCAACAGGACATGGACTAACCTTGCAGCAACCCATTCGCGCCGAAATCGTTGAGTCAATTTTTCATCCGGCAATCAAGGCTTGGGCTTGCGATGGGACTCCTTCGGACTGTGTGAAATTGGCGCTGTGGGCTTTGCTAGATTCTCCCCCGATTTAGTTCTCTCTGGCATTAATCAAGGTGCGAATTTGGGCACCGAAATCCTCTATTCTGGCACTGTTTCAGCGGCTATGGAGGGCGTCATTGAAGGTATTCCCAGCGTAGCACTGAGTCTTGCTAGTCACATCTCCAAGGACTTTCAACCTGCCGCGAACTTTGCCAAACAGTTAGTAGCTCAACTGGCCGCCAAACCCTTACCAGAGTTGATGTTGCTCAACGTGAATATTCCCCCAGTCACATGGGAAGAAATTGCTGGAGTCACCATCACCCGCCAGGGAGTGCGGCGTTACGTTGATGTTTTTGACAAACGAGTCGATCCACGTGGTAAAATATACTACTGGTTGACAGGAGAAGTGCTTGAGGAAGTCGAGCCACCAGAAAGCTTAAATTTACCTGAGAATGTACCTATAGATGTCCATGTTATCCATAAAAATTACATAAGTATTACACCATTACAATACAATCTCACCTACGCAAATGGACTGAATCAATTGTCTAAGTGGGAATTTAAGTTTCCTTGAAGAATTTTATCTAGAGAAAAACCTCAGGGGAAGGTAAAATGCATCACAGTTAAATTTAGGCTATAAAGTAGGAGCTATGTAGAGATCACAAATAAACAATAGTCCGGAAAAACTTTAGTGCTGTGCCTTGCAGTACCTGACCCACCTTGACCGAATCAGCCCGAAACAGAGTATGCTGTTTTACCAAGAAATTCCCTGTCTACCAAAAACAATCAGATAGCATAAACTGAACAAAATAAGTAACAATTTTTTGATTGATCGCCCGCTCAGTCCAGCAAGCAACACCCATGTCTAGGATAGAGAACCAATTTACCGTGCAATTTTGGGGCGTTCGGGGCAGCATCCCCAGTCCAGGTACACACACCGTTCGTTACGGCGGTAATACCCCTTGCATTGAGATGCAAGTGGGCGATAAACGCTTAATATTCGATGGTGGTACGGGACTGCATGTTTTGGGGCAATCGTTATTGCGCCAAATGCCGACAGAAGCTCATATATTCTTCACCCACTCCCACTGGGATCATATGCAAGGGTTTCCCTTCTTTAGCCCAGGATTTGTCAAGGGGAATCACTTTCATATATACGGCGCGATCGCTCCCGATGGTTCAACAATCGAACAGCGCCTCAATGACCAAATGCTACACCCAAATTTCCCCGTACCCTTGCAAATCATGCAAGCAAATATGAATTTCTACGACATCGTAGCCGGGGAACCTATACCAATTGATGACGTTACCGTAGAAACAGCACCACTAAATCATCCTGGTGAAGCTGTAGGATACCGAGTCAACTGGCGTGGCGGCGCGGCTGTATATATTACAGATACTGAACATTTTTCTGACAGATTAGATGAAAATGTTTTGTGGTTATCTCGTAACGCTGACATTTTGATTTATGATTCCACTTATACCGATGAGGAATACTATTCCCCAACATTGCCAAAAATTGGCTGGGGACATTCCACTTGGCAAGAAGCTGTGAAAATCGCCAAAGCTGCTAATGTCAAAACTCTAGTCATTTTCCACCATGATCCCGCGCACAATGATGACTTTTTAGATCGTGTGGGGGAAGAAGCATTTGCCAAATTTTCTGGTGCAATTATGGCACGGGAAGGATTGGTACTCCAGGTTCCTGTTTCAGTTGCCTTATCGCCATCTTTTCCTGTCAGCAAATTTTCTGTCTAAAGGTTGCAGTCGGAGGGATGTCAGATTTTAGATTAAATTGGTGATCAGAAACTCTCACCGAGAGAGCTTCCCTATGGAGGAAGACACGAAAACTGGAGAATACCCTTTTTGGTGTCACCAGAGCAGCGTAGACGCCCTAAGACGCCCTTTATTGGGGCAAAGACGCTTTGGCGAGCTTGGTGGAGTCTTAGCGTCCACAAAGCTTGTCCTCCTAGATAGTTACCCACAGGGTAGCTAGTGACTGATAGCTAAATAAACCTAAAATCCCAGAATCCACGTGTTAAATTTGTCTCAAAATGGGTGTTCTGTGTGGGTTGCTTCTTCAACCGAATTGGTTTTAACACCGACGGCTGTTGCTCTTGGCAAATTTGATGGTGTACATCTTGGTCATCAAAGAGTAATTCAGCCAGTGTTGCTCTTAGCCAGAAGAGAGGGGGAGAGGGGGAGAGAAAATAATTCTTCATCCATCCCCCCATCATCATCACAGCAACGTACTTACTCCACGGTTGTCACCTTTCATCCCCATCCATTAGAGTTTTTTACAGGACAACCCCGTGCTTTATTGACGCCACTGGATGAAAAAGTCGAACAATTGCGATCGCTTGGCATAGAACAGCTGGTACTGTTACCCTTCGATAAAGAATTATCTACGTTACCTCCCGAACAGTTCGTAGAAAAAATTCTCGTGCAACAATTGCAATGCCAACAAATTAGCGTTGGGGAAGATTTTTGTTTTGGTAAACAGCGCAGTGGTACTGCTCTTGATTTGCAATTACTCGCTGCCAAGTACAATATCCCCGTTACCATCGTCGCCTTAGAAACATCAAAAGACAATGATAACGTCCCTGTAGAAAGCAGTTGCGCCAGCCTGACGCCCACCCAAGAACCACCTATTAGCACTTCACTAATCCGCCACGCTCTAGACAGTGGCGACATCAAAAATGCCAATCTACTACTAGGACGCCCCTACACTCTCTACGGTATCGTCGTTCAAGGTCAACAACTTGGCAGAACTATTGGCTTTCCCACCGCTAACCTCCAACTACCATCTGACAAGTTTGTGCCCCGCCAAGGTGTTTATGCTGTGCGTGTTTTCACGTTAGACAAAACGTCATATAATACCACTTCTTCTGTATATTTAGGAGTGATGAATATAGGAAACCGCCCAACAGTCAATGGTACAGATAAATCTGTGGAAGTACATTTATTCGATTGGACTGGTGATTTATACAGCAAAAGATTAGCTGTACAGCTAGTAGAATTTTTGCGCCCCGAACAAAAATTTCCTTCCCTAGAAGCCTTGAAAACACAAATTCAACTTGACTGCACCATTGCAAGACAAGTTTTGAGTGCTGAGTGATGAGTGGTGAGTGCTGATTGGGAATACTGTTAATACGGGAATGGGGAGATGGGGAGATGGGGAGAGAAAAATTATCAATGCCCAATGACGCCACATGCTTTCCGACGCAAGGCGACAGGAACGCAGTGGCTCCCCCATGCCCCATGCCCAATGCCCCATTCCCCAATGCCCCATGCCCCAATCCCCATTCCCTTGGCACATGAGAGAAAAAATTGACGCTTTAACAGAAAATTTGGCTCGTACCATCGTTGGTAAAACTGAAGCCATACGCTTAGTGTTAGTCGCCTTACTAGGTGGTGGACATGCATTGCTAGAAGATGTACCTGGGGTAGGCAAAACCCTCCTGGCTAAATCGCTAGCGCGTTCTGTTGATGGCAAGTTTCAACGGCTACAATGCACTCCCGATTTATTACCGACTGACATCACAGGTACCAACATCTGGAACCCAAAAAGCGGCGAATTTAGCTTTCTCCCTGGGCCAATATTTGCCAATGTCTTGCTTGCTGACGAAATCAACCGCGCCACACCCCGCACCCAGTCAGCTTTGTTAGAAGTGATGGAAGAACATCAGGTGACAGTCGATGGTGTCTCCCGTCCAGTTCCCCAGCCGTTTTTTGTCATTGCTACCCAGAACCCCATCGAGTACCAAGGAACTTTTCCCTTACCAGAAGCGCAGATGGATCGGTTCATGTTGTCGTTGAGTTTGGGCTATCCTTCGGAAGCAGAAGAACTGCAAATGCTGCAAAACTTGCAATCTAGTGTCAAGGTGGCTGATTTGCAGCCTTGTATTACTTTGGCAGAGGTGGATGCATTGCGTGATATCTGCTCCAAGGTAAAAGTTGACACCAGTTTACAACAGTACATCCTCGACTTGGTGCGAGCAACAAGGCAGGATGAGGAAATTTCTCTGGGTGTCAGTCCGCGTGGTAGTGTGGCATTACAACGCGCTACCCAAGCACTAGCGTTTATTTTAGGGCGTGATTATGCTATTCCCGATGATGTGAAGTTTCTCGTCCCTCACGTTCTTTGTCATCGCCTGATTCCTAGGGGTGGGCGGAGTGCGAGAACTGTGGTTGAGCGGTTATTGCGAACTGTACCAATTCCTTAAGATAGAGCAATTTTCAGTTAATTGTTCGTAGTTGCGCTTTAGCGCTCCGCAACTACGAACGATAGACTTTATTTTCATTTCGTTATGAACTTGTGCAATAGATGTCTATAGCGATTCTCAGTTAACTGAGGTACAAAATTGTATCACGCGGTGTAGGGGCACGGCAGTACAGGTTGGCGTAAATACGCCTACCATTTCTCAAGACTGCAAATGATGATTGTTTCAAGGTTCATAATGGTGGGTTTATTTCCGCCATGCTGTACTAGTAGGGTGCTTTAAGCGACAGTACGGCACCATTATCAAGGATTTGGTGCGTTACACTGTCGCTACGTGTCTTTTCAAAAATCAAACTGCACTTTGAAATTCCCCTAGAACCTAGATGCAATTTTGCTCAATCTACAACTTACGCAAACCCCGCAACATCACCAACGCTGCGTAAGTCCTATGATTAGCTACAAGCGCCACATCTAAATATCTGGGAATGTGAGGAATGTCAAATTTTATTAAGCGTCCATCCCGCAACAGCAAACTCAAACGCCGTCCTTTGGGTTTACTTTTGGTAATTTTGGCTTGGAGTCTAGCTATGGGCTGGCTTCTGGCTATGGCTAATAATGTCCATGCAGCTACTCCCACCTCGGAAGTTGGCACCGTTGATGTCGTCCCTGCACAATACCAATTTGGACAAGAACTATATTTAGAAAACTGTGCCACTTGTCACATCGCCTTACCACCTGCAGTTTTTCCTACCCAAACTTGGAAAAATATCCTCCAAGACTCCCAGCACTACGGTGTACAACTCAAGCCTTTAGTCGATCCACCGCGTATTTTGGTGTGGAAATATCTTTCGACTTTCTCTCGTTCCCTACGCCAAGACGAAGACACACCCTATCGTCTCCACAATTCACGTTATTTCCAAGCTTTGCATCCTGGTGTCAAGCTACCACGTCCTGTCACAATGAGCAGCTGTGTTACTTGTCATCCTAGTGCAGGTGAGTTCAATTTCCGTCGCCTTAGTCCAGAGTGGGAGTGAGGAGTGTGAGATATACCCTTAGGGAACATTGCCGTGCCCCTACACCGCGCGATATAATTTTGTACCTCATCTGAATGGGAAGAGCAATCAGGGAGTAGTCAAAAATTATTCATCCCCCTCATGCTCCCCATTTCCCCTCCTCCCAGATCGGGGCGAAATGATACTATGAAGAAGGTGAAGATATAAAAGATCAGATAAAAGCAAACATTTAGTAAACTGATTGCCTAGCTTTTTTGCTGTTTTTGAGTTAAACCTCATTGCACACCCATTCACGTCCATGATGGCTGGTTTGGGTTACATTCTTATAATCTATGTCAAACTTTTAATTCCCTTCCCCCTTGATTGAGTGCCATAACCTGCCATGCTAAAAACTTTGTTGGGCGACCCCAACGCTCGTAAACTTAAAAAATACCAACCTTACATTACGGAAATTAACCTCTTAGAGGAAGAAATTAAAGCGCTTTCCGATGAGGAGTTAAAAGGTAAAACAGTAGAATTTAAACAGCGGCTAGCTAAGGGCGAAAGTCTGGATGATATATTGCCAGAGGCTTTTGCTGTTGTTCGAGAAGCTGGACGGCGTGTCTTGGGCTTGCGGCACTTTGATGTGCAGATGCAGGGTGGTATCATTCTGCACAGTGGGCAAATTGCGGAAATGAAAACCGGGGAAGGTAAAACCCTGGTGGCAACTTTGCCAAGTTATTTGAATGCTCTCAGTGGTAAAGGTGTACACGTAATTACCGTCAACGATTACCTGGCTCGTCGGGACGCGGAATGGATGGGACAGGTACATCGGTTCCTGGGGTTGAGTGTGGGGCTGATTCAGTCGAGCATGATTCCCAGTGAACGTCAGAAAAATTACGAGTGTGATATTACTTATGTCACCAACAGTGAGATAGGTTTTGATTACCTGCGGGATAATATGGCTACATCGATGGCAGATGTGGTGCAACGCCCCTTTAATTACTGTGTAATTGACGAAGTAGACTCGATTTTAATTGATGAAGCCCGTACACCGCTGATTATTTCTGGACAGGTAGAAAGACCTACAGAAAAATATCTGCAAGCAGCGGAAATTGCTTTCACTCTCAAAAAAGATGACCATTACGAGGTGGACGAAAAAGCTCGGAATGTGCTATTGTCAGATGAGGGTTTTGCGGAAGCAGAAGAACTTTTGGGCGTCACAGATTT
The DNA here is from genome assembly GCA_963772205.1 of uncultured cyanobacterium. Lineage (GTDB taxonomy): Bacteria > Cyanobacteriota > Cyanobacteriia > Cyanobacteriales > Nostocaceae > Gloeotrichia. The sequence goes on from CAVYXS010000277.1 coordinate 7,699, forward strand.
ATTTGATCCTGAAGATCCCTGGGCGCACTTCGTTTTTAATGCAATTAAAGCTAAGGAATTATTCCTCAAGGATGTCAATTATATCGTCCGCAATGGCGAAGTGGTAATTGTTGATGAATTTACCGGTCGGGTGTTACCGGGACGGCGTTGGAGTGATGGACTACACCAAGCTATTGAAGCGAAAGAACATGTAGATATTCAGCCAGAAACCCAAACTCTGGCGACGATTACGTATCAAAACCTGTTTTTGCTTTATCCTAAACTGGGTGGAATGACGGGAACGGCAAAAACCGAAGAACCAGAATTTGAAAAAATCTACAAGCTGGAAGTGACGGTAATTCCCACCAACAGAATTAGAAAACGCCAAGACTTGTCTGATATGGTGTTTAAGACAGAGGCTGGTAAGTGGGGAGCGATCGCCAGAGAATGTGCCGAAATGCACCAACTCGGTAGACCAGTTCTGGTGGGGACAACGAGTGTGGAAAAATCTGAATATCTCAGCCGTCTGCTGAAGGAATTGCAGATTCCCCATGAATTGCTCAACGCCAGACCAGAAAATGTGGAACGGGAAGCAGAAATTGTCGCCCAAGCCGGACGGAAAGGTGCGGTCACTATCGCCACAAACATGGCTGGTAGAGGTACGGATATTATTCTGGGTGGTAACTCCGAGTATATGTCCCGCCTGAAGCTGCGGGAATTCTTCATGCCTCGGATTGTCAAACCAGAAGATGAAGATAGCTTTGGCATCCAAAGGGCTGCCGGTCTACCTAGTGGGACTGGTGGTGGACAAGGCTTTGTTCCTGGCAAAAAAATCAAAACTTGGCGGGCTTCTCCAGAAATTTTCCCCACTCAGTTGAGCAAAAGACGCTGAACAACAGCTCAAAGAAGCTGTAGATTTGGCGGTTAAGGAATATGGCGATCGCAGTTTACCAGAACTGGAAGCCGAAGAAAAGGTAGCTGTGGCAGCGGAAAAAGCTCCCATCGATGACGCTGTAATTCAGAAATTGCGGGCTGCTTACAACCGCATCAAGCATGAATACGAACAATTCACCACCCGCGAACACGATGAAGTCGTAGAAATCGGCGGTTTGCACGTGATTGGTACAGAACGCCATGAATCACGGCGGATTGATAACCAGTTGCGCGGACGGGCGGGAAGACAAGGAGACCCCGGTTCGACAAGATTTTTCCTCAGTTTAGAGGATAACTTGTTGCGGATTTTTGGAGGCGATCGCGTTGCGGGGTTAATGAATGCCTTCCAAGTGGAAGAAGATATGCCGATCGAATCGGGAATGCTCACCCGCAGTTTGGAAGGCGCACAGAAAAAAGTCGAAACCTACTACTACGACATCCGCAAACAGGTATTTGAGTACGACGAGGTAATGAATAATCAGCGTCGCGCCATCTACGCCGAACGCCGCCGGGTGCTAGAAGGTCAAGACTTGAAAGAACAGGTAATTACCTACGCCGAAAAAACGATGGATGAAATCGTTGATTACTACATCAACATAGACCTACCATCGGAAGAGTGGGAGTTAGACAAGTTGGTGGAGAAGGTCAAAGAATTTGTTTATCTGCTGGCGGACTTGCAGCCCAATCAATTAGAGGATATGTCTGTCAGCGAGATTAAAGCCTTCCTCCATGAACAGGTGCGGATTGCCTACGACATGAAGGAAGCGCAAATTGACCAAATTCAGCCTGGGTTGATGCGCCAAGCCGAACGCTTCTTTATCTTGCAACGGATTGATACTCTGTGGCGAGAACACCTGCAACAAATGGATGCTTTGCGCGAGTCGGTTGGGTTGCGCGGTTACGGACAAAAAGACCCGCTGATTGAGTACAAGAGCGAAGGTTATGAATTATTCTTGGATATGATGGTGAATATTCGCCGAGATGTGGTATACTCCCTCTTCATGTTCCAGCCGCAGCCGCAGCCAATGGTGGAAACTTCGTCTGAAATGGTTTGAGAAGACCTCTTGCAAAAGTCCCCTAACACCCCACCCCCAACCCCTCCCCGTACACGGGGAGGGGAGACTTTGACGTAAGTCGAAGGCGGGGTGGGGTTCTTTGCTATAAATGGAAATATTCTTTAATGTCAGTCTAGATAGTCCCGTAAACGCCTATGCTAACGATTGGGTGAAGCCAAAGGAAAAAAGGACAAAACCAGATGAGTAACATTCTAGATACTGCCATTGAGGCGATTGTTGCCCGTGAAATTCTCGATTCTCGCGGCAGACCAACTATTGAAGCCGAAGTACATTTGTTAAATGGTGCGGTGGGACTGGCACAGGTTCCCAGTGGTGCTTCAACAGGGTACTTTTGAGGCGCATGAACTGCGAGATGGTGATAAAAGCCGTTATGGAGGTAAAGGCGTACTCAAGGCGGTGCAAAACGTTAATGAGATATTTGCCCCGAAGTTATTAAACCTGGATGCTCTCAACCAGGAACTGCTAGACCGCACATTGATTGCCTTGGATGGTTCTGCAAACAAATCCAATTTGGGTGCTAATGCAATTTTAGCGATTTCTCTAGCAGCAGCCAAAGCCGGTGCTAAGTCTTTGGGACTTCCATTATATCGCTATTTGGGTACTCCTTTAGCCAATTTGTTGCCGGTACCCTTGATGAACGTGATTAACGGCGGTGCCCACGCAGCCAACAACGTGGATTTTCAAGAGTTTATGATTGTCCCTGTGGGCGCAACTTCTTTCCGGGAAGCACTGCGCTGGGGTGCGGAGGTATTTGCTACCCTAAGTCAAGTTTTGGATGAAAAGGGTTTACTAACTGGTGTGGGGGATGAAGGCGGTTTTGCCCCTAATCTAGAATCTAACCAAGTGGCTTTAGAATTGCTGGTGGCGGCGATTAAGAAAGCTGGTTACAAACCAGGGGAACAGGTGGCTTTAGCGTTAGATGTGGCGGCTAGTGAATTCTATAAAAACGGTCAATACGTCTACGATGGTAAACCCCACGCCCCCGCTGAGTTTATTGATTACTTAGGACAATTGGTTGATCAATACCCGATTGTGTCAATTGAGGATGGCTTGCACGAAGAAGATTGGCAAAGCTGGCAACTGATCACCGAGAAGCTAGGTTCACGGGTACAGTTAGTAGGGGATGATTTGTTTGTGACTAACGCTACACGCTTGCAAAAAGGCATCGAGCAAAAAGCCGCTAACGCCATTTTGATTAAACTCAATCAAATTGGTTCTTTAACCGAAACCTTGGAAACAATTGACTTGGCGACTCGCAACGGTTTCCGGTCAGTTATTAGCCATCGTTCTGGTGAAACTGAAGACACCACCATAGCCGATTTAGCCGTCGCCACCCGTGCCGGTCAAATCAAGACAGGTTCCCTATGTCGCAGCGAACGAGTAGCTAAATATAATCGCTTGCTGCGAATTGAAGATGAACTAGGTTCCCGCGCCGTGTATGCTGGTGCCGTGGGTTTAGGTCCGAAGTAGGGACTGGGCGATGGGGCGATGGGGTGATGGGGAAGTAATTTCCTCAATGCCCCATGCCCAATGCCCCATACCCAATTACGGATAAAATCCCAACTTGGGCAAACCCAAAGTTTCATCCCAGCCCATCATGATGTTTAGACACTGAATTGCTTGACCGGCTTGTCCTTTAATGAGATTGTCAATTGCTGACATGACAATTACACGACCGGTGCGGGGGTCAACTTCTAAGCCGAGGTAACAAAGATTGCTACCGCTAGCCCATTTGGTTTGGGGGTAAACACCGCTCTCGCAAATTTTTACCCAAGGAGAGTTGCGGTAGAAAGCTGAGAAAATCGTAATTAAGTCATCTCGCACGAGTCCGGGATCGCGCAGTGTGGCGTATACAGTTGCCAAAATTCCCCGCACCATTGGGATCAGGTGTGGTGTAAATTGAATTGTAAGTTCGTGTCCAGCTAGATCGCTGCAAATTTGCTCAATTTCTGGTGTATGGCGGTGTGTTGTGACACTATAAGCTGAAAGTGAGTTGTCTGCTTCAGCTAATAATAAGTTAATTTTTCCTTGTCTTCCGCCACCCGATGTGCCAGATTTGGCATCAATAATGGCGGTTTCGGGTATGATTAAGCCCTGCTTGAGGAGTGGTAATAGTGCTATGAGGCTGGCGGTGGGATAGCAACCAGGACAACCGACAAGCTGGGTTTCGGCAATGCGATCACGGTAAAGTTCTGGTAGTCCATAGACTGCTGTAGCTGCTGTGGTGCGATCGCTTCTCTCGCCACCGTACCAAGTGGTATAAGTTGCTAAATCACTGAACCGATAATCTGCACTCAGATCGAGTACTTTACATCCTTTTTCTAAAAGTTGTGGTGCAATTTTCCAAGCTAGACCATTTGGTAGCGAGAGAAACACCACTTCACAGCGATGAGCAATGATTTCTGGATCTACCGCTTCTATTGGTAGCTTCAGCAGATGAGCTAGATGGGGGTAAAGATCTGCAATGGGTTTTCCCACGCTGTTCTCACCACCTAAATAAACAATTTCGACTTCAGGATGATCCATCAGCAGTCTGATTAATTGAACTCCGCCATAGCCTGACGCGCCAACAATTCCAACGGGTACGCGTCTAAATTTGCCCATAATATGAAATCCTGATCAACTTTTTGGCTAATTCGTTGTGAGCTATCAACATATCAGGCTATTAGCCGACTGCTGACAGCTTGTAACTATTTCACTATCGCTGCATTTTATAGTAATGTGTCTCTTTCTGCATATCGAAAAAGTGATATACCAGAATATAGGAATCTACTTTGATGCTTAAATTTATCTGCGTAGGCTCTTAACTCTTAACAGGGGAAGTGTCAGCAGTTTTGTTCAAAAATCAAAGATAGCGGTTATTGTTTCAATGCAATGCAATACACGGTAGGGTAACAGCAATGCTGTGCCCCTAGTATTCCACCACATTCACAATACCTAGTGGGTAAGTTTGTAGTGTAGACTTTAGTCCTTAAAATCAGGATTGTAGCCCCTGACTATCAAGAAAAAATTCTAATTTTTTGTGCCATTTGCATAAGTTCTATCTTCTATATTCAGTTGTTGGTTTTTCAGGAATTCATCAATTCGGTTAGCTGCTAAATCACAGTAATCTGGGCGAATTTCAAAACCAATTACTTGGCGTTGTAATCCTAAAGCTACAATTGCGGTAGTACCTGAACCCATAAATGGATCAAGCACAATTTCGTTTTCATGGGATGAAGCCTTGATTATTCTCTGAATAACTGCACTGGGAAACTGTGCTGGGTGTGGTGTGCGTTCTTTTGCAGCGCGGTTTTTTCCAGAAGTAACTTTGGGAAACTCCCAAACATCGGTAGGATTTTTACCAAGTGGATTAACTTTGATTTTACCTTTTTTCTTCTGATGGGGATATTTGACATTTGGATCGCGAATGTCATTAAGATTAAAAGTATATTCTCCAGAGTTTTTGACATACCAAAGAAACTTTTCATTGCGGGGCGAAAAAAACTTGCTTCCCGCCACACCAGCACCATAATTCCAGACAATTTCTTGAATCAAATAGAAAGAAATGCGATTCCACAGTAGATAGGGTATAGGTATGGCTTTGGCACGATTTTTCATGGACAAATATCCTAAATTTAGCCAAAAAGCTCCCTTGACTGAGGTAATACGATAAACTTCTGCGATCCATTTTTCACACCAATCTAAATATTCATCTAGTGGTAATGGATTTTCGTATTCTTTGCCGATGTTATACGGTGGACTGGTAACGGTTAAATTTATACCTGCATCTGGCAACTTTTCCATTGCCGCTAAACAATCCATCTGATAAATCAGGCAGTTAAGTGATTGATAATAGGGCTTACCTAAACATTTAACTATATCTGTCAAGTCCATAACATGCTTGTATCTTTTAATTTATACTCTACTGAATATTTTGACCAAATCATTGAAAATCCCTATATATCTGGTAAACAAGCTACAATAAGACATCAGGATGATTTAAAAAAAATTTACTTTTGGTAGCTGGAAATCCTCTGTGTCAAAGCCTAACAATACTCAGCAATCGCAGTCTACTCCCCCCAACTCTGGAGATCAAATTACTGAGTTGGCTCCTCAAGTCGGTGAAAGTGCTAACGGCGCTGGTTCCTCAAACCAAACCTTTGAATTTGATTCCATTGATGCTGCTTTGGTAGACTTAAAATCTGGTCGTGTCGTTGTCGTGGTAGATGACGAAAATCGAGAAAATGAAGGCGACTTGATTTGTGCAGCCCAATTTGCGACTCCCGACATGATCAATTTTATGGCGGTGGAAGCCAGGGGCTTGATTTGTCTATCGATGACAGGCGATCGCCTAGATGAATTAGATTTACCATTGATGGTGAGCAACACTACAGACCCTAACCAAACTGCTTTCACCGTGAGTATTGACGCAGGGCCTGAATTGGGTGTGACTACGGGTATCTCAGCAGAAGATCGCGCCCGGACTATCCAAGTTACTCTCAACCCAGCCACCAAACCCACAGATTTACGTCGTCCTGGTCATATTTTCCCACTACGAGCTAAGGCTGGTGGTGTACTCAAACGGGCGGGACATACGGAAGCAGCTGTTGATTTATCTCGCCTAGCCGGACTTTACCCAGCAGGGGTAATTTGTGAAATTCAAAACCCCGATGGTTCAATGGCACGGTTGCAACAGTTATTTGATTATGCTAAAAATCACCAGCTCAAAATTATTAGCATTGCCGATTTAATTAGTTACCGCCTGAAACACGATCGCCTAGTTTATCGCGAAGTCGTCACAAATCTACCTAGTCAATTCGGTAAATTTAAGATTTACGGATATCGTCATACCCTGGATAATACGGAACACGTAGCCATTGTAAAAGGCGACCCAGCCACCTTCAAAGATGAGTCAGTGATGGTGCGGATGCATTCAGAATGCTTAACTGGTGATGGTTTGGGTTCCTTACGCTGCGATTGTCGGATGCAGCTAGAAGCAGCATTGAAAATGATTGAAAGTGCAGGACAAGGTGTAGTTGTATACCTACGCCAAGAAGGGCGAGGCATTGGCTTGATTAATAAGCTCAAAGCCTACTCATTGCAAGATATGGGACTGGATACAGTAGAAGCAAATGAGCGCTTAGGATTTCCCGCCGACTTGCGAGATTATGGTATGGGGGCACAAATACTCATGGACTTGGGGATTCAAAAGATTCGCCTCATTACCAATAATCCCCGGAAAATTGCTGGTGTGAAGGGCTATGGCTTGGAAGTAGTCGATCGCGTGCCATTGTTGATTGAGTCCAACGACTACAATTCCTATTATCTAGCGACCAAGGCCAAAAAACTCGGTCACATGTTACTACAAACTTATTTGGTAACAGTAGCGATTCATTGGGAAGACGACCCGCAATTAATCACAAAACGTTATGAACGCCTAGAAAAACTGCGACATTTTGCCAAGAGTCATGATTTATTATTACAAGAAGAATCGCGACCGTTAGCGATCGCCCTCTTTGATCAACCATCCTTAACCGTACACTTGGGCTTTGATCAACCAAAAATTGCTGCTTGTGATTGGTATCGACAACAAGGTCATCCTTATTTGCAAGCCGTCTTCCAAATCCTTGACAAATTAGCCACTTTACCGTATGTACAGAAACTAGAATTTCTGATTTCTGCAGGTTGCGATCCACTAAGTAATTTGCAAGTGCAATTAGACAGACAGACCTTCCCTGGTGATATTCTCCCGTCAACAATTAGCGATCGTCTGGAAACTCAGCAAATTTATAGCTTTAGTAATTAGGTTAGTTCGTAGTCACGACTTTAGTCCTGGATTTGAGGACTAAAGTCCTCTCTGCGTTAAGAGCGGGACGCTACGCGTAAGCGGAGCTATGCCGTAGGCTTTACGCGCAGCATGTCGTAGACAGACGCTGCGCGAACACTACGAATCTCTAGCCCCCATGATTTTTGTACGCTAATCAATTCCTCTCACCTGACGAAAGGAATGTAGTAAATTAAAAAATTTATTAAAATCAAAACTTAGGGGATCAACTCTTTGATCCTGAACGATCTACTGCGCGATGGGTAGTAATTCGATAATCTGGAACTTGACTTTGAGCGATTAACCAAGCAAGAGAATAATATTGATATTCCGTGTAGCCACTATGGCTGATTTGGTGGTTATCTCCCCAACCATCTGGCGGTGTTTCTAAAGAAACGTGATAAGCAAAATTATTCACAGCAGGCGGTAAATTTGGATTAGTTTTCACAGTTTCTGGTCCATTAGGACCATCAAAAACCGAATTACCAGCACCAAAGGCGCGTTTGTCTGGCGGAATGAGATAAACCACAGTCCCGTCTCGCTTAATTAATGTGTGGTAACTTGCTTGAATATTTTCATTATCATGAGGTGTTCTAAAAAAATTAATCGCGCTAGAAGCAGAATTACTAGTTTCGTGAAGTACGATAATTGGTTGATTCTTTAGCGGTATACCATTAATATCTCTGGTATAACGTTCACCATAATTACTTGGGTCTATGGGTGCAACTGTATATTGAGGTCTGTATTTTGTAAAAGCCGCAGTAGTTTTGTATATTCCTACAGGCTGATTTTTCTTTAATGACGATTTAACAACATTGGGCGATTTGCTAACTTGAGTTTTCGCCGATTGAAATTCTACCTTGGGATATTGATTCCAACTCATCACCGCTGGATTTGCTATCTTTGTATTACTTTGCAGTTGTGTTACTCGCCCGACATACAGCGCTAAAGTTAGAGCGGCGAACATCATAAAAATTAGCATTATTTTAGTTGCCCAGTCACTAAATCTCATTTTTTGCTACTTGTAAAACGGTTAAGATTAATTTTAGTATGTTCATTTTACTTAAAAATACGCTACTAGTATACTAGGTTTAACTAAGTAATTATTCCAGAGTAGTCCTTCTACATCTGCTAGTCAGCGCTTTAGCTGTAGGGAAGCACTAAAATGCTGACTACGAAACTATCAAAATTAATGGGAAAGACCACTGACAGCCGTTGTCCGTTGAATCTAATACACTGATAGGGGCGCACGCCCTGCGCCCAAAGCCTCACTATATAATTGTGTATTGCAAAGGTTGAGGATAAAAATACCCGACGGCTTCCACTCGTTCGGATCAAGATGTGAGATGATAACCAATTTACCAAATCTTGTCGCAACTTGCAAAAATTTGGCAAATAATAAATTAAGTTGAGTATCACAAAATTCACTTACTTTGCTCATTTCTTCTAGCAAAATATGACCCATCCTTTCCTGAAACGCCTACATAGTCCAGAACGCCCGGTTATTGTCTTCGACGGTGCGATGGGAACTAACCTACAAACGCAAAACCTCATTGCTGATGACTTTGGCGGCCCGCAGTATGAGGGTTGTAATGAATACTTAGTCCACACCAAGCCGGAAGCTGTGGCTAAGGTTCACCGTGATTTTCTCGCTGCTGGTGCGGATGTCATTGAAACGGATACCTTTGGTGCTACGTCGATTGTCCTGGCAGAATATAACTTAGCAGACAAGACTTACCACCTAAATAAGATAGCTGCACAATTAGCCAAGCGTGTCGCTGCTGAATTTTCGACGCCAGACAAACCCCGATTTGTGGCTGGTTCCATTGGCCCCACCACCAAACTCCCCACCTTGGGACATATCGACTTTGACACCCTGAAAACTGCTTTTGCTGAACAAGCAGAAGCTTTATGGGATGGTGGAGTTGACTTATTTATTGTGGAAACTTGCCAAGATGTGCTGCAAATTAAGGCGGCGCTGAATGGAATTGAGGAAGTATTTGCCAAAAAAGGCGATCGCCGTCCGTTGATGGTGTCTGTGACAATGGAAAGCATGGGCACAATGTTGGTAGGTTCAGAAATCAGCGCGGTGCTGACAATTTTGGCACCATACCCCATTGATATTCTCGGTCTGAACTGTGCCACTGGCCCAGATTTGATGAAGCCTCATATTAAACATCTGTCCGAACATTCGCCTTTCATCGTCTCCTGTATTCCCAACGCAGGTTTACCTGAGAATGTCGGCGGTCAAGCTCACTACCGCCTGACACCGATGGAATTACGGATGTCGCTGATGCATTTTGTTGAAGATTTGGGTGTCCAAGTGATTGGGGGTTGCTGTGGGACACGTCCAGAACACATTCAACAATTGGCAGAAATCGCCAAGGACTTGAAGCCAAAGGTGCGACAACCGAGTTTAGAACCAGCCGCAGCCTCAATTTACACGACGCAAAATTATACTCAAGATAATTCCTTTTTGATTGTCGGCGAACGTCTCAACGCCAGTGGTTCCAAAAAATGCCGCGAGTTGCTGAATGCGGAAGATTGGAATGGATTGGTGTCAATGGCGCGGGAGCAAGTGAAGGAAGGCGCCCATATCCTCGATATCAACGTCGATTATGTGGGACGTGATGGTGTCCGGGATATGCACGAATTGGTTTCGCGTATCGTCAATAATGTTACACTCCCCTTAATGCTCGACTCCACAGAATGGGAAAAAATGGAGGCGGGTTTAAAAGTAGCCGGTGGTAAGTGTTTGCTCAATTCTACCAACTACGAAGACGGGGAACCCCGTTTTTTGAAGGTGTTGGAATTAGCCAAAAAATACGGCGCTGGTGTCATCATTGGTACAATCGATGAAGATGGCATGGCGCGAACCGCCGAGAAAAAGTTTCAAATTGCCCAACGCGCCTACCGCCAAGCTGTAGAATACGGTATTCCGGGTACAGAAATATTTTTTGATACTCTGGCGTTACCAATTTCCACCGGGATTGAGGAAGATCGAGCCAACGGTAAAGCCACCATTGAATCTATCCGCAGGATTCGCCAAGAATTACCAGGCTGTCACGTTATCTTGGGTGTATCCAATATTTCCTTCGGTTTAAACCCAGCGTCGCGAATCGTGCTGAATTCGATGTTTTTGCACGAGGCGATGAATGCGGGAATGGACGCAGCCATTGTCAGCGCTAGCAAGATTTTACCACTAGCCAAGATTGAGGAACAGCATCAACAAATCTGCCGTGACTTGATTTATGATCAAAGACGGTTTGAGGGGAATGTCTGCGTTTATGACCCCTTGGGAGAACTTACCACAGTTTTCGCTGGGGTGAAAGCCAAACGCAACACAGGTATTGATGAAAATCTCCCCATCGAAGAACGCCTGAAGCGTCATATTATCGATGGCGAACGCATCGGTTTAGAAGCGCAGTTGACGAAAGCTTTAGAACAATATCCGCCTTTGGAAATTATCAACACATTCCTGTTAGATGGGATGAAAGTTGTGGGTGAGTTGTTCGGTTCCGGACAAATGCAGCTACCTTTCGTATTACAATCAGCGGAAACCATGAAAGCAGCGGTTGCTTATTTAGAACCGTTCATGGAAAAATCAGAATCCGGTAATAATGCCAAGGGTACCTTTATTATTGCCACGGTGAAAGGCGATGTCCACGATATTGGGAAAAATTTGGTGGATATCATTTTATCGAATAACGGCTACAAGGTTATTAACCTGGGCATTAAACAGCCGGTGGAAAATATCATTGAGGCTTACCAACAGCACAAAGCTGATTGTATTGCCATGAGTGGTTTGTTGGTGAAATCTACCGCTTTTATGAAAGAAAATTTGGAGGTATTTAACGAAAAGGGAATTACTGTCCCGGTGATTTTAGGTGGTGCGGCGTTGACTCCTAAATTTGTCCATCAAGATTGCCAAAATACTTACAAAGGTAAGGTTGTTTATGGCAAAGATGCTTTCTCTGATTTGCATTTTATGGATAAATTAATGCCAGCTAAATCTGCTGGAAATTGGGATGATTTGCAGGGATTTTTGAATGAAGTGGAGGAAAATGGACATCAACCTCTTGTAGAGCAAGCGTCTCGCCTGCCAGAGCAGAAGGGCGGGCAAGATGCCGACTCCACAATAGAGGTAGATACTAGACGTTCTGAGGCGGTGGCGTTAGATATTGAACGTCCGACGCCGCCTTTTTGGGGAACGCAGTTGTTGCAGCCTGGTGATATTCCTATTGAGGAGGTATTGTGGTATTTGGATTTGCAAGCTTTGATTGTGGGACAATGGCAATTCCGCAAACCTAAGGAGCAATCTAAGGAAGAATATCAGGCTTTTTTGGCTGAGAAGGTTTATCCTGTTTTGGCAGAGTGGAAGCAGCGAATTATTGCGGAAAATTTGTTGCAGCCGCAGGTGGTTTATGGGTATTTTCCTTGTCAGGCTGAGGGGAATACTTTGTATGTTTATGAGACGAACTACACAGATGCACAAGTAAGAGCAGCTTTTGAATTTCCCAGACAGAAATCTTTGCGGCGGTTGTGTATTGCAGATTTCTTTGCAAGTAAGGAGTCGGGAATCATTGATGTGTTTCCAATGCAGGCGGTGACTGTGGGTGAGGTGGCGACGGAGTTTGCTCAAAAGTTGTTTGCTGATAATCAGTACACCGATTATCTGTATTTTCATGGTATGGCGGTGCAGGTGGCTGAGGCTTTGGCTGAGTGGACTCACGCGAGAATTCGCCGGGAGTTGGGTTTTATTGCTGAGGAACCGGATAATATTCGCGATATTTTGGCACAGCGCTATCGTGGTTCACGGTATAGTTTTGGCTATCCGGCTTGTCCGAATATCCAAGACCAGTATAAGCAACTGGAGTTGTTGGGGACTGATAGAATTAAGCTATATATGGATGAAAGTGAGCAGCTTTATCCTGAACAGTCTACGACGGCGATTATTACTTATCACCCAGTAGCTAAGTACTTTAGCGCGTAATACCCTACCCCCTAACCCCCTCCCCGCAAGCGAGGAGGGGGGATTAAATAAACAGTAAAATCAGTATCAGAACATGGCATATTTCCCTTAGACTCATCCGTAAAAAGTCAGATAATCTTATTACCGTAAGCATAAATAAAGTAGTTTTCTGTTATCTTCACTTCGGCTTGAAACTGAGCGCTCACCAATTCATTATCCAATTTATCTGGTTCATAGAAAATCTTGACAATCTCAAATTTCTGACCATCATTTAATTTACGAACCTGATAAATACTTTCGTCGTTTTTAAGAATATGGTCTTTTGCAGTAGAGGTTGGTTCAAAGCGAGAATCAATGATAAATATCTCACCTCCAGTGCGAACAGATTGAGAAACTTTCTGGAGAAACGAATTGAGTCTGATGGGAGGAACGTGAGAAAGCCAGAAAGAAAAAAACACTAAATCGTATTGCTGATAGGGTTCCCAAGTGAATAAATCCCATTGCTGATAATTAACTTTGGGAGATTGAAGTTTTTGTCGATTAATCTCAATGACTTCAGAAACGGCATCGATCGCTGTAATTTGCTGACCAATTTGTAAAAGTTCTTGTGTCCAGATTCCTGTACCACAGGCGAGTTCTAGGATGTGTTCGACTGGCTCAATTTGGTGTAAGGCGGTTCTGACAATAGATAATTCATCAAACCAGCGTTGATTGAGTTCTTTACCACGATCATAACGACCAGTTCGATAAAACCACTGATCGTATTCATTAGCTCTGGCGCGATAGTATTCAATTTGTTGTTGAATTACATCATTTGTCATGGTGTATCTCTTTGCTAAATGAACGATGAGAAGATATTATTTTTGGTTTACAACCGCCCTATCAGCGTCCATACACGGGGTATGGTGTGGCGTGATGCTAAGTAGGTAGGCATAAAAAAACGAAACTATATTACGCAATGTAAAATAAAATTAAATTGTCTCGTAGTGAGGACTTTAGTCCTTGAGAGAGGACTAAAGTCCTCACTACAAACCTTTAATTATTTATGCCCACTTACTTAGTATTACAAGTTGTGTATTTTAAATTCTCCGCTGCAGCCAACTAAATATTTCATTAACTGAAACTGTCAGATTTATACCTTCTAACACTGGTAAAATATCTTCTCCAGCTAATAAATCTGGCAGGCAATTAGGTTGATAAACTAAAACTGAGCGTTCTCTAGGATCTTATTAACCATCCTAACTGAGTACCATTTCTCAAGCAATACAGAATATTCCCAGTGACTTTGGTTTGACTTTGATCCGGGGAAAGAATTTCAATTACCCAAGGTGGCGCATACTCAATACCAGTGCTAATGATATCACCGTTTTCATCGATTGGTAGTTGATTACTTTCCACAATCACTACGTCGGGAACAACGGAACGATTACCAAAAGAACACCGCAATTCTGGAAAAGCTTCGTAGTTGCTATCTAGCCCATCAACTACAGCGACTAAACGCTTTTGTAGCAGACTATGTTTGCCTCCTCCCATAGGTTTTTGAATCGCCTCTTTGTTTATATACTCCCAAGCTGGTGATTCATCAATATATGGAAGTTTTAAGAACTCATCTAAAGTGGTGGTTCCTGGAACTGTAATTGTCATGATAGTCAATTATTTAGGCGATTCTTGCTTATTATAAACTGCCCCTGATCATCTCGTTTCGTGACTAAGTAAGTCGGTGAGAAAAAATCAAACTACATTAAGTAATGTAAAATTTAATTGAATTGGCTTGTAGTCAGCGGCTTTAGCCCTTAAGAGAGGACTAAAGTCCCCACTACAAACCTTGAATTATTCACGCCGTTCTACTTAAGTTACGAATTCTTCCTCCCCTCTCTGCAAGCGGAGAGGGGCTGGGGGTGAGGTTCTTTCTCTACACAGAACTCTGCAATTGTTCCTCACTCACCCAAGCCGCGTGGAAGCCATAGGGTACACGTTGGGGTATTAACACCCGCGCTACAGGTTCACTGGTGACATCTTGGGCGTTGACTACCACTAGTTCCGAAGTTCCTGTAGCTTCATCGTGGACGAAAGTCACAAGCCAGCCATCATCTTCAGCCGTGGCGCCAGGACGAGGTGCAAATATGGCTTCACCACCATAGCGTCCCTCTCCAAATTCATGGGTTTCGGATGTACCATTGCTGAAGTCATATTTAATTAAACCATCAAACAAAGGTTCGGAACTGTCACCCGACTGGGCAATGTAACCATATCGCGTTTTTTGCCCTAATAGGTTTTCGTTGATGCGGGGAAATTCGCCAGCTACATCATCTAACCTCTCTTCATATACTTTCCCTGTTTTCAAGTTAAATCGCCACTGATGCAGTAGGGGAATATCACCATCTGGATCGCGCTGTGACTCTTCAGTCACTAAGACATTAGTGGAACTCATTCGACAAGCGATCAGCACTACCTCATTTCCCTCTTCGTAGGCGTTGAGGGTATGGAAGATGTAGCAAGG
>CAVYXS010000278.1:0-11036 GCA_963772205.1 uncultured cyanobacterium
AGAAATACGGATATCAGCGTGTGGTCTAAATACATGAAAACTGCTGTAAATTGACACGTATGGGCATTCTTCCCTATGAGTGAATTGGACTCAACCGATAACCGTTATAATTAAAGTAATGGTTCCAGGATGTGTGAACCATCAGCTTGAATCCAGGCAATTTGGGTAACGCGGCGATCGCGTGCGTATTGCCTAATCGCTTCTGGCTCCCGTCCCCCCAAATCCATTTCCACTCGCACTAAATCCAGCGCATCTCGCAGTTTTTGGGCGTAGTTAAAAGCTGGAGCGATCGCACTTGTTGTCTGGGCTACTACTAACCAATTGCTGGCTGGGGTAGCTTGCGGTAATTGCTGAGTATTGGAAATTATTTGGTATAAATCTTCGATATTCAGCGCAAAGCCAATGCCGGGAATGTTTTCGCCTTGGGGATGATATAATCCCAAAAGCTGGTCGTAACGACCACCGCGCCCTAAAATCGTGGCTCGTCCGTCGTGATCATTGACGACTTCAAACACAATACCGGTGTAGTAGTCGATAGTTTGAATCAGACTCAGGTCAAGGATTAAGGGGAAATTTCCCCTCGATTCTAGTAACTGTACCAAGGATGCGAGATGATTCACCGCCTCTTGCTGCTGTTGATCTAAATCGAAACTATTGACTTTTTGCAAGACATCGGCACTATTACCGCGTAAATCCAGCATGATTCTAGCGCGATCGCGTAGTTCATCACTCAAGGGTAGATTATCAATAGTAATGCGGTCGAGATGAGCGATTGCTGTCCGAATTTTACCTTGTAAATGAACAGGAAAAGCACCCAAAAGCGATCGCGTGATTCCCGCTTCGCCTAAAATTAAATGCCAACGCTGCAATCCGAGTGCTTGCAAACAATCTGCCACTAACAACAATATCTCAGCATTTGCCAGCATTCCACCAGCACCCAACAACTCCACCCCAGCTTGATAAAACTCCTGCTGGCGATTGTGTCTGTTTTCCCAGATGCGGCGGAAGACATTGGCATTATAATACAACCGTTGCGGATAGGTAGCATCTCCCATGCGAGTGACAACAGTCCGAGCAATAGAAGCTGTCAATTCTGGACGCAATCCCAATTCTTCATCTTCAGGATTTTGGACTTGAATCACCGCTTGACGCCGAATAGCTTCCCCCGCCATCAGGGTATCCATGCGCTCCAGCGTCGAGGTGATAATCCGATGATATCCCCAACGGTGAAATACCTGCTGTAACCGATCTTCAATCCAGAGTTTTTGAGCCACATCCAAAGGTAATAAATCCCTGGCTCCCGCTGCTGGTTGATACACCATTATTTTTTCTTCCCACCAAACAAACCACCAAACAAACCATTATTCCCAGACTTCTCTGGTTGCTTACCTCCAGGATTTGGAGATGAACTTATATTACCACCACCGGATTGTTGACCTAAAGCTTTGTCTATTTTAGGTTTCCACGCTAAAGCAGCTTGGTCTTTAGGGTCTAATTTCAACGCATTATCAAAATGAATCTTCGCCATTTTTAGCTGATTTTGCTTCAAATACACCAATGCTATCAGGCTATGGCAACGACTATTCTTCGGTTCTAATTTTAGAGCATCTTGCAACTCTACCTTAGCTTGAGCGAACTGGTTTTTTTCAATCAAAGATTGAGCGCGACGAATATATTGTTCCACCGCAGCATCTTCTTTTGGTGCTGCTGGAGGTGGAGGTACATCTGCTGGACTTTTGGTGGTATGTGGGGGAGTTCCTGGGTTAGCTGGGGGTTCAACATGTGGTGGGGCTGTTAATGATTTACCAGCATTCCGCATTAAATAGACTAAATTCAACTCACTAATTTGGGCAATCACTTGGGGTACTTGCTGCAAAGAATCATATTGAGTTTGTGCCAGTTTAGCGATCGCACTTTTATAGACATGATCTAAATTTGGCGTACCAGCTAGCTGCTTTGACAGATCCGTCGTCAGTTCCACCGAAGACGATTCTAGTACCAAACGCTTACCCATTTGCGACAAAACGATCATATATTCCGAGCGAGTGCGTTCTGCAGAAATTTTTTCATAAGCTGGATTCACCAATTTTGAGAGAAATTCGCTAGCTAGCTGTTTTTCTGACGCACTAGCAGTTGGATTACTATCAGGATGCAATCGTCGGGCTATTGTCAAATAGCGTTTGCGAATCTCTTTCACATCTGCATCAACCGGAACACACAAAATTGCATGATGATCTATGAAATCATATTTAAAAAGACCACGGTCTATTCTTAAAGACATAAAATGATTGCACCACAGGAGCAGAGATATTATCTCTAGTTTACTTCGCTACATTAGTTTGTCAGTAGGGCAGATTCCCTATATTATCAAGGGTCAACCGTCAAGGGTCAAACGTCAAGGGTAGCCCAATTGGCCTCTCTGCCAACTGGGCTACCTGTTGTGTTTCGATTTTTATTGATTCGCTACAGAATTCCCTATTACCACAACAACTACACACAGATGGTCGTAAAATTTCAAACCTAGTCTAGTTTTGGGGGCAGGTCTTTTTCCATGTCTGTTATATTCCCCCTCACAGGTCACATTTGTCAATACCCTTATCTCAACTTGCTTTTGACTTATTTTGATAAAATCTTCGTAATTACACTCTCTTTAATTGAATGACTCGCTTTATTCATGATCAATTCGCCAAAGACTATTTAGAAGAATTACTAAAACCATATGGAAAGGTTCAAGCACCCAGTCGTGTAGCTGGGGAAGTGCGAGAAATTGATGTTTTCTTTTCTCCAGCCACACAACAAACTACCAATTTAGAAACATTAGGCTTATTAGGAAAGTTAGCAACAAGTCCTGCTCTCTTTGAGCCATTTCGTAATGCAGCATCTCCTGATGAAATCTGCGACTGTCTTTTAAAATTATTAGAAGTTAGAGGTGCATTACAACGGGAGGTGAATCGAAATAAAACCCCTATTCCAGAATCATCCATTCCCAAATTATGGATTCTCACCCCTACAGCATCCGCGACACTGCTGTCAGGATTTCGTGCTTTTGTTGATGAACAACAGCCTGGAGTACATTTCATGGCAGACTATTTACGGACAGCTATTGTAGCCATCCATCAGCTACAGCCAACCCCAGAAACACTGTGGTTGAGAATCCTGGGTAGAGGTAGGGTACAAGAACAGGCAATTAATGAGTTAAAAGGGTTACCAACAAATCATCCATTTCAAAAAGCGACGCTAGAATTAGTTTACAACCTCCGCCAGAACTTGAGAGTAAATCTTGATTTAGAAGAAGATGATAGGGAGTTAATTATGCGATTAGAACCACTTTATCAACAAGACAGAGAACAAGCAAAACAAGAAGGAATTCAACAAGGTGAACGCCTTGTAGTGGAAAATTTACTACAAGTTCGTTTTGGTTCATTATCTAACGATCTTCTAGCAATTATTGAACCATTATTAGCCTTACCGCCACAAGAATTTACTCCATTACTTATGCAGTTGTCACGCTCGGAATTAATTGCTAGGTTTGGTAGGCAATTGTAACTCCAATCTCCAATCCCCAATCCCCTCACTTCCACGCCGACAGGGGGGGAACTTGTAGCAATTCGCGACTGAGGTTGTCGTGAAGATAACCATTTGTAGCCAGAATTCTCCCTGTTTCAATCTTTAAAGGAGTACCATCATAGGCGGTGACTTTGCCCCCAGCCTCTTGTAATAAAATTACCCCAGCGACAATATCCCAGGGAGAAATTCCCCGTTCCCAGTAACCATCAACACGCCCACAAGCGACATAAGCCAAATCCAGCGCTGCTGAACCACCGCGCCGCACCCCCTGGGTAAGATGAGTCAGGTGAGCAAATTCTGCATAGTTATTGTCTGATGTTTCCCGGCGATCGTAAGCAAAACCAGTAGTTAGTAGACTCTTACCCAATTCTGAAGTTTCCGAAACCCTTATTGGGCGACGGTTGCGTGTCGCGCCCAAACCAGCAGCACCACGAAATAGCTCATCACGAAATGGGTCATAAATGACACCAACTTGAGGCACACCATTAATTAATAACCCAATAGAAACCGCAAAACAGGGGTATTGGTGAGCAAAGTTAGTTGTACCATCTAAAGGATCGATTGCCCAGAGAAATTGATTATCTTGATTTCCCAGTTTCCCAGATTCCTCAGCCAAGATAGAGTGATCGGGAAAATGACGCCGCAAAATTTCCAAAACCACAGCTTCCGACGCCTTATCAGCAGCAGTCACCAAATCACCAGGGCGTCCTTTTTCAGTAATTGCATCTTCCAGCTTACCCAAATAACCCTGCAACACAGTACCAGCAGCTAAAGCCGCTTCTGTAGCAATTTCGAGAAATATTTGTAGATTTGTCATTTGTTAGTTGTCAGTTGTTAGGAGATAGGACTTACGCAAGTGTCACAAAAAATTAAAACTTTTAGTTTGTAGTAAGGACTTTAGTCCTGATTTTGAGGACTAAAGTCCTCACTACAAACTCAAGATAATATGCCAGTTGCGTAAGTCCTAGGAGAATTGACTCAATTTTTTGGGGATTGGGGAGTGGGGATTGGGATTTTTATGGAAGTTCCGAGTTCCGAAGACGAAGTTTCGTGTTCCGAAGACGAAGTTCCGAGTTCCGAAGACGAAGTTCCGAGTTCCGAAGACGAAGTTCCGAGTTCCGAAGTCGAAGTTTCCTGTTCCGAAGACGAAGTTTCGTGTTCTAAGCTCGAAGTTTCGTGTTCCCATCGGAAAATGTTCTGAATGTTTCACCTAAGGGATTTCCAAGAAATAAATTATCCAATCTTGTGGGGTGGGCATCTTGCCCGCCCGTAGACAAAGGCGGGCGAGACGCCCACCCCACAAGAAATTATTGTATATTTTTTTATTTGGAAGTCCCTAATTTGGAAAACCTCTCTCTAAATCTCTCTCCTACAAGGAGAGAGACTTTCAAATTTCCCCCCATCTCCCCATCCTCAGCGAAACTGACGCCGAAACTCAGCAGGAGTCAGACGCATAGGCTTGTCTGAGTTCCAAATACCTTGTCCCATCAGCCTAGCCCATTGTTGAGCGCGTTCCAAAAGCTGGTTATATTTGTGATTAGGCGATCGCGGTACAAATAGTGCATACCCTTGTTTCACCATCTGTTCATTCAACAAAACCTGATCTTTCCACACATAAGCCAGAGTTCGCCCAATTTTGTCTTTTGCTTCAATATCAAACTCCAGGGTTACAGGTTGTTCAAGATTTCCCATCAACGTCTCCAAAGCTTGTTTAGCGTCATCACCCCAAGGTTGCTGTCGCAAATCTGGCGCATCAATCCCAATTAACCGCACCTGGGAAATCAAATTTGGCTGTTCAGCCATCCCTAAAACTTCCAAACTTTGTCCACTCACCACCCGCGCCACCTTCACCAGCGCCTGATTCACCGACGGTGGACTTTTTCCTTGACAACTCACCAACAATAATAAACAAAGCAAAACCCCAAAACGCACCACCAAACGCCTCATCTCCACCTTTGCGCCTCTGCGTGAACCCAATCTTAATCCTCATCTAAAGGTAAACCCACCTTCACCTTACCCCTGCCAAAATAGCGCCCAAACTGAAGTTCATAAACCTCATCTTCATCTTGAGTTTCCACCTCAATATCAGAACGGGGATAACTCACACACAACAGCGCATAACCTTGACGCCGCAATTCAGGGGATAGTCCAATCGCCTCTGGTTGGTAAATCTCACCCGACAATACCCTCACAGCACAGGTAGTACAAGCGCCATTGCGACAAGAAAACGGAAGTTCTGTACCTTGCTGTTCAGCACTGTGGAGGATATAACGGTCTTCTGGAACTTGTAGAGTGTATTGCGTGCCAGTATGGCCATCGCGGACTTTAATCTTGTATGTTCGGGACATCTGGAATGGTAATTTGAGATTTAATTTGAAAAGTCTTCTATTATCTTTGCATTTTTTGTAATTTCATTGTACGATGGTAAATCGTGATGCCTGGAGAGATGGCCGAGTGGTTTAAGGCGCAGACCTGGAAAGTCTGTTTGGGGGCAACTTCAACTAGGGTTCAAATCCCTATCTCTCCGTTTTCCCTGACTGTATGGTGTTATTTGTAGTTGCGCTTTAGCGCTTTCGACAATCAAGAGCGCTCAAGTGCAACTACGAACCAACTACGAACAATTAAATCTGGTGTTGATATTTTTCCAAGATGTCTACTAAAGTAACCTGGGATTGAAGCGGCAGTAAATCTATTAAAGGCAATTCCTTCCTCCCACCACCAATTTTGACTGGGATAGATGCCAATACTTCAATCACACGGTCTTCAGTAATGGTATTGCTAGTAATTAAGGGATACACCTGTTCAGCGACAAGGGTATGTAGTTTGGCATTAGATAAATATAGATGCCATTTAGCAACGTCTATGTAGACGCTTTCACCAATTTCAGATGCTAGGGCTTCCAGTAATTCTGTGGTGTTAATCTGAGCCATAAAAATATCCCTATATAAATAGTGAAAAATATCAGGCTATCTAACATTATCGCTCAATTAGCCAGAATGACTCAACAGCCAAAGGTTACAATCACCCCAGCATTTGCAGTCTGGCTTCAGGTAGATTTGGGCGGTGTCTGGGAATAGTTAGCGATCGCACTAATATAAATTAGATGTACCAACAATACTACTACCCAACTTATAGTCAACCAAGGCAACCAGTCCCAGGTAAAGCCTTTGAGATTATGGACAAACCACAACCCAGAATTAACAGTAGCAGCGATCGCCACATGTACGGCAAAATTCATCCTGTCGTCTATCTTACGGTAAGCGGGGTCTTGGCGATCGGGTTTGGTAGGCCAACGAGGAGGCATAAATAATATTTATTACAAATTTGACACACCCTAATCATTTTAAGGTTTATGGGGATACATTTGCGATCATTCTCACAACGTAGGCGTTCACCTTCCCAGTTTATTAATTAAATAGGCGCGTAGGGAGTAAATTCGTAGTCAGGACTTTAGTCCTGGATTGAGAAGCACTTAAGTGCTGACTACGAAACCGTCAAAATCAATGATATAGACTACTAGCTAGTAGGTTATCCTGGCGAGAAATAATCTTCTGATTTCCCGCCAGTCTTACTTACCAAATGAATTGCTTCAATTTGCATCGACTTTTCTAAGGCCTTTGCCATATCGTACAATGTCAGAGCGGCAAGAGAAACTGCAGTTAAAGCTTCCATCTCCACACCAGTTTCAGCTTTAGTTTTGACAGTCGCATAAATTTGATAACCAGGTAGTTGCGAATCGGGTATCATCTCAACTTCCACTTTGTGTAAAGGTAGAGGATGACAGAGGGGAATCAAACTTGCTGTCTGCTTGGCACCCATAATCCCCGCCAACCTCGCAGTCGCCAAAACATCGCCTTTCGGGGTATTTCCGGCTTGAATGGCGGCGAAGGTTGCAGGTAGCATCCTCACCTTAGCCGTGGCTACTGCTTGGCGCACAGTGGCGGGTTTCTCGGAAACATCCACCATCTGGGCTTGTCCTTGGGAATCAAGATGGGTTAAGTTAGCAAAATTATTTGGAAAATTGTCTTGCGTCATTTGATAAGAACGTGCTACTATTATTTTCTATTGGGGGCGTGTAGCTCAGTGGACTAGAGCACGTGGCTACGGACCACGGTGTCGGGGGTTCGAATCCCTCCTCGCCCGTTTGATTTAGGGGCACAGCAATGCTGTGCCCTTACAAATATTTGTTGTGCAATTAACTCCTAACTCCTAACTTATTCAAAGAGTAGGCATCTTCACCAAAACCGAGAGCAAAGCGCAGGGAATTTCTTAAGCCCTTGCTTGACTGAGTCAGAAAAATGAAAAATGCCAGAATTGTTAAGCCAGCACAATAAATAAACATATTCCGGTAGCCGACTTGTTCAGCGATAGAACCGAGAACAGGAGCGGCGATCGCAATTCCCAGATCCAATCCAGCGATGCACAGGGAAAAAATGCGTCCCCGTTCTTCTGGCTGTGATCGGTCTGCCATCATTGTCACCATCATAGAGATTAATGTACCACCACCAGACCCTTCCGCGATCGCTGCTAGCAAAAAAGCCATCTGATTGTTGGCAGACCATAGCAGTAGCAACGACACAGTATAAGAAATTATACCAAAAGTTATAAACAAACCGCGCCCGACGCGATCGCTTAATTTACCAGCAAATAGCCTAATGCAAAAGCTGGAGATAGCCGCTGCAGTAAAAAATAATCCGATATTAAAATCCACCTTGGTTGATTGGATAAATAATCCCACAAAAGTCTGCACAGTACCAAGACCCAAACCAACCAACAACATCACTAATGTGGGAATTCTTACCCGTGGACTGAGGAGAATTTGCCAAAAGTTGTAATTTTGGGTTGTTGCTTTGGACTGGATCTCAACTGGTGGATTACTTAATTGTAGAGTACTCAATAGCCCCACAAAAGCGAACTCAGCCGCTAACAGAAATAAAGGCGCGTAACCTGCTGTAGCTTGTAAATAACCCCCTACCGCAGGACCGATTGCTAAACCAATCGGACTCGCCAGACTCATGTAACCAATGATTTCACCACGATTTGCGGGAGGGGCTAAATCGGCTACCAATGCGCTGTAACCCGTAGTAAAAGCCGCTACACTAACCCCATGAAAAATCCGCACTAATACCAACAGCGGAATTGATGTAAATGCTAAATAGCCAAAGGGTGCGATCGCCGCTATGATTGCACCAATCAACAAGATAATTTTGCGCCCCCGTTCATCCGCCAATTTTCCCAGCATGGGGCGAAATAGTAACAAGCCAATGGCGAAACCACCCATCACCATGCCAATTTGTTGCTTACTTCCCCCCACATCCTCAATGTATAGGGGTAAGGTGGGTAACAAAGCCGCCATACTACACCAGAAAAATAAACCCGCTGTAAATAGAAACAGCAGGTTTAGCCGCAAATAGGGATCAAAACTCAGTAAAGCTTTCAAAGCAGATGCAATTTAATTTTGAATGTATCTTCTACCTATTGTTACGTTACTTAACATTTTTTGCTACTACCTCCCGCACACGATAAATAGGACGTCCTTGGGATTCATGGTAAGTACGCATCAGTAATTCCGCCAAAAGACCGAAACTAAATAGCTGTACCCCAGTTACCAACAGGAGAACAGCCAAAATTAGCAACGGGCGATTACCAATATTTTCATGAAAAGCCAATTTAATGAAAGTCAAGTAAATGCCAATCAAACCACCCAAAACCACGGAACTCAAACCCAACAGCCCAAAAACATGCATTGGGCGCGTCAGGAACTTTTTCATAAACAAAATGGTTAACAAATCCATCAACACCCGAAACGTCCGTGATAGCCCATACTTACTCCGGCCAAAACGCCGAGCGTGATGACGCACAGGTATTTCCGTAATTCTTGCCCCTTCAATATAAGCCAAAGCAGGTAAAAAGCGGTGTAATTCCCCATAAAGGTGCATATCAGCCACTAATTCTGCACGATAGGCTTTGAGAGAACAACCATAATCATGAATATCCACGCTAGTAGTACGTCGAATCAGCCAGTTAGCAATTTTAGAAGGAAGTAAGCGATTTAAAGCCCCATCCTGACGTTTTTGACGCCAACCACTCACCAAATCGTAACCCTCATCCAACTTCGCCAGCAGTGTGGGGATATCAGCCGGGTCATTTTGCAAATCAGCATCCAAAGTTACAATGGTTTTACCCAGTGCAAAATTAAACCCAGCCGCCATTGCCGCCGTTTGTCCATAATTACGCCGCAAAATCACCGCTTTTAAATTTGTGCGAATTTGAGCTTCTTGCTTAAGTAATTCCACTGAACCATCAGTAGAACCATCATCCACACAGATAATTTCATAACTCAACTGACTAGCTGATAAAGTAGAAGCGATCGCCTCCACCAACAAAGGCAAACTTTCCACCTCATCACGTATCAGCACCACCACCGACACATCCGGGACAATAGGTAACATTGCCCCATTTTCCCCAGTCACCCGATCCGAAAGCGATCCAGTCCTCATATTCCTCCGCCTCCTGGGCGCCTCTGTGGTATGCGCTACGCGCAAGTTTCACGAACATAACTCTTCACAACCCTACCAGCACCCCGGAGTTGCTGATAATATGACCGACTAACCTCATCACCCTGTTCCGAAATTACATCAATTCCAATTCCATTTCGCCCTTTATCCTTCCCAGAACTATGAATATAGCGACTATCCCCCAAATAAAGACCCACATGAGTCGCCTTTTGAGGAGTACCAAAAAATACTAAATCTCCAGGCTCCAACTCTGTAATCGCGATTGCTTGGGTAAAAGCTTCCTGCTGATAAGCATCTCTAAGTACCCAAATACCCACAGAGACAAAAGCCGCCTGAATCAACCCAGAACAATCGTAATTTGGTCCGACCGTACCACCCCAAAGGTAATAATTTGGTTGTACCATCGCTTGATGAGCAAAAGCGATCACCTGTGGTAGCAGTTTTTTTATCTCAGATTCAGCAAATATCGCCGCCTGATAAGGTAAAGTAGCTGATTGTAATAAACCCAAATCGGCAAGGGAGACCCAGCCTGGATAGTCATCCTCACATAAATAGACCTCAACAGCTGCATCCTGATAATTTGATGTTACCTGCAAATGTCGCCCAGCAAAGGCTTGAGTCGCCAAACGGACACATTCAGGAGAATCATATAAATTCAGGTTAGCCAGACTTTGGTACTGAGCCGATGGGAGATTTTGGATTTGGGAATTTAGATTAGAAACCATTCTGCAAAGTTTATAGGTAACAATGAATTTTTTCCGACAAGACGAAAAACTCGAAAATATCGGGTTAAATATTTTAGAGACAACTTGGGCAGCATTTCCAACGTTAGCCCGTAACCAAATTGCCCTGACTTGGATTGTCTATGATCCACCGGTACTAGTAAATACTGGTGGAGCTTTAACTCCAGATGCCTTTTGAAACCATAATGTACGTGGTTTTACTTATCGT
>CAVYXS010000279.1:0-27798 GCA_963772205.1 uncultured cyanobacterium
AAATCTAACAGTTTGTTTCCGAAATCATGCTCACATAATCGAGCGCGAAATTCGCTTAACACGCTACAATCAAATCCGGAATCTGTAATCTCTAACCCAAGTGCATATTTCCAATCAATTCGACTCCTGACTGCATCTGCTGCTTGTCGGTCACATTAAACCCTCAGCAAATTGCATGACTGTGATCAGCGCCAACAATCCTTGCGACATTGCTGATTTGCCATAAGTCGTGGGAAATAAGGCGGCAAATTCTCTGTCTGCGTATAACACTCCCAATTCGTCATACATTTTCATATACATATTTCCTTTTGGGAATGACGCACGTGCTATTTTTGTTGTCTGTGCCGGTATTTCCCATTGATTTACAGGATGCAGTGTCATACGCAGCTAAACGAAGATACTAACAGTGCTTGTATCTTCTTATTTTCTGCACCTACCTTTTCTAGGGGGTATCACCCCCTATTCGCCAGTCCGTATCCTTGAAGAAGTCGGGGATCTGAGTCTCTTGATTTATGCCTACGGCAGGCTACGCCAACACAAATCAAATAGCAGTGAGATGAGCAATATAAACATAAAAATTGTCGAATCGCCTGAAGAGTTCACCGCCATTCAAGCAATTAGGATATCAGTTTTTCAGGAAGAACAAGAGGTAGACTCGGTTTTAGATTTTGATGGTAAGGATGATATATCTGAGCATTTGATTGCTTATTTAGATAAAGAAGTGGTGGGAACTGCCAGAATTAGATATTTAGATGCTGAAACTGCCAAAATAGAAAGACTTGCGGTTTTATCTAAATTTAGAAGTCAAGGAATTGGTACAAAAATTATGCAAAAGGGATTGGAGATTATAGCTAGTAAAAATATTCTAGAAGCTGTAATTCATTCCCAAGAATATGTTAAAAATTTATACAAAAAATTGGATTTCACAGAAACCGGAGAAATTTTTTACGAAGCTGGTATTCCTCATATTAAAATGAGTAAAAAATTGTTACAGGCTCAGTAAATTTTTCAATTTAAGAACGACTTAATTTCGGGAGTGCGATTGCTAAATCGAATAATACAAGGGGAAGGATTTCGCATCCTTGGGCTTGACATACACCCGTTGTTGAGGTTCTAGGAGCAACTCGTCAAAACGTTCCCGCGTTAAATGCGCCGTCACTACTTGACCATCATCAAAGGTTAATTCTACCTGAACTTCCCAACCCAAATGTATAACCCGACTGACTGTAGCAGGCGCAGAAGTGCCGTTGGCAGACTTTTCGACAATTACATCTTGCGGACGCAAAAACATTTCCGGGTTGGGGGAATCAAAGCCGCTGCTTTGGAAAATTTTGGAACTACTGGGTAAAATGTTCACAGGTCCAATAAAGCTCATCACAAATGCACTAGCGGGACGGTCGTAAATTTGGGCTGGTGTCCCTACCTGTTCCACGCGCCCTTGATTCATCACGACAATTTCATCAGAAACTTCCATCGCTTCTTCTTGATCGTGGGTGACAAAAACTGTGGTAACATGAACTTCATCATGGAGGCGGCGTAACCATGCCCGTAAATCTTTACGGACTTTGGCATCAAGTGCGCCAAAGGGTTCATCCAGCAATAATACATTGGGTTCTACTGCCAAGGCTCTGGCTAAGGCTACCCGCTGTCGTTGACCACCAGAAAGTTGTGATGGATAGCGATCGCCTAGTCCACTTAATTGCACCAATTCGAGCAACTGATCTACCCGTCCCTTGATTTTAGTTTTCGCTATTTTGCGAATTTCTAAACCAAAAGCAATATTTTGCCGCACTGTTAAATGCTTGAATAGAGCATAATGCTGAAATACAAACCCAATATTCCGCTCTTGCACACTTTGATGTGTAGCGTCTTTACCAGTGAGGAAGATTGTGCCGCTATCTGGCATATCCAAACCCGCAATTAATCGCAGCAAGGTAGATTTACCAGAGCCTGATGGACCTAGTAAGGCGACAAGTGAACCACTCTCTATTTCCAGACTAACCTGATCAACCGCCTGAAAACTTCCGAATTGCTTAGATACATTCTCAACTACTATACCCACTGTCGCCCTACCCCTGCAACTAATCCATTCGTGATTGCTAATAGTCCACCAAAGGAACAATGCGTAGTTAGGACTTTAGTCCTAAAAAAGCTATAAATCGCTGACTACATACCCTCCAAAGTTTGTGTGGTGAACCACTAGGATTACCGTGTTTCATATATACCATAAACAATGGCTGGAAAATGAACAAGATTTAACTTCCACAGCTACCGCAATCGAGGGAACCACAATCAGCACCACTGCAATCAAGGGAACCACAATCAGCCGCGCCGCAATCAAGGGAACCACAATCAGGAGTATGGCTGAAAATCTCCGCAACATTGCAGCTAACATCAGCACAGTCAGCACAATTGAGCATATCGTTACTGTTGCAGAATGCAGAATTTATAGGTGCAGAAATCGGTGGTTTTTGTGCTGTTTCTTCTTCCTCTGTTGGTTCTGTATTTTCGGTTTGTGATTTCAAAATGTGGTTAGCTTGTTTACAAGATTGAAATCGTTCACGAGACTTGACAAATGCTACCTTTAACCCATCTTGAGCAACCACCCGCTTGATGTATTGAGAGCAAGATTCAGTACCATATAACACCCGATGAGCGCAAACAAAGCCTTTATGAGGTGAAACGTGTTTTTGATAGCCGCTAATTGCGCCAACGCTGATTTGTCTGCTCAGAGAATCAAATAAGGAAATTTGCATATTGGGGATTGGGGAAATAACTAATGATAAATGACAAATTACACATGACAAACTGAGTTTATGTATCACAATATTAAGGAATATTGCATTTATGACAAAACACTCAGCTTAAGTGAGAAAACAAGCAAAATACCGTGGTAGGATGCTTTCGGTAAATGTCAAGATTGGGAGAAAACCTTTGACACTACGGGTTGCTGTTGTTGGTTCAGGCCCAGCTGGTTCATCTGCCGCTGAAACACTGGCAAAAGCTGGAATTGAAACCTACCTAATTGAGCGGAAGCTAGACAATGCCAAGCCCTGCGGGGGTGCTATTCCCCTGTGTATGGTGAGTGAGTTTGACCTACCACCAGAGATTATCGATCGCCGCGTGCGGAAGATGAAAATGATTTCGCCCTCGAATCGTGAGGTTGATATCAATCTGGTAAATGAAGACGAATATATAGGAATGTGCCGTCGTGAAGTGCTAGATGGCTTTTTACGGAATCGTGCGGCCAAATTAGGTGCAATTTTAATTAATGCCACCGTTCATAAACTCGATATACCCACCAACAATACTGACCCCTATACCATCCATTATGTTGACCATACAGAAGGGGGCGCACAGGGAATTGCCAAAACCCTGAAGGTGGATTTAGTGATTGGGGCGGATGGGGCGAATTCTCGCATTGCCAAAGAAATGGATGCAGGGGATTACAATTATGCGATCGCCTTTCAAGAGCGAATTCGCCTACCCGAAGACAAAATGGCATACTATAACGACACTGCCGAAATGTATGTCGGCGATGACGTTTCTACCGACTTCTACGCTTGGGTATTCCCCAAATATGACCACGTAGCTGTCGGTACTGGGACAATGCAAGTCCATAAAGCCAGCTATTAAACAGTTACAAGCGGGTATCCGCGCCCGTGCTTCGGAGAAACTCGCAGGCGGAAAAATCATTAAAGTCGAAGCACACCCCATTCCGGAACATCCCCGTCCCCGTCGTGTGGTTGGGCAGAGTTGCTTTGGTAGGAGATGCTGCTGGCTACGTTACAAAGTCCTCTGGTGAAGGAATTTACTTTGCTGCTAAGTCTGGGCGCATGTGTGCCGAAACTATTGTAGAGGTTTCTAACGCTGGTCAACGTATTCCCACAGAAGGCGATCTCAAAATTTACCTGAAGCGCTGGGATAAAAAATACGGACTCACCTACAAAGTTTTGGACATCCTCCAAAGTGTCTTTTATCGTTCCGACGCCACCCGCGAAGCCTTTGTGGAAATGTGCGGCGACCTTGATGTCCAACGGCTGACATTCGATAGCTATCTGTATAAAACTGTTGTCCCAGCCAACCCCATCACCCAACTGAAAATTACAGCCAAAACCATTGGTAGCCTCATTCGCGGTAACGCCTTAGCACCCTAAAAGCTGGCGGTGATACCAGTGTTGAGTAGCAGCAGGGGAGATGGGGGACAAATCAAAAGACCTCTTGCATAAATCAAACCAAAGAACCCCACCCCGCCTTCGACTTACGTCAAAGTCTCCCCTCCCCGCTTGCGGGGAGGGGTTGGGGGTGGCGTGTTAGGGAACTTTTGCAAGAGGTATTAAAGTGGAAAGTTTTAATTTTGACTTAATTTGCCCCTCCGCTCCTCCGCAATTTTTATGTCAATATAGTCAATATAAATACTTATAAAAATATATTTTTTATATACAAAATAAATGAATATAAAATTTTCGATAAGAGTAACCAGTGGGAATTTAAAGATTGCATAAAGTTTATCAAAAGTTATTGGCAGTTTTTCAGTAAATTTACTAACTTTAATAGATTAATTATGTGAGAGAAGCTCCTGGATAGGAGTTGAAGCCTAACAATGAAACCATGTGTGGTCTTTACTACTACTCTATCTACCTGTGCGATAATGGCGATCGCCGGATTTGGTTTCTCCGATCAAGCTCATGCTTTTAACATTGCCGGTAATACCAGTGGTAAATGGGGAATCCCTATAGCAGAAGGTATAAATACCGAACCCTTATATACAGGTGTGGGTACTAACTCATTTTCCTGGGGTGAAGCTCCTGACGATGAACCAAATCAACTGATATTTCAGGGAAATTCTTTTTCAGGCGCAACCGATTCTTGGTTAAAAATAGGTAGTTTAAATTACTACAATGGCATAGTTTACACTGGTACAAGTGTAGATAGTGTACCTTTGAATCTCCAACTCTCCTTGAGAGATAATCACAATAATATTCAGTTAAGCAAAGATTTTTCCATATATTTTAATTTAATTAATACACCTAACGTTGTAGTAGACAATATTAAAGATCCACAAAACGCTGATTTTGTGGAAATTGATACCAATTTAAATAATTCTAGTTTCATCTTTGACAACCATCAATATCAATTTGAGCTAAAAGGTTTTGGTGAAACAGGAAACAACAGTATCAGTGCCCTAGAAGGAGATTCATACTCAACAGATATTTATGCCAGACTTCAAGAAGTTCCCGAATCTACAACTATTGCTGCTTCATTGTTGCTAGGAATTTGCCTTCTCTACAGCAAAATTTTGTCTAAAAAAATAAATCTTCATCGACATAAATAAGTATATAGTTGCTAGATACATAGGGTATGTTATCGCTGAGTACGGCACTATCATCAAGGATTTGGTGCGTTACGGATTTCATCCTAACTCACCCTACAATACTAAGTATCTATAGTATCTGTAGGGTGGGCAATGCCCACCGTATAATGGTTTTGGTGGGCATTGCCTAGGGTGTTGACTTTGTGTGTTTTTAGGGGATTTCGCGAAAAATTATTTGTGTCATTTTTGATTTATGGAAAAGCTTCTGGAACAGCCATTTTACGATAAAAATAGGCGACACATTTTTTGCATGAAGTCTTACGGGCTAAACGTTACAGAGTCAACACCCTAGGCATTGCCCACCCTACGTATATTTCTGAATGAGAACCGCTATAGTTTCTTGTAATATAAACAAATATCCCAGATAGAAAACAAAAAATACCCCGCTTCTGTTCCTCTGGGAGAAAGGTTGAGATGCTTAATTTCTCTCCTTCCCTCTAGGGTTTGGGGGTTAAGTCTGTGTGTAAATTTGCAGCCTAAAAATATTTTTGTCAATCTCCTCTGTGGTTTGGATCAACCCCTTGAGAATTCGTTTAAGTGAACTTGTTTTAATCTGTCTAATAGCTTTAGTAACATCTAGCCATTGTCGCTCTCTTTGACTTGCTTCTGGATAATCTTCGATCAAGGTTTCAACTGGTAATAAATATATTTTTACCCAGTATATATTGCCTTTTTTGCGATACTTGTAAGTACCAATTTCATGATCATTTACTTGTCCAATCACCCCAGCTTCTTCCCAAGCCTCTTTTGCTGCTGATTCAGGTGGACTCATTCCATTAGATATTCCTCCTTTGGGAATTACCCAAGCTTGGCGATCGCGCGTGGTAATCAACAAAACTTCGACTGTTCCGTTTTTAACTCTATAAGGAATTACCCCTGACTGCTGAAATACTTTGCTGCCTTTTTGACTCATGTGACTTAGATCCTATAATGTCTTCAGTCTCTTTGAGAAATAGGGACGAGATATCGATAAAATAGTGCCACTTCGCCCATAAGCCTGATTTTAGCTTTCTTTCTCAAATCCGTTGGTATATATTTACTATTAATTGGGACTTTGATCAGCCAAATAGCGGCGCAAACCAAATTTTAATATTCCTATCCTCAGTGATGCTTGCGTAAATCCTCAGAACGTTTACAGTAAAGATAGGAAATATTTCATAGGGGAATTGTCGAAAAAGCAAAAAATAAAGGATTAACTTGCTTTGAAATCAAGAGAAAATAGCTGTGAACCCTGACAATTTCCGCAAAATCATGCCTATTTTATTTCAGAATCGCACGGAAGCCGGTCAGATGTTAGGGCGAGAACTAACAGCCTATACCAACCATGCAGATCTATTGGTGTTAGGTTTACCTCGTGGTGGTGTACCCGTGGCATTTGAAGTGGCAAAGTTATTAAATGCACCACTGGATATCTGTTTAGTCAGAAAACTCGGCGTACCTGGTAACAAAGAACTCGCAATGGGAGCGATCGCCTCAGGTGGTATCCGAGTGCTGAATCAGGATCTTGTCAATTCTTTAGGTATCTCGCAAAAGATCATTGACGAAGTTGCTGCTGAGGAATTGCGGGAATTACAACGTCGCGATCGCGTCTATCGGGGTAATCGTCCTCAAATTGAAGTCAAAAATCGCACTATAATTTTAGTAGATGACGGTATTGCTACAGGTTCAACCATGCGTGCTGCTATTGCTACATTGCGACAACAACAGCCAAAAACCATTATTGTTGCAGTTCCGGTGGCATCGCCAACAACCTGCACTCAGTTAAAAGCTGAAGTAGAGGTAGTGTGTTTGAAAACACCAGAACCAATGTATGCGATCGGTATCTGTTATGCAGATTTTTCGCAAACCAGTGACAAGCAAGTGTGTGATTTGCTGCAAAGAAAATAACTAACTCCACCCAACTCAAGGTGAGAGAGTTTCCCGCTAACTTCCATGAAACATCAAGCACCGAGTTTAGTAAATTTACCGGATATCGTATAAATACTACCGTATTAGGTAATAAGGGTTCTTGTCAATCCTACGTCCTTGTACCATCCTTTGTCATTTTTATATGCCACAATGTCATTTAAAGTTTACAAAAAACGTCTTGATTTCTAGATGTCATGAGAGAAAATAGAAAACAGAACAACATACGCTCAGTAAGCCTAAATTCAAAATATGACCGATAGAAGGCGTTCTCAAGAATATAAGCAAGTTAGCGGCTATATTCCGGTAGATTTAGCGCGAGAATTCAAAAGCATCTGCGCCCGTGAAGGGATATCTCAGAGTGACGCATTAGAAGAGATCACCCGTGAGTGGATAGCCAAAAGAACAGGTTCTCACTCCCCAAGCCCTCAACCAAAACCGCCAGAAACAATTGCTGAGTTGGTAAAAGCTAACATGGGCAAACTGAAGCGTTGTGGTGTCAAAAATTTGCAAGCCCTTGCCAATGGGGAAGTGCTACCGACACCAGGGGATTTTGCCATTATCACATCGGCTTTAGCGATTCCTGAAGAAGAGCGAAAAATGATTTGGCAAAAAACTTTAAAATTTTCCGTGTTTAGCGAATTTATTGGTGTAAAAATATATAAAGAGTCTGGAGGTGTAAAAGAAGATGAGTGTAAGCATTCTCAAAACCCTAAACCTACCGGGTTGGAACTATAAAATCTCCTTTGAGGGGATTTCTATTCTTGCCCCTACAAAGAGAGATGCTACACACCTTGCTCAAAGTTACGGAGACGCTCTCAGTGAAACAGCGTCAAAAATCAACGGTAAGGTACGGATAGGATGGCGAGGCTGCAAACACCCGATTGAGTTTTTTGGGTGGATGGCATCTACCGAATTGCCAACAGCTTCTCAAACAGCCGAACGTATCTTAAGTTCTGCCGGTTCAGTCTTTTGTAGTCAGTTGCATTTACCAGTAGATTTATTATGCCGCATGGTTGCAGCCGCAGACAATGATCGCCCGGTGAGCATTGTCAGACAAGATAACCGTAAGCAAATTATCGTCAACCAGCCAA
This sequence comes from uncultured cyanobacterium, assembly GCA_963772205.1. Lineage (GTDB taxonomy): Bacteria > Cyanobacteriota > Cyanobacteriia > Cyanobacteriales > Nostocaceae > Gloeotrichia. The sequence continues at coordinate 8,374 of CAVYXS010000279.1, forward strand.
TGGCTGACATGTTGGAGACTCCACCAGAAATTGCCACTCAAAGGGTAATGAGCCAATTTTGGCTACCAGAAGATTTGGCAGAACTGGAAAAACGGCTCCAGACAGAGGGGCGATTCACTTGGACTTACTCTGCTGGACTAAATGAGCAAGCATGGGCTATCCTTACAACCCAATTTGAAGCTTTTGAGGTGGAAGGCGTTTGGTACAGACAGGGAATTTGCTTGTCAACTCCCCAGCTTGTGCCAATTCCACCAGGAGTTTTTGCTCCTGCTGCTTAAGTGGATAATTTAACTACTTTCAGAATTAAAAGATCATAACTATGCTGGCATCATTTCAGGGTGCGCTCCCCTAGTTTTGACACTGCTGCTTTTTCTGCGTACAAGAGTAACATAAGTAATAGTAAGCCAACTTAGACCTATCTCAGAATTTTCTCCAATGAGACTGTAAATCAGCATAGCCACATTGCGTACAGATAAATTTTTCACACTTTTGGCTGGTGTGTTTTGGATTGATTTTAACTACAACCTTTCCATACTTGCACGAAAATTATAACTATATAGTAATATAATTTATATATGAAATTGAATCCTTATGTCAAAGACCCTTTCTCCAAAAAACACTTCAGAAATCCTTGCTCCCGTTGCAGAGTATTTTAAAGTACTCTCTGAAACCAGTCGCTTACAGATTTTGAGTTGTCTCAGAACCGGGCCGATGAACGTTACCGAAATGGGTGAAGCTACGGGTTTAGGACAAGCGAATCTCTCAAAACACTTAAAAGTGTTCGACCCAAGCAGGTTTGGTGTCCCGTCAGCAAAAGGGAGTTAGCGTCTACTATGGGATCAGTGACCCTGTAATTTTCGATTTATGCGAATTAGTTTGCGATCGCATTGGCAACCAAATACAAAAACGGGCTAAAGAATTTGAACAGATCAAAGCCTTTAGCACCCTCTCAAAATAACTATTTTCTTAGTCAAGCTGAGGAAAAGTTTCTTGGGAGTTTCCCTACTCCCCTTTTGAATTAAAAATTAAAAATTAAAAGTTAAAAATTAAGAAGGATAATAATTTTTAATTAATTAATTTGGGGTACAAGCCCCCACTGATAGCGCCGGCGGCAAGCGAGTCCACGATAGCGAAGCGTTAGCGACGCAGGAGCGTCGCGTCTGACAATTTTTAATTAATAATTTTTAATTTTTAATTTCGAGAAGCGACTTGACTAGACATTCACTTTTAGATTCTCCTCCCAACGACGCGCACCATTTGCACGACGAATGTCTCGCCAAATTTGCGTAGCAGCTAAAGCACCATCCCCCGCAGCAATCACTACCTGATTCAACCCTACCTTCAAATCACCAATGGCAAATACTCGCGGGTGAGAAGTCCGACACATCTGATCGGTAACTACATTACCTCCTTTTAACTCTAGGTTTATCCCTTGCAGATAGGTATTGTGATAGCAGGAACCCATTGAAATTAGACCAGTTTCTAACTCAATCACCGAACCATCCACCAACTCCACACCAGTCATCTGGTGATTGTGTCCCAAGAATTGCTTAATTGGTGTCTCTACTAGGGGATAACCATGTTCTTGGAGTTTCTGACGCAGTTGCGGACTTACTTCAAAAGCTCCGTGAGTAAAGGCGGTAATATAAGGTGTAAACCAGCTTAAGTTGAAGATCATTTCTTCAATACTTGCCTCACTACCTGCGAAGAAACCACATTTTTTATCTGTCATTTCATAACCATCGCAGACCATGCAGACGTGCAAATTATACCCAGCATAGTCATAAACATTCTGCATTTCATCTAAAGGTGGCAGATGGTCAATAATACCACTAGCAGCAATCAAATATTTAGAGCGAAACACTTCGGAAACGCTATTTACACGCCCCACCTTGACCTTGACAGCAAAGCTTGCTCCCTCATCAATTATTTCCTCAACATAAGCATTGAGGAAATCACCATCAAGGGAGGTATAATGTTTTTTCCCACTCTGCAATAAAACCCTACCGGGGGTATCTGGTGGTAAGCCTAAATAATTGTGCAATTCTTGCATCCAGAAAGACCTAGCTTTACCCTTGTCAATAATTAAACTAGAAAGGCGAAAACGCTGTAAATAAATACCAGCAGATAGTCCCCCGGCACCACCACCGACAATAATCACATCATAGATTTGGTTAAGGCGTTGATTAAGGTTTTTTTTGGAAAGTTCCATCGTTTTTTATCCGTTTGCAGTGATAAAAATAGGTAATTGTATTAATAATCCAAAGACAAAATGCGTCCTTGTACAAATCCCCTGATTTTAATTATGGGGATTTCCCTGTTGCCTGTTAAGAGTTCTCTATTCCCTTTTAAAAATTCTCAATTGGTGGAAGAGCGATGCTGAAAGCCAGCAAAGCGATCGCAAATGTAGCTCAGGGTAAACTGCTTCAACTGTGGATGAGCATCGAAATTCAAACCCAGTTTTTTCCCAGCTTCTAAAGCCTGTTCTGCTGTCATACCTTGACGGGCAGCAACATAAATTAACCCGATTAATCCAGCCCGCATCCCGCTTTTACAGTGAATCAAAGTTGGTTTTGCCAGCCTATCTAGGTCCTGCATTAACTCATTAGTCAGTTGATCATTGATTTTCGCTGGATTCACAGGAGTGTTGAGGTATTGCAATCCTGCCATTTCAGCCTGCTGTTGTTCGTCTTGAAGGAAACCTTCTTCATCAGGAGAACGCAGGTTTAACAGAGATTTAAATCCTAAACCCCTCAACTGCTGTAACTCTTCTGGTGTTAACTGACCTTTTACTCCTAAATCGTCGTTAATCTTCATGATATTTTCCATTTTTATATCCTTGTAGTATTGGCAGGCTTTTTTTCTCTACGTGACTCTGCGCTTACTTCATGTTCCACCGAAGTTATGATACCTGGGGCAAGCGGCTTCCCGTCTGCTTAGATTATATAACTATCTGGTAATTTAATCAAGTATTGATTACCCAGTTGCAGAAAAAACCATAACAAGCAGACTGAATCAAGGTTATGGGCTACGCCCCGATGGAAGCGATGGCGCAAAGCGCCCACCGTAGGCGATCGCAACAGCCACAAAAAACTAACTTCAGCCTAGACAATATATTACTATATAGTTATACTATAGATTAAGTAAACAATTTCATCTTGCCTTTCAAAATCTACATTCCCTAAGTATAAAAAGCCATGACTACTTCCCGTGTAAAAAAATTACAAACCGTTGATGCTCAAACACTCAAACAGTTGTTGAAGCAACAAGCTATCACACTTATAGATGTCCGTGAACCTGCTGAGTATGCTCTAGAGCATATTCCCGGAGCAACTCTGGTTTCCCTGTCCAAATTTGATCCGCGCAAAGTTCCCCAAGATGACGAAACAAAAGTGATTCTCTACTGTCGTTCCGGGAATCGTTCAACAATGGCTGCTCAAAAGCTATTTGATGCGGGTTTTACCACTGTTACCCATCTGCAAGGAGGTATAAGCGCTTGGAAACAAGCGGGTTATGCTACCACAATTAACAAAAATGCCCCCATTAGTTTAATCCGACAAGTGCAAATTGTCACTGGCTCTTTGGTATTAATAGGCACATTGGTAGGAGCATTTGTTTCTCCTTGGTTCCTGATTCTTAGTGGTTTGATGGGAGGAGGATTAATGTTTTCGGGAATTACAGATAGCTGTATGTTAGGTATGCTACTAGCAAAGCTTCCTTATAATCAAGGTCGCAGTGTATGACGCTGTGGATTATTGGGCATTTGCTGGCTGCTTGTATTGGGGTGAGCTTGGGCTTGATTGGTGGTGGGGGTTCGGTACTGGCACTACCAATTCTAGTTTACATTATGGGTATACCTCCAAAATCTGCCATCGCCATGACTTTGGTAATTGTCGGTACTGTTAGCTTATTGGGAGTAATTCCCCACTGGCGAGCCAAAAATGTTAATTTCAAGACTGCATTTATTTTTGGTTCGGCAACGATGGTGGGGGCATTTGTGGGGGCAAAAATTGCTACCCTCCCAGTAGTTACCGAAGCTTTCCAAATGATGCTGTTTGCAGTCATGATGTTGGTGGCTGCGGTGTTTATGATTCGGCGTAGTTCTAAACCTGTAACAGCAGATGACAAACTGGCATTTTATCCCCCACCTGTCTGTAAGTATTGCTGGTTGTGGTTAATTAGTGAAGGCTTGGGTGTGGGAGTGCTGACTGGGTTGGTTGGTGTTGGTGGTGGATTTGCGATCGTGCCAGCTTTGGTATTGCTAGGAAATGTACCCATGAAACAGGCGATTGGCACATCCTTGTTAATTATTGTATTTAATTCAGTTGCAGGTTTCTTGGGCTACTTGGGACACGTTTCTTTAAATTGGAACCTGATGTTGTCTTTCATTGTGGCTGCTAGTGTGGGAACAATTTTCGGTGCGTACTTAGCTGAATTTGTTCCAGCTAATAGACTTCAGAAAAGTTTTGGTTATTTTTTGCTTGTAGTTGGAGCTTTGGTTTTAGTGCAGAATCGTCAGCATCCTAAGTCTTCGCAGGTAGAAAATCATAGCAACGCCCGACTAATTACAGTCAAACTCCTCTAACCCTGAAACTAAACCCAAGGAAAATCTGCCGAGAAATATCTTTTGATAGCTATTTAGTTATATAATTTATATGTGTGGTAATTATCCACTATGCTGCCACGGAAAAATACTTAGTATATTAGTAGTTTTTTTACAACATAACCATTTGCTCTTTCCGTAAAGCAGAAACTAAAACACAAAGAAGATATTTTGATCTGCTGGTAACTTTTAAAACTCCATAGTTAAGAAATTAAAAATCAAATATGACAACACTTCCATCGCTGCTTATTGGTAAACATATTGCCCGCTACCCGATTATTCAAGGGGGAATGGGAATCAGAATTTCTGGCGCGAATCTGGCTGGTGCTGTGGCTAATGCAGGTGGCATTGGTATTGTATCCGCCGTGGGATTAGGACTTAATTCTCCTTATTTTGCGATTAAACAGCGAAAATGTCAGCTATTTGAAGCAAATCGTTTGGCGTTAATTGATGAACTCCAGAAAGCCCGTCAAATCAGTCCAAATGGGGTGATTGGGATTAACTCGATGGTAGTAGCGCGAGATAATGAAACTCTGGTACGTACATCTGTAGAACATGGTGTGAATTTAGTAATTTCTGGTGCTGGCTTACCATTGCATCTACCGGAATATACAGAGGGCTATCCAGATGTGGCATTAGTGCCAATTATTTCCAGTACCCGCGCTGCTAAGGTGATTTGCCGGAAGTGGGAACGTAATTATGGACGTTTACCTGATGCCTTTGTGGTGGAGAACCCGAATACAGCAGGGGGTCATTTGGGTGCAAAATACCAAGAGTTAGGTAATGTTGCCTTAAATGCAGAGCAAGTAATTCCAGAATTGGTAGAATATCTGCGTTGGGAATTGGGTACAGATATTCCCGTGATTGCAGCAGGTGGAGTTTGGAACCGTGCTGATATTGATCGGATGTTGGCTTTGGGGGCAAAAGGGGTACAAATAGGGACTCGCTTTATTACCACCGATGAATGTGATGCAGATATTAATTATAAAGAGTTTCATCTTCATGCCAGTCCGGAAGATGTGGTAATTGTACCTTCTCCCGTGGGAATGCCGGGAAGGGCATTAAAAAACACTTTTGTGAAAAAAGCGATCGCTCATTCTCCAGATTTAGAAAAGCGCTGTATTGCCAATTGTTTAGAGGTTTGCCAATGCCGAGATCATCAAGAAACCTATTGTATTGTTCAAGCATTAGATAAAGCTGCTCGTGGTGATGTGGAAAACGGTCTAGTTTTTGCCTGGCAGTAATGCTGGACGTGCCGAATGTATGATGTCTGTTGCAGAATTAATTGGGGAACTTGTTAGCTAATCGGTATTAGATTTATTAAGGTTGAGTAATTATGTGGGATGAACGCTTTGGGACTTCAGAATATATCTATGGTACTGAACCAAATGATTTTCTCGTTTCGGTAGCATCCAAAATTCCTCAAGGGAAAATCCTCTGTTTGGCAGAGGGAGAGGGACGGAATGGAACTTATCTAGCATCTTTAGGCTATGAAGTGGTAGCCGTAGATCAATCTAGCGTGGGGCTGGCAAAAGCTCAAAAACTAGCGCAAGAGAAACAGGTAGCAATCTCAACTATCCAAACCGATCTCGCCGATTTTGCAATCGCACCTCAATCTTGGGATGGGATTATTTCGATCTTTTGCCATCTGCCCTCAGAGTTGCGAACTAAGGTGTACCATCAAGCTGTGATGGGATTGAAACCGAACGGTGTTTTCGTACTCGAAGCCTTTGCACCGGAGCAACTACAATACAATACGGGCGGCCCCAAAAATCTAGATATGCTCCCTTCTCTCGCCACCTTGCAACAGGAACTAGCTGATCTCCACTGGGAAATTGCTAGAGAAGTAGAACGAGATTTACTCGAAGGGCGCTATCACAATGGCACAGCCGCAGTCATTCAAATTCTCGGTAGAAAACAAAGTTAGCTTCGGCTAGTTGAGGAGCTATTTTAACTGAGCGCAATCGCCTACCGTGGGCGATTAAGCGATCGCAGATTGATAAAGATTTATTAGAACTCTTTGATCCGTAGCGTGAATACTACTTACGCTGCACCATTCTTCATCATCTGACTCAAAATCTTTTGCACAATTTGCACCCCTGTCACAGCTTGCCAACCAAACAATCCCAACAGAATCAGGTTCAGCGAAACGTGGATGCTGCGAACCCAGTCATGCTTCTGCATAAAGGGAACCAGCGCCGCAGAAGTAGAAATCAATCCCACCATCCCTAAGCCAGCAAACAGATGAGGGCCAACCACAATCTTGCCATTATTGAGGTAGGTAACAGTGATTCCCCCGATCGCACCCATTACCATCAGCGCCAGGAGAATGGAGCCAATTTGGTGATGCCGGATGGCGAACCGACCCTTCACCAGTTCTTTCTTGAGATCGCCGTCTGCCAACCGCGCCCGCCGAACTTGCACACCCAAATACATCGCGTAGAGCGCAACCGCCAACAAAATCCACATCGTAATCGGGTGGAAAAAGCTGAGATAGGGTTTGAGAGCGGCTAAACTGTCTGAACTCATGATGCTTATCTCCAAAGTATTTGTATATCTTAAAATCAATTTATCATTCTATAATTATCTAGTTATAGAATGATCACTTTTGAGCAGTCAGCGTAAAACGTAATAAAAATAGGTCACTCACAACAATTCCTTCACCAAATTTCTGAGTGATGACGTAGTATCAAAGCTTGTAGAAACAAGATTTTTTCGTATGAGTGAAATAGCCTTTATCAATTCCAGGTAATTTAAAAACTATGTCCGGTATTCCCGCACAGTATTTTTACGTTGAAAACCTTAATACATAAGGACTCTGGAGTCGTAGCCTAACTGTAGGGAACTGCAAACATAAACGCTTCAAACTGCAAACAAGCCGAAATTGAAACCACATTAACTGCAAATAAGAGGGGTCTCAAAACCACAATAACTGCAAATGAAACCACATTCTTTGCAAACAAACCACAATAACTGCAAATAAACCACATTCTTTGCAAATAAGCTCTAACCCTTATAGATAGGCGTTTTCCCAAAAAACGCCGCAAAACTGTCCAAAAAATAAGAACTTTTACACCGGACATATATGTACGGTTTTCGTGGTTTAATTTGAACTAATACCGTTCGATTAAATATCAAAAGCTGTTTAAACCGACAGTCAAGGTGGCTATGAGCATTTATGCTTATTTGAGAGTCTCCAGTGATCGCCAAGACCTACACAACCAACGACATGGCATTTTGGAGTATGCCAACACACACGCTTTGAGTCCAATCCAATTTATAGAGGACACAGTTTCTGGACGGGAGAAATGGTCAGAGCGGGGTATAGGACAACTACTGACTCAAACTGCCCTTGCATCTGATATAGTAATTTTCTCAGAAGTCAGTCGGATGGCACGCTCTACTCTACAAGTGCTGGAAATGCTGGAGTGCTGCGTGCGTCGGGGAATTAACGTCCATATCGCCAAACAAGGTATGGTATTGGATGACTCAATGCAAAGCCGAATTACAGCAACAGTATTGGGCTTGGCAGCAGAAATTGAGCGGGAATTGATTGTACTCAGAACAACCGAAGCACTAGCCAAGCGTAAAGCCGAGGGGAAAACGCTAGGGCGACCCAAAGGAAGACAATCTGCACATTTGAAACTGGACACAAGGGAAGCAGAAATTCGCAGCTACCTAGCCAAAGGAATCAGCAAACGCTCAATCGCCAAACTCGTTGATTGTTCACCTTCCACCCTCTATGATTGGTTGTCACGCAAACATCTCCACTCACGCCACGACAAATTGGTGGAGAAGTTATAGGATGCCAAAGAAACAAATACCAATTGATGCCATAGTAGACTTGCGTCGCCGCTTAGACCAAGCTACCACCGCGCAGTCCTCTACGTCGGGTATTAGTCCAAGAAATAGCACAACTGTATGGCATCTCCGAAGATACTGTGTATCGGACACTACGGGAGCGCAATATTGTCCGGTCAGTGCGCCGCATTGATTGTGATGTACCGCGTGTGATTCCCAAAGCCGGACTAGAGCGGTACTGTACTTGTTGCTGCCATTAAAATACGGACATCGAACCGCAAAGGTCGTCATTTATCTACCGTGCAAGCAATCCGCCTTTTGGAATCCGATGGGATCAACACTCCAGACGGTCATGTAATAGTTCCAGCAGGTTTACTCAAAGCAACCACCGTTAATCGTTACCTCAAAAAATGGGGTTACGACCGCGATACCCTTTTAAGACAGCCACCTGCTGTTCGCTTCCAAGCAGAGTACAGCAACCAATGTTGGCATTTTGACCTGAGTCCATCAGACCTCAAGCACGTCAAATCGCCAGCCTGGATAGAACCGGGGCGGGGACATCCCTTGTTGATGCTTTATAGTGTCGTCGATGACCGCAGTGGTGTTTCTTACCAGGAATACCACGGGGTTTACGGGGAAGATGTAGAAGCAGCGCTGCGGTTTATGTTTGCCGCTATGTCACCCAAATCGAACGAGGATTTACCCTTTCAAGGCATTCCCCAAATGCTGTACATGGATAACGGACCCATTACCCGCAGTTTGGTGTTTCAAAAAGTCATGGAGTACTTGGGGATTGAAGTACGTACCCATTTACCCGCAGGCAAAGACGGACGAAGGGTAACTGCTCGTTCCAAGGGTAAGGTGGAACGTCCATTTCGCACCGTCAAAGAAATGCACGAAACTCTGTACCATTTGCATGAGCCGGAGACAGAAGCGGAAGCGAACACTTGGTTGATGCAGTTTTTGCTCCATTACAATAGCCGACCCCATCGCAGCGAACCCCATACCCGGATTGAAGATTGGGTTGGCAATCTACCAACCCAGGGGATACATCAGATGTGTAATTGGGAGCGTTTTTGTACATTTGCACGTTCACCCGAACGCCGCAAGGTGGGCATCGATGCTCGCGTTACGGTTGAGGGAGTGGCTTATGAGGTTGAGCCAGATTTGGCTGGAGAAACTGTAGTTCTGTGGTGGGGCTTGTTCGATAACGAACTGTACGTAGAACATGGTGAACGTCGCTATGGGCCGTTTCTGCCTGTGGATGGCCCAATCCCCCTACATCGCTATCGTAGTTTCAAGAAAACACGGACGCAAAAACGGGCTGACCGGATTGAATCTTTGGCTAAACAGTTGTCTTTACCGAGTTCTGCCATTGGTACATTAGACATACCCTTACTTAGTAAGGATACAACGTCACTCAAGGTACAGCCTTTTATTGACCCCAACCCGTTTCAAGAATTAACTTTCAGCACGGTCATTGCAGCAAAATTGGCGTAGGCGTAGCCCGCCGCAGGCATCGCCGAATATTTGGCACGCCCATTAGCCAAACTCACCTCTGAACAGATGGCTTATATTGATGCGGTTCTGCTGTCTACTCTCAATAAGCAGGAGGTAATGAAACAAATTCGAGATTTCTTCAACCCCTTATCAGGTACGAGCCATGTTGAGTGATGTCATGACTTATTTTCATCTCAAACGTACCTTAGACCATGTAGGGTATTTTGAGACTGAAGACCAGACAAATTTGTTCAAGGAACTTAAACTCCAAGTTAGGCAAGGTCGCTTGATTGCTATAACGGGTGTTGTTGGTTGTGGTAAAAGCACCACCCTGCAACGACTGCAATTGGAATTAGCTAACGAAAAAGACATTATTACCTCTCGTAGCCTTGCAGTTGACAAAGATAAAGTCAATTTGGGGGTTTTAATGGCTGCTTTATTCTGGGACTTAAGTACGGAAAAAGATGCTAAACCGCCAACTCAACCAGAACAAAGAGAACGAAAATTGTTAGCGTTGATTCAAAAATGCCGTAAATCTGTAGTGCTTTTTGTTGATGAAGCTCATGATCTTCATAACAGTACGTTAGTAAAAATCAAGCGTTTAATTGAATTGGTACGTCAGAATGGTTGCACTTTATCTGTGATTCTGATCGGGCATCCCAAGTTCAAAAATGATTTGCGCCGACCATCTTTGGAAGAAATTGGTGCTAGAACCAATGTTTTTAGTTTAGAAGGTATTCGAGGGCATCAGGTTGAGTATATAAAATGGCTATTGAGTGAGTGTATTCACGATAATTACTTCCCCTCGGATTTGATTACGGATGAGGCAATTGCATTTTTGGCAGAACGATTGACGACTCCATTACAAATTGAACATTACTTGCAGAGAGTATTTGAAGATGCTTATCAAGCTGCAACCAAGCCTGTTACTACGGACATGATTTCAGCGGTTTTGGCTGTTGGACTTAACGATTTAGAACCTCGCTTAGTACGGCATGGTTACACGAAGGCAGTGCTAGCTGAGTTATTAAATATACGCTTAAGTGAGGTGAATTCTTTTTTACACGCTCAATTGCCTCCTGGTCGAACCGAAGATTTGAGAGAGCAGATGTTAAAAATTGGAATTCCTTTGTATGCGTCAGAGCGAAATTAAATGGGAGTAGCCTCAAACTTGTCAAAAACGAGAAATACCGCGTACAGAATTTTTCTGTTTTGTTAGTGTCCAGTTTATATATAGATAAATAGATATATATGTCCGGTGTAAAAGTTCTTATTTTTTGGACAGTTTTGCGGCGTTTTTTGGGAAAACGCCTATCTATAAGGGTTAGAGCTTATTTGCAAAGAATGTGGTTTATTTGCAGTTATTGTGGTTTGTTTGCAAAGAATGTGGTTTCATTTGCAGTTATTGTGGTTTTGAGACCCCTCTTATTTGCAGTTAATGTGGTTTCAATTTCGGCTTGTTTGCAGTTTGAAGCGTTTATGTTTGCAGTTCCCTACACCTAACAGATAAAACCGATATTTGTTTTGGCTCAAAACCTTGATAGCAAAAAGGTTTTTGCCATTCATACTTTTGGCGAAGCTATTGAACCCCGATTAAATCGTTCAGCTTTTTTCTGAATCAATTTAAATATAGGCGAACCGGGAGTGTTAAAACATCCTCCTAAAGACACTGTTAAAACATCCTCCTAAAGATATTTTACTATTATATAGCTAATTAGTTATATTATAAAGGTAAAGTTACAAAAAATTGCGATCGCCTTGAGAGTCGCTTCCTGTAGCCGTGCAACAAGGTTTTTGCAATCCGCTCAATCTTGGAGATTTCAGCTATGAAAACGAATGTGGGTTCAATCGATCGCCTGATCCGCTTACTTTTGGCTTCGGCGTTGTTTTATCTAGGACTGTTTCCTTACAGTGGCTCTGCTTTAGGCATCGGGCTAGTTGTTGCGGGCGGAGTATTGCTGGTAACGGGTTTAGTAGGATTTTGCGGTCTTTATAGCCTCCTGGGAATTCGTACCAGCCAGCCCAATGAGCAACTTTAAAGGGATGCACTCATCAACACTTAAGGAGATCCATAATGGATACTAGTATTCCAATCGAAAGTCCATCCCTATCAAGGCGGCAGCTACTTAACTTTATTACGGGAGCAACTGTTGCTGCCACTGCGGGTGCTGCGCTCTATCCTGCTGGCAAATTCTTCATTGCTCCAGTAGAAAAAACAGGGGCAGGAGGAGCCATTATTGCTAAAGATGTGTTAGGGAAACCAATCCCAGCCGCACAAATTTTGGCAGAGGTGCCAGGAAGTCGTGCGCTGGTTGCAGGTCTGGGCGGTGAACCCACTTACTTAATCGTTAAGGAAGATCACACCCTAGACAGCATTGGAATACTTGATAACTGTACCCACTTAGGCTGTACCTTTCCCTGGAATCCAAACGATCAACAGTTCCAATGCCCCTGTCACGGTTCTCGCTATGCGCCAGATGGAACTGTAGTACGGGGGCCGGCTCCTCTCCCTCTCAAAATCTTCCATGTTGCCGTCATCGACAATAGCATTTTGATCTCACCCTGGACAGAAACCGATCCACGGACTGGGGAAAAGCCTTGGTGGATCTAACAATTCCAAATCGTCAATCAACTCAGTAAGCTCATGAAAATTGCTGTTTCTAGCGAAAACCAGACCAAGACGTACAACAATCAGCTATCAAAACTACGATGAGGAATATACTTTCAGATGAAGCGATCGCCCGGCTGATTGAGGAGGATGTCCCTTACTTTGATTTGACCACATTTGGACTGGGCATTGGCAAGCAACCGGGTGAAATCGAGTTTTATTCTCGCCATCCAATGGTGGTTTGTGCCACAGAGGAAGCGAAGAGAGTCTTTGAACAGTGTGGTGCCACAGTTTATGCTCAGACTGAGAGCAGCACTACATTGGAGGCACAACAACTCATCCTGAAAGCAGCAGGTTCGGCAGAAGCCTTGCATATTGCCTGGCGAATTGCTCTCAATTTGTTGGAATATGCTTCTGGGATTGCCACTCGCACTAGCAATTTAGTCAAAGCGGCTCGTCAAGTCAATCCATCAGTAACGATCCTCGGTACACGCAAAGTGTTTCCGGGCATACGTGCGTTATCCGTTAAGGCAATCCTGGCGGGTGGTGCTATTCCTCATCGTCTGGGTTTATCTGAAACCATCCTGATTTTCAAGGAGCATCTGACTTATCTTGGCGGAATGCCGGGAATACTGGAACGTTTAATAGAACTCGAAACAGCGTTTTCCGGAACACAAGATTGGCATGGAAGTGGAAACCGCAGCAGATGCAATGGCGATCGCGCAAGCAGGCGTGGATATGATTCAGTTTGATAAGGTTTCTTATGCCGACCTGAAGCTGTTAGTACCGTCACTCAAGCATCAGTATCCAAACATTAAACTTGCTGTTGCGGGGGGAATTACAGTAGACAATGTTCAAGACTATGCCAGTACAGGAGTGGATCTTCTGGTAACAAGCTATCTCTATTTTGGCAAACCTGCTGATATTGGCGTGAAAATGCTCAACCTGGAATCAACCAATCATTTGATTCAGTGAAGCAAAGTATTGAAGCTTGTAGGAAATTTGTAGCGAAAATGTAAGCGACTAAAGTCACACGAGTTGCTTAATCTATTCCCTTTAGGGACTGAGTGTTACGCTTACCAAGTGTTTCTATAAAAAGGATAATCACAGGGAAATATTAGACAATGAAAATCCGACATTTTGTAACTGTAATTATATTGAGTTTTTGTGTATTTTTTGGTGTTTATGATACATCAGCGTTAGCATCCCCCTTGTCACAAACCCAGAAAATAGCAGTGGTATCTACTTCCGATGTTGATTTGAAAACAGCAGTGGATAGTTATCTCAAATCCATCCCTGGAGACTATTACGCGGTAGGGAAAGTGGAAGGGTTGAAACAGTTGCTCAAACAAGATAATGTTTTTTTGGTGGATGTCAGAGAGCCTTCTGAGTACTCATCTGGGCATATTGGTGATGCTATCAATATTCCCCTACGGACATTGGCTCAAAACCTCGACAAAATTCCCAAAAAACAGCCTGTAGTAGTTTACTGTTCTGCTGGTTATCGTTCGGCAATGGCGGTCATGTCCTTACACCTGTTAGGCTATGACAATGTGCGAGGTTTCCCACCTAGTATGAATGGCTGGAAAGCAGCAAGTCAAGATAATTCGTAATCCTCGCTATACGGGAAATACAATAACTAAGAATGTAGCAATGAGAACCAGTCAGGTGCAACTACTACCTCTACAACCCGTCATGAATGGGGAGTTTCGATCTGATGAACAAGCAGTTTTAGAATGTGCTGACTGGTTGAGTTTTCACCGTGTTTGGGGACAATTAACTCAAGAGGTGATTAATGCGATCGCCCAATCTCTGCAAACGCTGAAAGTAGAAGCGGATACCGAAATTTATCGCCAGGATTTAAAACCTGTGGGTTTGTATCTACTGAAATGGGGTTCAGTAGAGATTTATCGTCAATCCCGTATAAGTAAAACCCACATTACCTATCGCAATGCAGGTGATGTTTTTGGCTATGTGCCATTAGTAGAACAACAGACCTACCTATCGTGCTGGTGCTGTGGCGATTTCTAAATGCGAAATTTGGTTTCTGGGACGGGATAATTTTCTCCAACTCCAGCGCAATTATCCAGAAATTCAAGGTGTTATAAATAACTTTCTCGCTCAAGACTTAACCAATTTTGCTCAACGCATAGCTAAAGAAGAAGCCAGAATTCAGGGGCTACAAAGTTATATTCAGCCAGTACCAATGGTTGAGTCAATCATTGGTGAGAGTAAAGCCAGTCAAAAACTGCAACAGCAAGTTCAGCAAGCAGAGGCTGATTTAAAGCCTGTAATATTGCAAGCATCACATGGTAGTGGTAAAACCTTTATTGCTGGATTCATTCATGTACATTCAGGACTACACAATCGCCCCTTTGCAGAAATTGATCTAGCTCAGTTACCTCGTGATCAAGAGGGTTTAATTAATACAGATAGCATATTTGGCAAAGCAGACCAACCAGGTGTAATTGAACTCCTGGAAAGAGGTACATTGTTGATTGATAACTTTCAATTGTTGCAGAAACAAGAACGCGATCGCCTGATTGATTATCTCAAAACTGGTAAACTACAAACCAAAGTCGAAAATTCTCCCGATTCTTCCATATCCTCTTGGGTACGCTTAATCCTCGCCAGTCCTAGTAAAATTACCTTGACTGATGTAAAAGCCCATGAAATCAAGCTGTTTTCTCTCCCCCAACGCAAACAGGATATCCCAGATTTTGCTGCCTATTTCTTAAATAAATTTTGTCGAGAAAGCAGACGAACTCTTTTAGAACTCAATCAAGCTGGTATCCGTCGCTTAATTAGTTACGACTATCCAGCCAATTTAGTGGAACTCGAAGGTATTCTCAAACGCGCTGTCGTCATGACACCCCCGGAAGAGTTCGTGATTCCAGAACAAGTATTATGGTCAGTGGAATCGAAAAAAAATGCCTTTCGAGTTGATTTACTCAACCAAATACCCTGGTTACGCCGATTTCTCCTGAGTAAATGGTGGCCTGAACGCTTCTGGATAGTGATGATGGCAATTTTCATCCCTGTCACCATTATGGGCTATCTTGGACCCCAGAGCAGAGATGCCAGCGTGACTCTGAACTTTTTTTGGGCATGGTGGTGGCCTTTTTTACCTGTTATTATTTCCAATTGCAGGTCGTCTGTGGTGTGCTGTCTGTCCGTTTATGATTACTGGCGAATGGCTGCGAAAAATATCCCTGTGGATTTTCCCCCGGAAATTGTTACCTTGGCCTACAAAATGGTTAAATAAATGGGGTGCTTGGTTACTCTGGGCTGGTTTTGTCGCCATTTACCTGTGGGAAAAACTCTGGGATTTACCCCATACTCCTTACCTATCAGCCTCGTTATTATTAATTATCACAGCTGGGGCAGTAATTGGTAGCATAATTTATGAGCGTCGCTTATGGTGTCGCTATCTCTGTCCTATTGGCGGTATGAATGGGATGTTTGCCAAACTGTCGATGGTGGAATTGCGCTCAACTCAGCAAGTATGTGGCAGTCAGTGTAGTGCATTTCCTTGTTACAAAGGTAGTATTGATGCTAACCCAGTTAACTTTGCTGATGCTCTCCCCACGGAAGGACAAGCTACAGAAGGATGTCCCCTTTACTCCCATCCTGCCCAATTAAAGGATAATCGGGATTGTGTTTTATGTATGACTTGTTTAAAAGCTTGTCCCAATCGCTCTGTACAGATTAATTTGCGTTTTCCTGGGACTGACTTATTAGAAAATCATCAAGGTTTCTGGGCGGAAGTTGCTTTAATGTTGTTGCTATTCGGTGGAGTGTTTATGCACTATTCCTACCGAATTTTGGGTTGGTTTGGCTTTGGGGATATTCTTCTTGATTCTGAGCATTTACTGACTGCTATACCTGTAGTGACATTATTATTAATTACTCCCTTTGTTGCCACTTATTTCACCCACCAAATTGCCAAAATTATTGACCAAGAAATGCCAGATTATCTGACTGTAATCTACGCTTACTTGCCTATGACTCTAGGGGCAAATTTAGCTTATTACATCCCTTCTGCAATTACGGAAGCGGGAAAAATTATGCCTGTAATTGCTCGGACTTTTGGATACAGTGGTGCAGGTTTGCCTACCCTAACTTGGAGTATGGATGTGGCAGCTTTTTTACAGGGTGTCACTCTGTTATCTATCCTCATCTTCAGCATTTATCCTTTAGTCAAAATCACCAAATGTCCATTAGTTAGCAATCTACCCCATATATTTTTAATGGTAGGGTTCATTGTCGTATTTTTTCAACTCATGTTTTAAACCAATACGGTTCAGTTAAAGATAATGTTGGGTTTTGTCGCTAACTGAACCGTATTCATCTATAGGACTCCTATTTGATTTTTGAACAAATTTAGTAGCAGTCGAAAAAGCTTCTTTCCCACTCCCTATTCCCAGCTTATCGCCCTCGCGCACTACGCAAGTCAATTCAACAAATCAAAACGGATTAATATATGCCTATTTATAACAATATTACCGACACTATCGGTCGCACTCCTCTGGTAAAGCTACAAAAATTACCTAAAAGTTCCGGCTGTGTCGTTAATATCGCCTTAAAATTAGAAGGGATGAATCCTGGTAAATCAGTCAAAGACCGCATTGCTATTAGTATGATTACTGAGGCAGAAAAAGCTGGTTTAATACAGCCAGGAGTTTCCACGATTATCGAGGCGACTTCTGGTAATACTGGTATTGGTTTAGCAATGGTTTGTGCTGCTAAAGGATACCGCTTAATCCTGACAATGCCAGAAAATATGAGCCGGGAACGTCAGCAAATTATTCAGGCTTATGGTGCTGAGGTTGTCACCACACCCGAAGCGGAAGATATGGCTGGTGCTATATCCTACGCTAACGAACTGTTAGCTAGTATCCCTAATACCTTTTCTCCCCAACAATTCAGTAATCCTGCTAACCCGAAAATTCACTACCACACTACAGGACCAGAAATTTGGCAGGATACAGAGGGACAGATTGCAGTATTTGTAGTTGGCGTGGGAACTGGCGGCACCTTAACTGGTGCTGGACGCTACCTAAAACAGCAAAATCCCCAAATTCGCATTGTGGCAGTTGAACCTGCTACCAGTGCTGTCCTTAGTCATCAGCCCCCCGGATTACACAATATCCAAGGTATTGGTGCGGGCTTTGTTCCAGATGTGTTGCGGGTGGATTTAATCGATGAGATCATCACTGTTACTGATGAACAAGCCTATGAAATAGGTCGTCAACTTGCCCGTCAGGAAGGGATTCTTGGTGGTATTTCTACAGGTGCGGTTTTGTATGCAGCATTACAAGTAGGCAGGCGATCGCAATATCAAGATCAGATGATTGTGGCTATCCAAGCAAGCGCCGGGGAGCGATATCTCAGTACTCCTATGTGGGATGAATCATAAACATTGCATATGATCGCCAGGGAATTTTTAAAATATTTCATTTTGTAAATATATCACTATATAGTAATATAATCGTGTTAGGTTAAATTTAAACCCCATCTCAAACAAACTCTTTTGCATAAAGATGGGAGTGAGAAGGCATTGCTTAAAAACTCAACTTTAAAAATTACCTTTAGGAGTCGGTATTATGGCTCGCGTTTTTGTCATTGGTGCTGGACTGGGAGGATTGCCTGCCGCCTATGAACTGAGGCATATATTGCCGCGTGAACATCAAATTACACTCATTTCTAATCAACCAAAGTTTACATTTGTTCCTTCATTACCTTGGGTTGGATTGGGGTTAAAGTCCCTCGATCGCATTCAATTAGATTTAGCCAAAATTGTTCCTCAGCATGGTATTGAGTTTATTCATGCTGCCGTCACCGCCATTGATCCGAAGTCTCGTCAGATTAGGATGAGCGATCGCACGCTGGACTATGATTATGCCGTTATTGCCACGGGGCCAGAACTAGCGCTGGATGCCCTACCAGGATTAGGGCCAGAAGGTGGTTATACCCAGTCAGTTTGTAATCCGCACCATGCTGTGTTGGCAGGTGTTGCGTGGGAGAAATTTTTAGACGATCCAGGCCCAGTTGTGGTGGGTGCAGCACCGGGAGCAAGTTGTTTTGGCCCCGCCTATGAATTTGCCTTGTTGATCCATCACGTTTTGAAGCAGAAGAAACTGCGATCGCAAGTCCCCATTACCTTCATTACCTCAGAACCTTATGCCGGACATCTAGGCATCGGCGGTATGGCTAACTCCCGGTGGCTAATCCGCAAATTCATGGCAGATCGAGAAATTGAGCTAATGGAAAATACCGCCATTTCCCATTTTGAACCTGACGCAGTTTATCTGGCTGATGAGCGGAGAATTCCAGCTAAATTTGTGATGGTTTTGCCACCGTTTCGCGGGCCACGCTTCCTGCGTGAAGCACCGGGGTTAACTGATGCCAAGGGGTTTATACCCGTATTGCCCACCTATCGTCATCCTGACTTTGAGTCGATTTACGCCGTAGGAGTGATCACCCAACTCAAACCAGTGGAGCAAACCCCCATCCCTACGGGCGCTCCCAAGGTGGGATTGATGTCCGAAGAAATGGCGCTGGCTGTTGCCCATAATATTGCCCTGGAATTAGGGGTTATTTCTGGATATCAGCACAAACCAACTCTACAGGCCATTTGCTTCGCTAATTTTGGCGATACTGGGGCGCTGTTTTTAGCCGATCCACTATTACCGGATGAGACAGGACATCGCCACCGGGCGTTAACCTATAACGGCATCTGGGTGTCTTGGATGAAAACAGGATTCGAGAAATATTTTCTGACAAAAATGCGCCTGGGCTGGACGATTCCTTGGTTTGAGCGTTGGGCTTTTCGGGCGATCGGTCTGCCGCTAGTGGAACCGATTGTTTCCAGCCCAGAACTGATTCAGGTAAAAGGATGAAGATTATCAAT
>CAVYXS010000280.1:0-7673 GCA_963772205.1 uncultured cyanobacterium
TATCCTTTTTATGTACCTCTACTAGACTCAAGTTACATTGTATTGTTGCCAATCTGTGGATGGGAATTTTGCCACAGATTTTCAGACCAATGAAATACACATCTCAAAATTTACAGTTGTGTATATATTGCTCTTGTGTTACTTTGTCAAAAAAAATTAGGTCGAAGTTTGAAAACTGATGAGGACTTCCGACAACATATTAATAGCTGCTTCAACTTTGGTAGAATCTCTAGAAAAAAAGGCTTGTAAATAATTGTCGTAAGCTCTTACCGGTTCCTCACTGTTAGCTTGGTAAGGAGTGTCCTGAGTCACACCAGACTCTACGTCTGCTATTACCCGCTTGTACGTGTTTTCGGTAACTGGAAGATATTTTTTGGCTTCTGACCATTTGCGATCGCCTCCACAGTTGATATAGACAGCAATTAGTCCGCTAGCTGTAATCCAGCCGCGAGTGTACCATCGGACAGCGGTATCTAAGGTCAATAAAAATACTTCTTTCACTTTTCTGCTGCATATTTATTGCTCAAATTTTACAACACTGTTGCTGAATTGTACGTACTCTTAACTACCTATATTCTGGTCTTTTTATTCTGGCTCAACGCAATTGTTGTGACAGTTTCAAATACTGTACCCAGGGTAGCGCTAACAACTCGGAAACGCCATTTACTGAAAGTGTGGCTGTGAAGACTTCCTTGATTACGGATAAAATAGAGAAAAATCAAAAATTATCAACCAGGGTCAAGGGTCAAAAGTTAAGAATGACAAATCATGCAAATTCAAACACCAGATTGGGTTAAACACGCTGTTTTCTACCAAATCTTTCCAGACCGATTTTCCATCAGCAAACAGCCACGGAAAAGACTTTTACATGATACACGGTGGGAAGATTGGGCAGCTATCCCCACACTCCAAGGTTATAAAGGCGGCGACTTGTGGGGCATTGTTGAGCAATTAGACTACATACAGGATATCGGTTTTAACGCCATTTATTTTACACCCATATTTCAATCGGCTAGCAATCACCGCTATCACACCCACGATTATTATCAGGTTGACCCAATGCTGGGGGGAAATCAAGCTTTTGCGGAATTGCTAGACGCCGCCCATCAGCGCAATATTAAAGTTGTCATCGATGGTGTGTTTAATCATGCTAGTCGAGGATTTTTCTTTTTCCACGATATTTTAGAAAATGGTCCCCATTCGCCTTGGGTGAATTGGTTCAAAATTGAAGGCTGGCCACTTGCGCCTTATACTGGTGAATTAAGCGCAAACTATGTTGGTTGGGGTGGAAATCGTGCTTTGCCAGTATTTAACCACGACAACCCAGAAGTACAAGAATATATTCTGGAGATTGCCGAATATTGGCTGAATTTTGGCATTGACGGTTGGCGCTTAGATGTGCCATTTGAAATTAAAACTCCTGGTTTTTGGCAAGAATTTCGTCAGCGAGTCAAAGCGGTTAATCCTGAAGCCTACATTGTCGGTGAAGTATGGGGAGATTCCCGACAGTGGCTAGATGGGACACAATTTGACGGCGTGATGAATTATTTATTTGCCGGACCGACAATTGCTTTTACCGCAGGCGATCGCGTAATCTTAGAACAAGTCCAAAGCCGTGACTATCAAGCTTATCCACCCTTATTTGCCCCTGAGTACGCTACCAAAATTCAGGAACTACTACAACTTTACCCCTGGGAAATTCAGTCTGACTCAACTCAATTTGCTAGCGAGTCATGATACAGCCAGGTTGCTGACTATTGCTTCTGGTGATCAAGCCAGTGTAGAATTATCAACTCTATTGTTACTCACCTTTCCTGGTGCCCCCAGTATTTACTATGGTGATGAAGTGGGTTTACCGGGTGGGATAGATCCAGACTCCCGGCGTGGATTTCCTTTAGAAGCTAACTGGAATCGAGAAATTCTGACGACTCACCGTCAATTAATCACCATCCGCCACAATTACCCTGCTTTACGGATCGGAGATTATCAAGTTCTTTTCGCCCAAGGAGAACTCTACGTCTTTACCCGCACTTTGGATACTGAGGAATTGATCATTGCCGTGAATGCTGGCACCGCATCGACAACAGCAAATTTGAATATCACCAATTTGCAGACTCAACCAAATCATATTATATACGGTAATGCTGAGTTTGCCTGGCATCGTCAAGGAGAAACTCAGCAGCTTTCCTTGACTCTTCCGCCACGCACTGGGTGCATATTGGGTTGAAGTCTCTCTGGGGAATTAGGGCTGAGAGATCAGGTAAACTCTTTGCCATTATTCCCCAGTTCCACAATATCTACCTACCTGCAACGATTGCAGGTATCAACACCGCATCAATCACATGAATTACCCCATTGTCTGTGAGAATGTCGGTGGTCAGCACATTCGCATCATTCACCTTAAATTTACCATCAGCAGACTCAATTGCCACGATTGAACCCTCAAGAGTTTCCGCCTCATCAATTTCTTCTAAATCGTCTGACCTGACATCCCCAAAGGCTATATGATAGGCGATAATCTTCTTTAACTTGGGGATATCTTGCAGTAGCGAATCTAAACTTCCCACTGACAACTTAGCAAAAGCTTCGTCAATAGGTGCAAAGAGTGTAAAAGGACCAGGACTTTTAAGAGTGTCTATCAAATTCACTGCTTTAATAAGCTTGATTAGCGTGTTGAATTTTCCTGCATTAATGGCGGTTTCCACAAGATCAGCCATGAGGTTAAGTTACTTGATTAAGTTATTGTTACAACATACTTATAAAGTGGCAAACAGCTATCAACCTCTATCAACAGAGGGGTTCCCCATAATTGAGTATACAGCAGGATATTATGAGTGCTGCTACACTGGGGGATGACCCAAGAAAAGATCAAGAGTGAAGTTACAGCAAATCAGTGGTATAACATTTCCCTGGTAAGTCCTGCAAGGAAACTTCAAGCTTCATACTTTTGCACACCCCAAGAACCACTAACTATGCTAAAGCGTTCTAAGTTCGAGACAACCCAGTCTCAGATTATGCACCGTGCTGAAGATCTGATTAGTGCAGCCTCAAATCGCTACCGCATTACGGTTCAGGTAGCAAATCGTGCCAAACGTCGGCGTTACGAAGACTTTGACAATGCCGAAGATGCAATGATGAAGCCAGTTCTCAGGGCAATTATCGAAATGTCCGATGAACTGACTCAGCCAGAGATTATCGGTGAACTGTAAAAACAGTTATGAGTGCTGAGGCTGTAGGGTGCGTCAACGCTCAATGATTGACATTATATCAGTGGTCTGGTTGACTGACGCACCCGACAAATTGGATGTAAATTTAATTGTCAATCCACTAGGTGATAATTTCAATGTTTAACTCAGCACGGCGAAATCCTCTAATTGGGGCGAGTTTATTGATTTTGACAACAGGATTGTGTACAGTCACACAGACAACATTACTCAGTGTGCAAAGTGCGATCGCACAAAGAATCAGTCCTACTGATGTTTGGCAAAAAGTTTATCAGCAACTGCCCGACTTCCCCAAAGAAAATCAGTACATCAGCAAAGAAACTGGGAAAATTGCCGAAAATAACACCCTAGTTAGTCGTCTCATCCGCTATCACATTTATCTCAAAGAGCGTGCCCCTAATTATCGCTTAGATTGGAAGCTAACTTTAGCCGATTACCTGGGTGCCAATGAAGCTATATATGATGCCACCTATCCCGGAAATGATATATTACGGGAAAATCCCCTAGATGGCGATCGCGCTGCTATTAAACACTTGAACCGCCGCCAGCGAGATACCTTGGTGCAAGTTTTGACCAATATTTTTAATCCTAATTCCCAAAATACCCTAACCCCTAAACCCAATACCAGAAACAATCCTGGCACATCAACTACCCCACAGCCACCCCCAACCGGCGGCGCTCAATTACTCAAGTAATTATCAGCGAATAATTATCAGTTCTTAGTCTACCCCAAAGGGAATATTGCTACGCGCAGCGTCCCCCAGGGAATGCCCTAGGACTTTAGTCGGTGGATTTTGAAGCACTAAAGTGCTTACTACAACTTATCAAAATCAATGTGGCGGAACACTAGGGACTTTCAAATAAAAAAACATCCAAATTTTCTTGTGGGGTGGGCGTCTCGCCCGCCCGTAGCCTTGGGCGGACAAGATGTCCACCCCACAATATGGAATAATTTATTTCTTGGTAATCCCCTACTCCCTAATCCCTACTCCCTAGTCCCCTAATTATGGAACGTGTTGTCAAAAGTGGATCTGGTTGGCGTATTGGCTGGAACCCCAATGCAGCAGAATTTAAAGGGTTAGTGGGTACAGATGATTGGGCGGTGGAGTTAACAGAAACTGAGTTGAATGAATTTTGCCGTCTGTTGGCACAGCTAGCAGATACCATGATGCAACTGACAACAGAATTAATGGATGACGAGAAAATTGCTTGTGAAGCCGAAAGCGATTTATTATGGATGGAGGTAGAAGGCTATCCCCACGCCTATAGTCTGCGCTTTATCCTGAATACAGGAAGATCTGTAGAAGGCAAATGGAATGCTGACGCTATTGAAGGTTTACGACAAGCCGCTGCAATGCTCAAGGTTTTTTGAATTAAGCTTGTGTTTTTCTCTGAACTTGTGGTATATTTGTAAAAGTGACTAGATAAGTCTTAGATTAAGAATTGGCGAAATCCAAATGATCAAATCTAAGGTTAAATGTCCGGGGCGTAGCGCAGCTTGGTAGCGCGCCACTTTGGGGTAGTGGAGGTCGTGGGTTCGAATCCCGCCGCTCCGATTAAGGAAAAACTAACCTGCTAATCTTGTGAAAAGATTGGCAGGTTTTTTGAATTTAAACCCCGTCTAGGTTGAAAACCATAGTTTTAAAAGTAGTGGGAGCAGCGTTCGACTGAGCGCTCACGCCGTACCCCTCCTCTTAAGCAAGCTGCGCGTAGCGTCCCGCACTTAAGTCTTGCTCCCTGGGGGTAGTAGCGGGCTTTTCGGACTGCACTACTCCGGGTTTCAAAATGGACGAGGTTTAGTTAATTCAACAACAGCATGATTGTTGTCATGACAACAATCCTACTAGAACAAATATATTTATACCTAATGCAGGAAGTATTTTCTAGACATTTGTGTAAATCTAGAAAAAATTGCTCGAACAAAAACCTATGGCTATGGCTATGGCTACGCGATCGCAAAACAGCCTAGAACAATCTCCAGACATCAGAGTAGCTACCACTGGAAAAATCTGGGGGATGACAGTGGGAATTCTTGCACTTTGCATTCCACTGTCAGTTGTTACCAGAAGTGGACCGGTTCTCCCTTTAGCGGCTATTGCTGGTGCTACAGCTAGTACAGTTGTTATGTGGCGTTCTGATGAAAAAAAATCACAAATTAACTATCAGTCACAGCAGCATATAGAACTGTTAGAACAAAGAATAGCGAATTTAGAAACAATTGTTAGTAGCCATGACCTTGATTTACAGATAAAAATTCAACAGTTGGAAACAAACCATAGCAATCAAGCCACACCAATCAGAATATTGGATAATTGATTTAATTTTAGCCCCTCAGTCAACCTGAAATTAAACTATCCTTGACAGCAAGAACTGTTTCGATGGAAACAGTATCTTGTTCTCATGGTTAGTTACAATAAACTGACCTCATTGAATTGTCTATACCTCAGGTTTATCAGTTTAATGATATCTCTGAGTCCTATATCAGTGCATCTTGAACAGAAATGCATCCCTATGGGTGTATTCTATTAGACTGCTAGAATTACTGAATTTTAGTTAACTACAGGTTATAAACTTGAGTAATTGCATTGGTATAGTTTACCTTAGGTATGCAATAGTGTGCCGCTCTAATGCAAATGGATTGGATTAGCTTACTAAAAGCTCAACAGACTGACTTCCTTCAACGTGTTAAAAAACCTAAAACTTATGACTTATCTTTATTGAGCAGTCAAGTCAAAGGTTGTCACAGTGAAATGATGACATTTTGGGGCGAACCATTGGCAAAACTCCTAGAATTGTCTCGCAAACAAGCCGAAATTCTTGCCAAAAACCCCCCACCAACACCGCCAGAATACCCCGAACCGCCCGATTGGACGATACCTTTTCCCAAATACTTCCAACAACAAGCCGAAGATTATCTTTTGAGAGAGCAAATTGTTGATCGGGTGATGGCTGAACGCCTCGGTAAGTTGGTAAAAAAAGTGCCACAAGACACCGTCAAACACATGGTTTTAGATGACGAGGGAAATTTACGTAGCGAAAGTAAATTTTCTTATTTGCTCACAGCTAACCAGAATCTCAGTATTCAAGTTTACGCAGCCGATGGAGAAAGTTTTAATGCGATTAAGAAAGATAAAATCAGATGGTCAGTCACTCAAGAGGATTTAAAAAATCACCAAATCTTAATTTTTCTCTGTTTGTTTTTTCCTTCTACTAGCAAGATAGGATACAATAAGCAGGCAATATTTACAGGATTTTTACCTACTGCTCAACTGGAATTTACAGAACCAAAACTGTACATTACTCCCAGTAACTTGCTGTATGCGGGGGGATTGAGTTGGTATTTAGAATCACTAATTGCCAAAAAAGATTTGTTGCCAGTGATTGATGAGAGAATGATGGCAGCGACAGTTGAGACTTTGCCAGCAGAGCATCCCCTCAAAAAGATTATCGGTGACTGGGAATACTGGCAAACCTTGAAAGGACACACCAGAGGCATTAATTGCCTAGCCTACTCATCTCCTACTGTAGACGTTTTGCGTGCTACAACGCCGACGACAAACAATTCCATCTGCACAAATGGCAAAACCTTGCCAATATTAGCCAGTGGTAGCCGTGGCGAAACAAAGCTCTGGGATTTAAGTAATGGTCAATTAATAGATACATTATCAGAATATCCTTGGGTGACATCTGATCTGGTAGATGAAGTTAATTCCCTAGCCTTTAGTTGCGATGGACAAACTTTAGTCAGTGTCGGTGCGGACTCCACGATTAAAATTTGGCACATTGGCGCACGAGATTTAATTGATATCCTACACAAACATAATGGAGTAGTCAGGTGCGTTGCCTTTACCCCAGATGGTAGGATGTTAGCCACTGGCGGTGATGACAGAAAAATTCTGTTTTGGGATATGACTCAACGTCAGGTAGCGATCGCCCTTTCGTTAGATGACACAGCAGCTCATTCCCTAGTTTTGAGCCAAGATGGGCAAATACTAGTTACAGGTAGCTACCGCAAAATCAAAGTCTGGTATACATCCAAACTATCTACCAATTTGAAAGATCACCAGCCACAGCACATCCTCATGGGGCACAGTCACATTGTGCGTTCCCTGGCGATGAGTGCCGATGGTAAACTGCTAGTTAGTGGCAGTTTAGATAAGACAATTAAAATTTGGCAATTGGAAACAGGGGAATTAATCCGCACCCTCAAAGGACATAAAGATGAAGTGTGTGCGATCGCTCTCAGTCCCGATGAGCAAATTATCGCCAGTGGTAGTGCTGATAAAACTATCAAATTGTGGCATCTACAAACAGGAGAACTGCTAGCAACTTTTACAGGCCATAGCGATGTAGTTACAGCCGTAGCGTTTACTGCTTCCGGCGATATGTTAGTCAGTGGGAGTTTGGATAAAACGATTAAAATTTGGCACCGGAGTTAATGGGGAGAGG
>CAVYXS010000281.1:0-5779 GCA_963772205.1 uncultured cyanobacterium
CTTATTAATCCAGCAGAACAGGGAAAAACTACGATTCAAGAAATCATTCAAGGACAAGTTTGTAATCTCCCCGGATTAAATTTATTACCAGGAGATATCGACTTGTATGATGAATTTGTAGTTTCCGAAATGCTGCATCGCGAAGCAGTTGCTTTGGGTGAACAAGACTTTGAAACAGTTTGGAATCGCTTTGAACGAGTCTTGATAAATAACATCTTAAAACCTGTGCGCCAAGAATATGATTTTATTCTCTTAGATTGCGCCCCTGGTTATAACCTCATGACTCGTAGCGCTTTAGCAGCCAGTGATTTTTACATCCTTCCTGCAAAACCAGAACCTTTATCGATAGTGGGGATTCAATTGCTAGAAAGACGCATTGCTCAATTAAAAGACAGTCATGAAGAGGAAGCAAAAATAAACATCAAAATGCTGGGGATAGTCTTTAGTATGTCCAATACTAATTTACTAACTGGTAGATATTACAAACAAGTAATGCATCGCGTTGTTGAAGATTTTGGTGTAGAAAAAATCTGTAAAAATCAAATACCAGTTGATGTCAATGTGGCGAAGGCTGTTGATAGTTTTATGCCGGTTGTGTTACTGAGTCCGCAATCTCCTGGTTCTAAAGCTTTCTCTCAATTAACCCAGGAGTTGTTGCAGAAGTTGTAGGATGGGGAATAGGGAATAGGGAATAAGCTGATGTGCAGCTAAATTGTATAACACGAAAACGGAAAATTATTGTAGTGCGGGCATCTTGCC
Source organism: uncultured cyanobacterium (assembly GCA_963772205.1). GTDB lineage: Bacteria > Cyanobacteriota > Cyanobacteriia > Cyanobacteriales > Nostocaceae > Gloeotrichia. The sequence continues at coordinate 760 of CAVYXS010000281.1, forward strand.
CGCGTCCAATATACAAATTAAATACGCAACAGCTTAGGCATCACTCTCAGTCCCTCACTCCGTCTGTCTTATCTTCAAGCCCTGCTGCATTGGCTGATCGAAAGTCAATATCTAGTTGTCTGCATACTGCAACAGTGACAATCGCTTGCTTGAGATCAGCATCTGCTTGAAATCGAACTAAGTAGGTAAGCGGGAATAAACCAAACTATGCTCACCAGAATCAAGCCATCCAGGCACTGGATCGAATTAACAAAAACTCCTATTCATCCGTAACCTATGGCTTTAAAGAATTTTGGCAAATTTTTTTCACCAAATAGTTTTTATAGTGATCAAAGCTTGAATTCGCAAATCACGAGTAACTAAAGGAATACCTAAAGACAAAGCTGTAGCTGCAATAATCCTATCAGGCATATCAGGAACAGTTACTCGGTCAATTTGTCCAACCACTCCTGAAACATTCCTATCTAGAGGTACAAGCACAATACCTATATTGGGGTCATCCAAAGCGTTTAAAATTCGTGTTAATACCTCTTCGGCAAAGCGTCCTTTCTCAACTAAATAAGTAATTTCTATGATTGTGATAGCTGATACGTAAATAGGATTGCCTGTATTAACTGCTTGTTCCAACGCTGTTAATGCGGCTGATGACAATCTCTGCAAGTCAAAAACGTACCAAATTAAAGTGTGTGTATCTGCTACTACCGATATCATTAAACGATATCCCTGGGGAAATTACCCCACATTTCTTGACGTGCTTGAGTAATATGTTCTTCAGTAATATCTACTTTTAAGTCAGCGCATAATCCTCTAACAGTCCTTAAAGGAGTTTTAAGAGTAGTTTTTTGATACAAAAATTCCGCAAAATCTAATAGTTGCTGCTGTTTATCCACAGGTAAGTGGCGTAATCTTTCTAACACTGCTTCCTCAAGATTCATTTAACTTTCTCCTGATTTAACTTCCAAAAAAGAAACGCTGTTCTTCAATCTCATGTTCGAGAGTTTGCAAAACTGCGGTTTCTTCAGCACTAGCAATACCAGCGAATTGCATAAAATCTATAGATATTTTATGCTGAATAGACCAATCCTGTGGGGCTTCGACTGTTCCCGTGAGTGCTTCTAGTACATCCCAAGCATTACCGTTAGGTACTGATTCAACAGCAGATTCGATTTTGATGATATAACGCTTGTTTGGTTCCAAATTTAGAGGTAATTCAGGACGCAAAAATTGACCGTCAAATGTAACTATTAATGTTTCACTCATAATTTTTAAATGGCTAATTTGTTAGGGGCGTAGGCGTACTCCTAGGGAGAAGCTACGCCCCTAGGTTCTAAAACTCTCCCGCTAAGGCGGAAACGCACCGTTCGCACAACAGGGGATGCTCTGCTGATTCTCCCACATGGACCGAGTAGTTCCAACAGCGATTCGCACTTTTCTCCTTCTGCGTTCACTACCCCAATTCCCCAGGTGTCTGAGAGCAGGTTATATTTTAACCCTTGCAATGCTTCGGGTGTTTCCAATACTTCCACTTGGGAGGTGAGGAACAAATATCTAAGTTCATCGATACCGTTACCGCTAACTGGATTCAGAGTTTTTACGGAAGCTCGTAATTGCTCATCATTTATATAGAGCAAGATTTTTGCCTCTAGGGAAGAACCAATTAGTTTTTCTACCCTTGCCTGTTCTAGCACCTTGTTTACTTCCGTGCGAATTTGCCGGAATTTTTGCCAAGATTCCGCTAATTCTGGATTATGCCATGTTTCATCTACTTGCACCCAACCGGCTTCAAATACCGATTTGTATGGTGTTTTGTAGGGGATAAATTGCCAGATGTCTTCGGCGGTGTGGGATAATACTGGGGCGATCGCTCTTGCTAAATTTTCCAAAGCAATCTGCAACACTGTCTGACAACTGCGACGGCGGAAAGCATCCGGAGCGCTGATGTACAATCTATCTTTGGCGACATCCAAATAGAAGTTGGATAAATCGACAACGCAGAAATTCTGCACAGTTTGAAAAAAGCGGAAGAATTGGAAACTGTCGAAAGCTTCCGTCACATCCTGAAACACCTCATAGATGCGGTGTAGCATGTATTTATCCAACTGCGGTAAATCCTCGAAAGGTACTTTATCCTTTTCTGGGTCAAAATCATGTAAACTACCCAACAAGAACCGCGCCGTATTGCGAATCTTACCTCTAACATCGTTGAGTTGCTTGATGATGTTTTTACCAATGCGGACATCAGAGGAATAATCTACCGATGATACCCACAACCGCAGTACATCAGCACCATAGGCTGGTTCTGCTTTTTGATTTTTCCCACCTTCAATGATTATATTTGGGTCAACCACATTTCCTTCTGACTTGCTCATTTTCCGCCCTTGTTCATCCAGTGCAAAGCCGTGAGTCAAGACAGTTTTGTAAGGTGCGATGCCGTTAACTGCTACACTGGTAAGCAAACTCGACTGGAACCAACCGCGATGTTGGTCTGAACCTTCCAGATATATATCTACAGGATAGCCCAACTCTGGACGCTGCTTGGCGACAGCCGCCCAAGAAGAACCAGAATCAAACCAAACATCCATTGTATCTGTACCCCGGCGGTAAGTCCTGCCATTATTGCGGTATTGTTCTGGTAATAACTCCTCTACCGACAACTCCCACCAAGCATCAGAACCCTTCTCAGCGATAATTGCTTGAACATGGTTGATGGTTTCCGCATTCAGCAAAACTTCCCCAGTTTCTTCATCGTAGAACACAGGAATGGGTACACCCCAAGCACGCTGACGGGAGATGCACCAATCAGAACGTTCAGCCACCATTGGCGTGATGCGGTTTTCACCTTGGGCTGGAATCCATTTTACCGTAGCGATCGCCTTTAATGCAGCTTCCCGAAATCCTTCCACAGACGCAAACCACTGCTCAGTCGCCCGGAAAATCGTCGGTTTTTTCGTCCGCCAGTCGTAAGGATATTTATGTGCATAGGCTTCTTCCTTCAACAGCGAACCCGCAGCCGTCAAAGCATCAATTACCGCCTGATTCCCATCACCCAGCACATTCAACCCCGCAAACTGTCCCGCTTCCTGGGTGAAATCACCATTATCATCCACCGGCGCCAGGATAGGTAAACCATAACGTTGACCAACAATGTAGTCTTCTTGACCATGCCCAGGGGCAGTGTGTACCAACCCCGTACCCGACTCAGTGGTAATATAATCGCCACCTACAACCACCGGACTCTCTCTGTCAAATAGAGGATGCCGATAAGTTGTATGTTCTAAATCTTGCCCCTTGAATGTGGCTTTTACCGTTAAATCAGTCGCGATCGTTGCTGAAAGACTTTCCACCAAATCAGCCGCGACGATGAGATAGCGGAACCTCACCCCCTCAGTCCCCCTCCCTGCTTGCGGAGAGGGGGAAGTAACTTCTTCACTCCCCCTCCCTGCTTGCTCTTTGGTAGCAGCAACTTCTTCACTCCCCCTCCCTGCTTGCGGGGAGGGGGTTGGGGGGTGGGGTGCTACTTCCACCACTGCATAATTCAACTCGCCATTGACTGCTACAGCCAAATTCCCCGGAATTGTCCACGGCGTAGTTGTCCAGATAGCCACACCCAAATCAGGGAGATATTCCCCCAGAGTTGATTTTAAAGCCTCCGACAAACCCGTCACGGGGAAAGCGGCGTAGATACTGCGGGAAGTGTGACCTTCGGGATATTCTAACTCAGCTTCTGCCAAAGCGGTTTTTGAGCTTGGACTCCAGTGAACCGGCTTTAAGCCGCGATAGATGTAACCTTTGAGGAACATATCGCCGAAAACGCCAATTTGCGCCGCTTCATATTCTGGCTGCAATGTCAAGTAAGGATGTGTAAAATCACCCCAAACACCGTAGCGTTGAAAACTGACGCTTTGGTCTTTTACGGTTTCTTGGGCGAATTGTTTGGCTTTTTGGCGTAATTGCAGAGGTGTCAAATTTTGCCGTTCTGCTGACTTCATATTTTGCAGAACTTTCAATTCAATCGGTAATCCGTGACAATCCCATCCAGGAACGTAGCGAACTTTACGCCCTTGCAGCAATTGGTAGCGGTTAATAATATCTTTGAGAATTTTGTTTAAGGCATGACCAATATGGAGTGAGCCGTTAGCGTAGGGAGGCCCATCGTGCAGTATAAATAATTCGCCGGGGTTATTTTGCGACAGGCGATCGAATATTTTATTGTCTTCCCAGAATTTTTGGATTTCCGGCTCACGCTTGATGGCGTTCGCCCGCATATCAAAGTTAGTCTTGGGTAGGTTTACTGTATCTTTGTAGCTTCCTGATTCTGTCACAGTCTCATGCCTAGGATTATGTGTGCAGGTTTTATTAATTATAGAAGATGGCATGAGGCGCAAAATTAGCGATTTTCCCTACCTTGGCAGACTGAGGCGGGTAGGCTGGGTTTTACTGAGTACAAGGTACTACAAATACTGTTTTAGCAAAAGCACTGACTGAGGAAAAAGTAGCAACACATCGGTCAAGATGAAATAGGGTGTATTTTAGCACAAAGCATCCTCGCAGTATTCCTGATAATTTGATGTAAATTTCGTAATACTTAGTTGATTATTCATAAAGTTTTGGTGAATTTTAGTATAAATACTGATACATCAGGATGGATTAACCCTATAGTAACAACTGTTACTTACATAGGCACTTCTTTATGACTATAAATCAGCGATTAGAAAAGGTTCATAAAAAGTTCGATCATTTGCCATATCTTGATTCATTAAGAGGTTTAGCTGCATTATATGTAGTTATGCATCATGCCTTTCCGACAGTGCATATAGGTTATTGGTATTTCCCTGTTTCTATTACAGGTTTTAACCGAATATTTTTTGCTGGACACTATGCTGTTAATTTATTTATTATGCTTTCTGGTTTCTGTTTAATGTTGCCTGTTATTCGGAATGACGGTAAATTACGTGGGGGGATTATCGGTTTTTTCAAAAAACGTGCGCGTCGCATTCTACCACCTTACTACATAGCGATG
>CAVYXS010000282.1:0-8950 GCA_963772205.1 uncultured cyanobacterium
TTAAATTGATGCAGCCGAATTAAACCGCGCATATCCCGTCCATAACTTCCCGCTTCTCGACGAAAACAGGGAGTATAAGCACAGTGATAAATTGGTAAATCTTCCGCAGCTAGAATTTCTCCCCGATAAAGGTTGGTAACGGGAACTTCTGCTGTGGGTATCAACCACAATTCATCATCAGCACACTTAAAACTTTCTTCGGCAAATTTGGGTAATTGACCGGTTCCTGTTAAAGAATCAGTATTAACTAACAAAGGCGGACTAACTTCTACATAGCCAGCCTCGGTTTGCGTCTTCAGCATAAAGTTAATTAATGCCCTTTCCAACGCCGCACCAGCACCAATCAGGTTAACAAAGCGACTTTGGGCAACTTTGACAGCCCGCTCAAAATTGAGAATCCCCAACTTTTCGCCAATTTCCCAGTGGGGTACAATATTCGGGTTTTGGGGAAGGTACTCATCGCCCCAACGGCGGACTTCTACATTATCATCCTCAGTTTTGCCAATGGGTGTAGAGTCGCTGGGTAAATTGGGGAGTGCAAGTACTAATTGCTCAATTTCTGCCTTAATTTCTTTTTCTCGCGGTTCCAGTTCGCTCAATTGCGCTTTAATCGAGTTACCTTCATCCCGCAAGCCTTGAATTTCTGGTGATTGAGCATTTATACCAGATTTAATCTTCTGCCCGACAATTTTACCAATTTCGTTACTCCGGGCTTGGAGTTGACTGCGCGTCCCCTCGATTTCCCGTTGTTGCTGATCTAACTGCAATATGGATTGAATGTCGTATTTACCACTACGACTACTCAACCGTTCCTGAATTAATTGGGGATTTTCCCTTATTTGCTTAATATCCAGCACAGATTTTTCTTTTATTTTTCGCCTAGTTCTTCCTGCCAACTCACCAGCATATACTGATTTTGCCATAGCTGGATAGGGGGACGGTTCAGGTTCAAAGGCTCAAGTTTCAGGTTTAATACTGTTTCACTTTAATTATGATACAAATACGTTGGTAGGGGCACGGCATTGCCGTGCCCCTACCCGCAATCTATATGTATCAGCTTTTTGGTTTACTAGGTATCAAGCCTGAACTTTTAACTCTTACCCCAATCTCCCCATCTTCCCATCCTCCCATCCCCTACGGTCGATTAATCCGATTAAGTAGCCACAGCGAAGCCAGCAGCCCGGCAAAGTGAGCTGTCACCGTGTTAGTGTTTGCCTGGACTACAAACATATCTAAACCACTGATGAATGGTTGGGTACCTGGTTGAGCAAAGACGAATTGAGTTTGAGTAATAGCTCTGGCGGCTAAAGTTCCAACGATCGCTTGCGCCCCTAAAAGAGTTAATAGTATTCCCACCAAATTGACTATCACTCCTAAGCGCAATACTTGTACTGTCTCGGCTTTACGTGGGCGGTTGCTGGAATTGGTAGATAGTAGCAGAATGCCTAATCTGGTGTAACGGTAAGCTAAATAAATGCCCACACCCAAAGTCACCAGTCCGCAAATTGCCAAAAAAATGCCAAACCCCGCTCCTGGATTATTTCCTGAGGTGCCTGGTCTCTGACTGGAGATGGCAAACAACAGCAATATTACCCCAGAAACAACGCCTAATACTAACTGAATCCAGAAACTAATCCAACCTATAATGCGAAATTTTTGGGCAATTGCCCGCAGAGTAGTTGAAGACGATAGGGCATCACGGTCTTGTGACATACTGAATCACCAATGTGCTAGGCGCTTGATAAATTTACTATCACACTTACCAGATGATTCGAGCCGATCTCAAGTGTAGAAGGTCAGTATTTCATCGCCAATTGGGTGTGTCTTGTGTTATCAAGGGTTTTGCCCCTATATCTGGCTTACGTGAGTATCTTAGGCTCGGCACTGGGATAATCACCGTAAAAGAAAGTGTTTATTAAGTTTTACAGACAAAATTGCATTTTACCTGTAGAATCTTTTCGATGGCATTTTTAATGCTTAAGCAGTTCTAACCAGATCGGCATCACTTGACACCAAGATTTTGGCCAAGCCAATGTCTTGTCGCTTCGCTCCTCACCACACCGTCTTGAGCTTGGGTAGAGACGTAATCATAATTAGGTCTCTAAAACTCGCATACTCGTCTCACGACTTAAGAAGCGTGGGTCATCGTTTGATGTTTACGCTTTGGAAATCCTGCCTAAGTAGCGTTATATACTTACTCTTTAGAGAGTATCACTATATATTGACTACAAGGATTGTAAATCCCACTCTAAGGCATTGTTTTAGCCATTCACTAACCATGAAACTTGAGGATATATATCAATTTTTTGAGAATCCTCCGCCAACTTACCTCTGTCAGGAACTAGCTGTTTGTTACATCATGTATGTTTTATTACAGGGTGAATCCTACGGAACTGAGTTGATCCAGCGACTGGAGACTGAATATCCCACCTATCGGCTTTCGGATACCGTACTTTATAGTGCAATCAAATTTCTTGAAGACCATAGGGCAATTACTGGGTATTGGAAAAAACTCGAAGGGCGGGGACGCCCCAGGCGGATGTACCAAGTTTCTCCAGAATGGCAAGTTCAAGCGCGGGATTTAGCTCGGCTTTGGCAAGATTACATACATAGGAGGACAAATTAACGAATAATTGAAAATGAATAAGTCTCCTCCAATCACACACTAACTATTAGTTATGGATACTGCTATCCTGCCATCTACCTTGCTCTTGACCGTGTTGTTATCAGTTGGGCTTTTCTTCTTTATTCGTGCATCAACTAAGGATCGTCTAGAAATAGCCCAATTGGTATCAGAGCAAGACGAAGCTGCTTTACTGCCTCAATTACAGGAGTATTTTCGCTTGCGGATCTTACCGAGTGGCGGTGGTAGACCGCGAAAAAAACCAAGTGACTTTTGAAGGGTTTGTCAAACCAAGCTGGTTTTTAGCTGTGTTTTTGACACTGCTGGCCTTGGCTGGTCTTGTTTGTCTATCACTTGTTTTGTCGCTGCTTTTGCCGCAATTCAGTACCCTGTTGTCGGCGATAGTACTGCTGTCGCCTTTAAGTGGTCTTTTTTATTGGAAAAAAGCTGGAAGACTTGAGAAGGTGTTGCTTAAGCTGGAAGGAACTTCTAGCAAGCAAAACTCCTCAAGTCAAATAACTGTTATAGCCCATCGAGACGAACTTTCCCAATTACAGAAGGCGCTACAGTTAAAGATTATCGAATAATTCTGGGTTCTGTTGGTTTTTGTGACCATTTTTTCTGAGAAATGGGGACTTCTGACGGAACTTTCCGGAAATAGACATTAGGGAGCCGAAAAAACAATTCATACGATATCAATTATCCCTACGATGTGTGTCGTAGGGATAAACTAAATCTTTTGACAGAGGGTCCGGAAAAATCCACCGGATGAGCGTGCAACTCCGCTCTCCCTTCTGGACACCTCTCGCTCTCTCCTGACTCCCTTCTGCATCATTCAGACTAGCAATCAACCCATACAAACATGAGTGGTTTGAGACGAGTCGATTGTCTAATAACTCTGGACTAGCTCTACTGGCAAAAAGCTACAAACTTAAAAAAAAATGAAATTTCGGCATAACACGAGCATTTTTGCCAGTTAAATGATTGTCAGAAGTCGCATTCCATGAGTAAGATAACCATTTGATGGTTCAACGACTAGCTAAAGCTAGCGGTTCTTGACCAGCAGGAGCTTCTAAGACCCTCAGGCTGGGAAACAAGAAATGGTTTTCTTCAACGTATTGAGCACCAAACAGTCCTTTTTCTGCCCAGAAATAACGGTCTGTGGTGTGTTCATTGCGCTTTACGAGTAGCAACGCAGGTGGCGCGATTCCTTCAGCTTGAATGAACTTTCTCGCTGCTGTCACAGGTTTTTCTTCGCCACTTTCGATGCTATATTGAGGCACATGTTCCAAAATTCGTCGTCCTTCCTGACGACGACGACTTTTCCTTTTACGTCTCCTTGCCAACCTATTGTCCTCCTCTTTCAAGCTGTAGATTGTAGTTATAGCTACAAAATCCGTCGTAATTATATAAGTTCTAGTTCAAAAAATCAATAGTTTTTAAAGTTTTAAGACAATAAAATAATATTTTTCAACGTAGAGAAATAAAAAGTAGCAAAAGATATAATTTCTTGGTGCAAACCATTACTAACAAGATTTAGTTAAGCTTGATTAAACGGGTGAGGGAAAAATTTAGCATCTTCTATAATCATCCCTCAAATTCTGTAATTCTGAACAAGATGTGAAAAATGTTAATGTCTGCCAGTTCTGATTTTGTTGCTTTGTGTCGAGAGCAAATAGCACTGCTGACCCAAGGGATGGGAGCATCGTTAAGTGTTGTGTATTTAACACAAGAATTGGTAGAATCATCGACAGGAGATGCGAAACTGATTCCTGTGGTGGTCTACCCAGAGACAGCAGTATTAAGGCAACCAGAGGGAATAGGGGAGCCAACAGCACGGAAGCAACTTCAAATTGGAAATGCTTTGGCATTACCCCAAAATCAAAGAAAATTACTGACAGCAGGGTCGGACTCTCCTACCTCGTCGCAGCAGTCTGGGACACCAGAAGAATACTTACTCAATGGTCACCAAATTGTTTTGCCTCTGATTCATGAAGGTGTAATGATGGGGTTACTGGTCACAGGTAGGGAAGACCGGGTGTGGAATCAACAAGAGCAAAGTCAAATTGAACGGATAGCCCAAACCCTAGCGATCGCCATCATTTTAGATCAGCGGCGAGCATGGTTACAGCAGGAGTTACATCAACAACAAATTGTCCAAGAACAACAACAGGATTTGCTCGATAACCTATTGCACCAGTTTCGTAATCCGTTAACAGCGATACGGACTTTTGGCAAACTGCTGCTGAAACGACTGCGTTCACCAGATTCTAACCGAGATGTGGCAAGCAATATCATCCAGCAAAGCGATCGCCTCCAAGAATTGCTGCAACAGATTGAGCAAGTAATTGACTTAACCCAGACAGATTTAGCCCCTCTTTCTCTACCGCAAAACGCAGTATTTGTCGAAGCAACTGTACAAAAAGAACCGCTACCAGCTTTATTATTGCCGGGAACGGGAGACAAAGAAGTTGACTGTTCAATGGTTGATTTGTTAAAATCATTGTTAATATCAGCAAGAGCGATCGCACAAGAACGCAATCTGCAACTGATAGCTAAAAGTAAAAGAAATTTACCACTAGTACGTGCAAATATCAAAGCATTGCAAGAGGTATTGACTAATATCATTGATAATGCATTAAAGTACACACCTACTGACGGCAAGATTTTGATTCAGGTAGGGCTAAAAAAAGCTAATTTGCAGGGAATTGCTATTAGTGACACAGGCCCGGGAATTCCGTTGCAAGATTTAGAACATCTGGGCGAACGCCATTATCGCGGTGTACAAGCCCAAACGGAGATTCCCGGAACAGGTTTAGGATTAGCGATCGCCAAACAATTAATTGAGCAAATGCAGGGGAAAATCGAAATTTTCAGCCCTGCATTAAATTCGGTCATCACTTCACCTAACTCCCCAGGAACTACATTTATTATTTGGTTACCGGAGGTGAGCAGTTAGTTATTGACTATTTGAGTGAAACCAACAAATTTTGATTAATTGTCATTTGTAAATTAGTGTCTGGCTCAATGGCGATGAGGTCAACACTCTTTTTACCAAAGAATAGACCGAATAAGGCACCAATACCAGCGCCACCCAAGACTTTTTCTGTCGCAATCACGCGATCGCCTGTCACTGCTGATACTGCTGCTGCTGCACCTGCGCCTAATACAGTATCCTTGATAATTGTCCCGGTGCTAGTACCCTTATTCACGGTTTCGGTTTTAGTAATGACGTTAGAAGTAGCGTCAAGTTGATACTCCTGATCTGTGGTTAATACTAGTTTCTGAGCTACGAATTGAGAACCGCCTTTAACAGGTTTGAGTTGACCGATTACTTGACTACCAGCAGGAATGACAACATCTCCGGTCTGGCGTAACCACGTTTTGCGATACTGTGAGTGTCAACGGCGCTGTTTCAGTTTTGGTGACGAGAATTTTTTGCGCTTTGTCATACTTCACAGGAATAGCAGTCCCTTGAGGGATTGTCACGGCTACTGGTTTTGGTGGAGTTGGTTGTCCAACGGCTACGATATAGGGCGAATTAATTGCTGAGGCTTGATTAGAACTGACCAAAGCTTGGTAAATAAACGCCGCTACCTGTGCCCGTGTAGCAGTTACCGTAGGATTGAGGAACTTGACATCAGGATAGTTTACCACAATTTGCTTCTCAGTGGCTGCCGCGATGGGACTACGGGCATAGTCGGCGATACTTGAGGCGTCGTTGAAGTTTTGCAGAGTCGTTTCGGTGTTACCACTGGGGGTATATTGTAGACCGTTGGCGAGGGAAACCAAAACTTGCTGGCGGGGAATAGCTTGGTTAGGCTCAAAGCGATTGCCAGGATATCCTGAGAGGAAACCTGTACTATAGACTTGCCCAATAGCACTGGACGCCCAATAGTTGCTAGGTACATCAGCAAATGTGATGGGTTGGCGTTGCGGTGCTTTTTGGAAAGCTTTGTTGAGCATCGCGGCGAATTGAGCGCGGGTTACAGCTTCTTCAGGTTTGAATTTACCATCAGGAAATCCGGCGATAATACCCCGTTGTGATAATTCTTGAATAAATTGTGCTGCCCAATAGTTAGATTGAACATCAGAAAAAGTAGTTTGCGCTAATGATGGTGCTGCTGCAATAAAGGGTGCTACAGTGCCGGCTGTGATGGTTAATGCCATGAGTGCAGCTGTTTTAGATTGCCAACGATTTAAAGTAACCATTGAAATATTACTCCAGTAAAATTATGTGTTCTTCTGTTATTTACTTAGACAAATAGTGTAGTCTAAAGTTCCGAATTAATTTGCTTTTTGGTAATTATGTTTATTTAATAAAATAGATATTAAATAGCCATTGCTAAAACCAAATATTGTCCAAAATTTTGGTTTTATTAATTACTGGCTACAGCAAATCAATCTTCAAAATAGTCTGAATATTTAACCAGACGCAATCCAGATAAAATAGTTGCTGGCAATGAAAATTTTTTATGCATCATATCATGTCCGCCTAATTAGTTATAATTCCCGCATCTGTGCAAAAACTGGGAAACTCTCTTTCCCCCTACCTCCCTGCCCCCTGCCCCCATGCCGTCTTCATGATAAGTCTTTAACCGGACACGATATCACTTGTCAATTAGCTGTATGTAATTAACTACTATATTTGTTTAGTGCCAGTTGTTTATCTGACTACTGCTGATATAAGGCAAATGACCAATAAAAATCAAGCGATCGCTCACAATATTTGCACTGGCGATCGCTGAAGCAGTATGATTAAAGTTAGGACTTAAATTAAGTTAAGTCTAGTTGGGAGATAGCACTAAATTTGAATTCAGGGTGATAGCCAAATCCTGATCAGGTCTGAGGACAAAGACATCAGTTTTGTTTTTCCGCAATAAGACACTTGCTAAAGCACCCGCAGCCGCACCTCCAACTGGTTCTAAGACTTCAACTTTGCGATTCCCTGTAACCAATGCAATCAATGTAGCAGCGCCTGCACCAATAGCGGCATCAGTTAAAATCTGACCAGTGTCAGAGCCTTTCGAGATGGTTTCTGTTGTGGTAATTGTCTTAGAAGTGGCATTAATCGATTGCCGACGACCTGATGAAAATACTAATTCTTGTGCTACAAATCGCACACCTTTGTTATTGTTTCTGCGATTATTGTTTTCAGAACCACCGTTGAGGTTTACAGGTTCTAGTCTACCAACAACTTCAGTACCAGAGGGAATCAAGAGATTTTTATTTTTGTCGATAATATCGTTGGCTATTCTCAGAGTTAGAGCTGAAGTTTCTCCAGGACTGACAACTACTTTCTCTTTTTCGTAAGTCACAGGCAATGTTACATTGGTAGGAATGGTAATTACTCTGGGTTGATTAATATTGTATTGGGCATTAGCAGGGGCAAAGGTAAACAAGGGGGTAATGGCACATGTGGCCATTGCCATTGTCATGAGTGCAGCCGTGCTTGATTTCCAACGATGAAGGGCAGTCATAGGAGAGTTGACCTTTGTGTCTGTGATGTCTGTAATGACGAGGATTCACTGAGATAGTTTCTGAAGTTATTTAACCTGCTAATAGGCATATTTTAAAGGTATGATAGCTTCTATGGCGCGAAGGATATGCAATTGTTGGTTAACATTTTTATACTGCTGATATCCTTGCCTAAATCAGGGCAAAAAACATGTAAGACGCCGATATTTCTGAAAAGGTTCCTGGATATTTTTTTAGTGCCTAATTTTTATATTATAAGTTCATTTGCTATAGCTCTACTAAATGAAAATGAGTTATGAACAAATAAAAAACTCCACGCCACTTGCGGGATCATCGGTGAGAGGTTAAGATAAAGTGCCTTTTGTCAATCAGTTAAAATACTCAAAATAATCTTAATAAGAATGATAATCGTATGTGGGCAGAGGGGGAGAAGGCAAGCGTCGCTCGCCTCCTCCCCCTCGATTTGATTATCATTATCTTTAAGGTCTTTCACAAATTAAAATAGGGTATGAAACAGTATTGTAACGAGAGAATAACTTTGTCAAAAGTGGACTGAATTCTTAGGTAAACTCCAGTATCAAACGAGGTAATGAAAAATTTGGTTTACCGCCATGCCAAAGCGACCAAAACAAAACTCTGACCACGCACACCGACATAATACTCCTACTATAGATAATGAAGCGATCTCCAAACATTTAGAAGCTTTATTAACTCCAGCTATTTTTGCTCAACAAAAATATTATAAGCAGTTAGGATGTCGAGACAGGATTCTGAATTTCTCGTTAATGGTGGCAGCAGTATTAACGTTATAGCAATACGATAATTTGTAACCAGTAAAATGATACATAA
>CAVYXS010000283.1:0-10085 GCA_963772205.1 uncultured cyanobacterium
TTGCAAATAATAATGATTGCGGTTTCTACTGGAGAATTGAAAATTCATCAAAAACAGAAAGAATATACAGAGATTTACAAAAATATCGCTGAACTGATAGAAGCTCTTGAAGAAGAAGAGGTTGACATCGACAATCCTAATAAATTTAAATTTCTTTCTGATTGGAGCGATTACTGGCAAACTTTAAAAAGTGGATACGCTTCAAAAGCAGGATATGTTCATGACCTCTACGCCAGCGTTTTTAACCAGATTAATATTATTTTATGCCAGCATGATATCAAAGATAAATCTCAGCAGGAGTTAATTAATGACTGGCAAATATCCCGATTTGAAAATCTGATAGGAAAAATTAAACAGTTAAAGTTAACTATGATTTCAGTAGCTACTCAAGGAGAGCTTCGTTTGCTAGTTAACTCGGAAGATGAGGGTTATAAAAACCTTTATTGGGAGGTTGCATTACAAATAAGTATCCTTCAACAGATAGGTATAGATGTTCCAAATCCAAATCAATTTCAGTCGCTTTGGCAATGGTATAATTACTGGTCATTTGAGCTAGATAATTTAAAAGCTGCACGGGAAGAATATATAGATAATCTCTATGAAAGTTTGCTGGCGACAATTGAGAAAGCCTTAAATAAACACTATCGCCAAAAAACTTCACTAGAAGCGTTTATTCAGGATTTGAAGCATCGATTTGATAAGCAAATATCTCTTCAAGCAATTACTCCTGGAATACTAACTTCAGAGTCGATCAACACCTCGCCAGAATCTACTCATGATTTAGAGAATAAGCTACAGGAACAAGAATCAGAAAGCAGCACTCAATCTCTTAATAATCCATCATTGAAAAATCCAATTTGGATAGATGACAAAATCATGAATCCGGAAATATTTTTAGAGCAGAGAGACGTGCCACCTTTAACTATAGCGCTAAATAACTTTGCACTCAAGGTGAGTGTAGCAAGTGAGCGCCAAAATCTTTTGGAAAGTGCTGGTATGGATTCTGCGTTTTTAAGTAATTTGAGATTTGATACTCAATCTAATACATTTGCTCAATCATTGGTATCAACATTTAAAGGTTATCAAATATCTAATAAAAAATTAAACTATCACCCATTGGTAAATTTACTCGAATATCTTCGTGATTTAGCATCCATTTATGGATTGAAAGACCAAGATTTAGAATTATTCAATCGATTAGTCGAAAAAGGTCATGAAAACTTCAAAGCGTTATCTGCTCGTAATACAGTTGGCAGAATCGAATCACCTATAGGAAATCCTATAGGCACAGGAGTATTAATTACAAAAGATTTCTTACTAACTTGTAATCATATTTTCAGCAAGAGCCAAGTGCAAAAAGCATGGGTACGCCTTGGCTACCAAGCTGGAAGTTATGAATCTGAAAAAGATGTATTGCAATTAGATGTTATTACTAAAAATAGTCGCTTTGATTATGCGCTACTAAAAATCAACGCGCCAATACAACAAACAAATATTTGTATTAATGAAAGTTCTATCTTAGATAGTGGTCAAGATGTTCGTATCATCCATCACCCACAAGGTAATCATGTGATAATTTCTGATTTGGGAAAGATTATACAAGTAGGAGAAGATTACATTGACCACAATGTAAAAACTAATGACGGCTCATCTGGTGCACCTATTTTTAATCGCCAATGGGAATTAATTGCAATTCACCAAGGAAATGTAGGTATTGGTCGTAATTTTGAACCAGGTACTACAGGAGGAATCCCTGTTCGTGCTATTTGGAATCAAATTTCACAATTTTTTGTTTGATATGACAGAGGAATAATTTCATGACTTTTTTACAGAGTTTATCTGAAACTTTCAGCCGTGAAGCTCCAAAATATAAAACTCTTTTTCTACCCAAACATCGAGTTGATTTAGACTACGATGAAAAACCCATTTTTGCAGGTGAAGCCTATTGTCGTATCTGGCTAGTAGAGATGCGCTTGGCTAAAGATGTAGAATGGTTCAAGCAAAGATATCCGGTGGTTCATGCTGCTGTCCGCTTCAATCACGGTGGGAAATCCGTAATAATTCCCTATCTAGCTGCACCTGGACAATTAGAAAAATCAATAGCAGATAATCTGGATAAAGTCATTCAGTGCAACTATCCTCTGACATCCTTATTTCCTTTCAATGATGGATTAGTCGAGTTACAAGCAGGCTTATTTAGCATAGCGAATAATGACTCCATCGGTAAATTCATTAAGACGATGGGAAGATTTTCAGAATTGTTACCTGTGCCGGAACTTTCAAGTGTTATCAAGCTAGCAGAACCAATATATCGGGGTATTGAAGATTTACTCGAGATTGGTGAGCGTCGTTTAGAACTAGGCTACCAACAAACGTTTTCTGACGCCGATGGAGGTGGTAGTAATTCCCTGAAAGCAGGTTATTTTGCCGCAATTTTAGCGCAGGATAACAAGATAAATAACGATAATCTTTGTATTGTAAAAGATAGCCTCTGTTTGGGTTCACCAGGAACCACGAAAACTTTTGAGCGTGACGGTAAACCCCTAGAAGGCTACAGTTATATGCTATTTCGTATAGAAAAGCGTACTGCTCAAGATTGGGAGTCATTAACCACGATTAAAGAACTGGTAGATAAAGCCCAAGAGGCTGTATTTGATGGAAAATATGAAGTGGTCAAAACAATACTTTTACCATATATTAAAGCAGCAATTTCCCGCAGTACTGATCTAACGAAAAGCTGATCGTAAAAAAATGGTGCTGAAAATTGAAGATTTTTTACGGGAGTTGGGCTTACAGGCTGTAAAAGTGCAAAAGCGATCACTTTATTCAATTATGCAGCGTCCTTTGCCAGTAACTGATGCAGCAACAGAAGCTGAACTAGCTTCTCTAGAGCAAATTTTTCAGCAAAATAGTCAATAAACTAGCCTGCAAATTTGTTTTTTGGCAGTGTTTATCTAAGCTCGACTTTATCCAAAATTAAGAACTTGGTTTCCTTTATAGGGAAAGAAGAATAGTTGGCGGTAATTCTTTCCCGCCCCCATTCCCTACTCTTCTACGGGTGGAGTAACCCCACCCCTAACGACTAAATATGAATACCACATTCAGTTTTCGCACTTCCACGCCAACGTCCGGCTCGTTCGTCTTCACCATCGCCGACTTTGGTGGTGATGGGTTCATCGCCAATGCTAGGATAACCTTGGTCGTGGAGGGGGTTGTAGATTACTCCATGTTCTGCTACATATACCCAGCTTTCTTGACGTGTCCAGGCTGCTAAGGGATTGACTTTTAACCGTCCTTTGCCATCCAATTCAAATACAGGCATGGTAGCACGGGTAACGGCTTGGTCGCGCCGACGTCCGGTAATCCAGGCGATGGTGTTGAGTTCGTCTAAACCCCGTTGCAGAGGTTCAATTTTGGTAACGTGGTGGAATTGGGTAATATCTTTGTCCCACAGTTCTTCGCCGTATTTGGCGGTAAAGGCTTCGCGGCTGTCTACGTCTGGAGTTTTGTAGGTTTGCAGATCCAGATTGTAGACTTGTTTGGTTTTGGCAACTAGTTCTAGAGTTTGGGGGAAGTGGAATAGGGTATCGAGAAATATAACTGGAACTGGATGCTTGAGTTCACTATATAGAATATGGGTGATTATCATGTCATCCACGTTAAAGGCGCTGGTTTGCACCAATCCTGTGGGGATATTTTCGATAGACCATGCCAAAATGTCTTTTGGAGTAGCAGTTTCAAATTTTTGATTTAAATGTTCTAAGTCTAAATTGCTGGTTTGGTTTCTAGATACCGTGGAAACTGTCATGATAATTTTTGAGATAAATTTATTTCACATCCAATAAAATTTATTCTACCCTATATAGACACATATCTCGCTCGGCAATTAGGTATTTATAATTTTTTGCTATTTGTCGATCTCAATCAAATAAGTAGCAGAACTAGGGACTGGCGTCTAGGGTCTAACCAAACACCACAACCTTTATTCTATTCGTAGTCAGGACTTTAGTCCTGAAAAAGCAATAAATCGCTGACTACATACCAAGCAAAGTTGGTGTGCCAGACTAGCAAGTAGTCCACCAATGAAACTTTACTCTATTCGTAGTCAGGACTTTAGTCCTGAAAAAGCAATAAATCGCTGACTACATACCAAGCATTGTTGATTTGCCAGACTACTAGTCGCCAGTTACCTCAGTAAATACCACAGATTATAAGAAGAAACTTTACGGAATTTTAAGTTTTGCCGTGATTATATTGATATTTATACTGATCCTGATAAATTGAAAGGATTCTCATAATTAACGGATGTAAAAAAAATGAACGATTCAAAAACCTTGAGTCAATCTATAGTTATGGGCGCTCTGATTATGTTGACTAGCGCTAGCATCATCACCATAATGAGCGTATTTTAAGGTAATGCTGGCAGATTTTAGATAAAAAACTTTACAAAACCCCTATTCAAAAATGAGAGGGGTTTTTACATTTTGTAATCTAGTTAATTTTGTATTAAGTTGACTTTGACCCAGAAATCTGGAACTTATAACTAATAACACCGGAAATTGCACCTATATTGTTCGGTTATACGACTGTCGCAAGTACACAAATAAATATAACCTCATAAGTAATAGTCAAATGCCTCACCTAGATGCTGTTATCTGCTGTTCAATCAAGGGGTGAAAACCTGTGTACGAATGGATCTTGCCCAGTCTAAGCGAAGTTTTAGCCGAACATCAATCAACCGTGGCTGAATGTTCACCAGCTAAAGCAGAGCGACAGTGGCGTGTTAGTTTAGCAGCAACAGAACATCTACTCATCAACTGTTTAGAAACTGCTGCTGACGGTGTCACCCAAGGATTGGTTTTAGCTGCGCCAGCACCCCTGTTTAGTCAGCCAAAACTGACTCAAAGCTTACAGACTGTCACTTTTACGGCAAGGCCATTTAATCCCTTGGCACTGATGCCATTTCAGATGCCTGCTATCATCGCCAAGGCTGAGGAATATTCGCCCGATGAGACAGTGCTACCCTTACTACCTGCAGATCCTCTAGGAACAGAGCGGTTTTGTTTGGTGTTCACAGATAAATTTAGTTTAGTCCTGGTGTTGGCAGAACACAAGAACGGTCAAAAAACTTTTTCTTTTTCCTTCGAGCCTGAGGTAGTCCAGCTGGTATGGCGGGCTTTAGGCGCAAGGGTGATGCTGACGAATCCAGAGTTTTTCGGCGAACTGGATAAATTAGTAAAAAACTACCCTCCAGTAGCTCCAGATTACCGCACTGTGACTCAGTTTAGCCAGCTGCTGCTACAAGAATTAACAGATCCCGAAGCCGACAAATTATTACCTACTCCCCCCATCTCCCCATCTCCCCATCCCCCCATCTCCCCCTCCTGCTCATCTCGTCCCGATGTGGAATTGCTACAGGCTTTTGCTCACGAAGTCCGCACCCCTCTGACGACTATTCGCACGATGACACGCTTGTTGCTGAAGCGGCGGGATTTACCTGCTAATGTAATTAATCGCTTAGAAATTATTGATCACGAGTGTACTGAGCAAATTGATCGGATGGAGTTGCTATTTAAGGCAGCTGAATTAGAAACTTCGACAGCGGTGAAATCTACACATACTTATCTCACGCCAATGTCTCTAGATCAAGTATTACAGCAAAGCATTCCCCGTTGGCAACAAGCAGCGCAGCGTCGAAATTTGACTTTGGATGTGGTGTTACCCCAACATCTGCCAACAGTGGTGAGCAATCCGAGTATGCTGGATCGAGTACTCACGGGTTTAATGGAGAATTTCACACGTAGTTTACCTCCTGGTAGTCATATTCAAGTACATGTCATCCCAGCTGGTGATCAACTCAAGCTACAATTATCACCCCAAAGTCAATGCAAAGATACAAATAAAGTAGCCACACCGCCAATTCGCAAAGCTCTTGGTCAATTGCTGATGTTTCAACCGGAAACAGGTACAATTAGTTTGAATATTGCGGCAACTAAGCATTTATTTCAGGCGATTGGTGGCAAACTTATTGTACGTCAACGTCCTGATGATGGCGAAGTCTTGACTATTTTCTTGCCTTTGGAAGTCAGCGGTAAGCAAAAGTTAGGAGTTGGAAGTTAGGATTTATCTCAAATCCGGTAGAATCTGAAATGGTTAAAAAACCGCAGAGACGCTGAGGGACAGGGAAGAGGAATTATTCCCCTATAAATGAATTTGATATTATGGCTAAATATACCACATTTTGGGAATAATACCATGTCTCTAGAATAAAAATCTGTGGTTCAATGGAAAATTGCTTCTAACTGCACTGTAAAAGTTGAACCTTCAGACAACTTACTTTTGACAGAAATAGAACCACCGCTACGTGACAGCAACTGCTGCACAATTGTCAATCCCAATCCAGGTCCGCTAGAGTCTTCAGTTATACCTGAACGCACACGATAAAAGCTGTCGAAGATTTTGGTAATCTCGCTTTCGGCAATACCCACACCTGTGTCGCGGAATTGTAATTGGACATAATCGCCTTGAACACGCGCTCGTACCCAAACTTGACCACCCTTGGGGGTAAACTTAATGCTGTTGTGTAGTAGATGAATCACAATCAGTTTCAGCCCGCCACTGATACACCTCACAGATGGTAGTTCGGAGGGTACAGTATAGGCTAGCATGATACCTTTTTCTTGTGCTACAGGCTGGTAGGTGCTGACTACCCCAGGTACAATGTCCGAGAGGCGTACTGACTCTAAGGGTGTCGCCGCTAAATTATGCTCTAAATGTATTAGATCTAATAAACCAGCAATTAAGGAATTTTGGCGATCGCACTCTCGTTTCAGCATCTCTAAATATCTTTGTCGCTGGGGTGGCTTGAGAGTAGGTGAATTCAACAGAGAGAGTGCTGTTTTCATGTGCGTTAGGGGTGTCCGCAACTCTTGACACACATTTCGCAAGTATTCATCCTTGAGTTGTTCTTGGCTGTGCAGTTTTTGATTTTGCTGCTGTAACTTAGCAATCCGCCGAGTCGTGATTTGATGATTAATTTTCTCCTGTTGCTGGATTTGTTTTGTCAACAACTGATTCATCAGTCCTGGTTCTGGTGCTGCGGGGCAGATAAAATCAGTCGGTATAATTAAAGATGATTCTGGTGTTCTGGCTTGTTTAATCCCATCTAATACTCGTTCAATTATTTTGCCTTCAACGGTATTTATCGTCAACAAACGGGGGATTTTTTTGGCGTTTATTCTCTTGAAAATCTGGGTTTTCGGTCGTCGTTTGCATGGTCGATGAGCTAAAATTAAACTGCAAAAGTTTGGCGACAAGACGATCACAAAGTATTCCCGCCACAGTTGGCTATTGGGTTGCAACTGTAAGTTAATGAGATAGGGGGATGGGGGAATTAATTTGTCTCCCCCACTCTCCGCAATCTGACAAGTATAAATGACACCAGATGCACCTATGGACGATTGATAACGGACTAATTCCGAGTGCCAAATTTTTCCTGGTGGTAGCTTTACCAATAAAGTAGCTGCAATTCGCTGCTCAATGAGTAAGTCAATTTGTGCCCTTACTAGTGATAACACCGTAGCAGGACTAAGACGCAATGGTTGGGGAGGGGATGGGACACCTAAAGCCAGCTGATAAACGGACAGATCCTGAACCAGAGATTCATTCATGAGTCAAGGCAGAAAAATGAGGCCGGATGAAGGCAGAAATAATTTTGGTTTCGATTTGCATCCTTTATATTTGCATTTTTAACAAACCAAATACGTAAACAAACATGAATTATTAATTTTAAATGATGACTGTTAAAACTAATGAAGTGTATCATTTAGCATCTATTTTAGCAACTGTTTGGATTTTGATTAATAAAAACTCCACCCGCTGTTGGGGGTAGAGTTTTTGGGTATGGAGCTTGAATGGTGAGCAATCGCCAATTTTCTCAGTCAGTGGCTTTGAACCTCACCAGCAAATCAAGGTAAGAGAGTTTCCCGTCCCCTAAATTGGCTCAGTATTAAACTTGTATATTTAATCTAGAATGTAAAGCATCTCGTGCGTGTTCTCTGTCATCAAAGTGAATTTTCTCTGTGCCGAGAATTTGGTAATCTTCATGACCTTTACCAGCCAGTAATACCCCATCACCAGGTTGAGCTTGTAAAATAGCGGTACGAATTGCACTGGCGCGATCGCCATTGACTATTGGTTGAACAGTATCAGGAATTCCTGCCAACACGTCTTGTAAAATCTTTTCAGGGTCTTCAGTGCGGGGATTATCAGAAGTCACCACCGCCACATCAGCTAATTCAGCGGCAATTTTACCCATTTTCGGGCGTTTAGTGCGATCGCGATCGCCACCACAGCCAAACACACAAATCACTTTACCAGGAATAAACGGCCGCGCAGCTTTGAGCAAATTCTCCAAACTATCTGGCGTATGGGCATAATCCACAATCACGCTAATATCTTGGTCAGGCTGAATTTGCACTCGTTCCATCCGTCCAGGAACACCAGGAAACTCACCGATAGCTGTAGCTACTAACTGCAAATCTAAACCCAAATGTAACACCGCACCCACCGCCGCCAAAAGATTTTCTAAATTATATTCACCAACTAACGGCGAACGGAAAGGCACATTTCCCTCAGGTGTATGCAGTGTACCGCTAACACCATTTGGCTCATAAGTCAAATCACTCAACCACAAATCAGCCTGGGGATTGTTAACACTGTAACTCCACACCCGTTCTGGAGTCAAAGAAGCAATTAATCGCTCACCGTAAGCATCATCAGCATTAATTATCGCCCGTCCTTGAAGATAATCAGAACTGAATAACAACGCCTTCGCCGCAAAATAATCTTCCATATCGCGGTGATAGTCCAAATGGTCTTGAGTAAGATTGCTAAATACCCCCACCTCAAACTTACAACCCAAAACACGACCTTGAGCCAAAGCGTGAGAACTAACTTCCATCACACCCAACTCACAACCAGCATTGACAGCTTCTCCCAACTGCTGTTGTAATTTCACAGCAAACGGCGTCGTATGGACAGCAGTTTGCTCAAAACCAGGCCAACGAGTGTAGAGAGTTCCCATCAAAGCCGTAGATATATTTCCCTTAGCTAGAAGATATTCAATCAAGTGAGTAGTTGTAGTCTTACCATTAGTACCAGTCACACCCACCAACTTGAGTTTTTGCCCAGGATAACCATAAAAAGCACTAGCTAATTGGGCACAGGCTTGAGTCATATTAGACGCAGTTATCACCACCTCAGACCTAGGAGGCTGCTTATTTGCCGCTGCTGCTGAAATAATAGCAGCCACCGCACCCGATGCGATCGCACTTGGCCAAAATTCCCCACCATCCACCCGTGTTCCAGGCATTCCTATAAATAAATCTCCCACACCGCAAGCATGAGAATTCGTCTTCAAGCCCGTAACTTCCACATCCGCCAAAGCAGAATTATTAGACAATACTTCTAAACCATCTACCGCAGCTAGTAATTCCCGCAATTTCATCTGCTGAACCTCGACACACAATTAACTTGCGCTTATTCTGCATTATTTTTTGTTAGTTGGCTAAATACTTACTCAGCATTTGTGCCAACTGCTGCACACTAGCACGAGGAGAAGGACGTGGCAAAGGCTTCTCAACTACATCTTTGTCTTTCTCTATGTCCTCTGCGCCACTGCGGTTCGATAAATACAAAACTGGCACCTCATACTGATAAGCACTGAACCAATCATCACGAGTTGTAATATCCCTTAATTCCAACTCAAACTCGATATTTTCGATTTTTTCCAACTTTTCTTGTAAGCCCTCACACAAATGACATCCCGGCTTAGTGTATAAAATTAATCGCATTGGTCTCCAGAGTGGCGATCGCGCTTCTACAAGTCATGATAAAGGATTGGGGATTGAGTAATCTAGCTTCCCCAAACCCTCAATGCATCGAGCAAGCGATCGCCACTTTAACCATAAACTAAAACAGTGGTCATCTACTTCCCTATGGCTAAAGCAGCAGACATTAGCACCAAGCGATTAATCAGCCTCGCTCCCGAAAATTGGGTAAAATGGGCACCAATTCTCAAGGGT